>NZ_JBEOWI010000032.1:0-103649 GCF_040296005.1 Kitasatospora sp. NPDC002551 | reverse complement strand
GGCGGGTGTGATCAAGATGGTGATGGCGATGCGGCACGGCGTGCTGCCGAAGTCACTGCACGTGGACGCGCCGTCGCCGCACGTGGACTGGTCGGCGGGCGCGGTCGAGCTGCTGGCGGAGGCGGTGGAGTGGCCGGAGACGGACCGGCCGCGCCGGGCCGGGGTGTCCTCGTTCGGGATCAGCGGCACCAACGCGCACGTGATCCTCGAACAGGCCCCGCAACAGGGCGACCAGGACACCCTCCCGGAGCGGGACGCGCCCGCCGCGTGGGTGGTCTCCGCGCGCACCGCGACCGGACTGCGGGCCCAGGCGGCCCGGCTGCGCGACTGGGCCGGCGAGCACCCGGAGGCCCGGATCGCCGAGGTGGCGGCCGTGCTGGCCTCGGGGCGCACCCCCATGGCACACCGGGCGGTGGTCCTCGGCGGGGACACCGCGGAACTGGCGGTGGGTCTGGCCGCGTTGGCGGCCGGCGAGGCCGAGCCCGCCGGCGTGGTGACCGGCACCGTGGCGCGCGGCGCGGCACGGACCGCGCTGGTCTTCACGGGTCAGGGTGTGCGGTGTGCGGGTGTGGGGCGGGTGTTGTACGACTCGTTCCCGGTGTTCGCTGCGGCGGTGGACGAGGTGTGTGGGGTGTTCGAGGGGGTGGTGCCGTTCTCGGTGCGGGGGGTGTTGCTGGGGGAGCCGGGGGAGGTGGTTGGGGATGGTACGGCTGTGGTGCAGCCGGTGCTGTTCGCGTTCGAGGTGGCGTTGTACCGGTTGTGGCGTTCGTGGGTTGCGGTGCCGGAGGTGGTGCTGGGGCATTCGCTGGGCGGGATCGTGGCGGCGTATGTGGCGGGGGTGTTCTCGTTGGAGGGTGCGGTTGCTCTGGTGGCGGCGCGGGCCCGGTTGATGGGTGAGCTGCCGTTGGGTGGGGCGATGTTGGCGGTGGGGGCGAGTGAGGCGCAGGTGGTGGCGTTGCTGGCCGAGGGTCGTGTGGGTGTGGTGGGGATCGCGGCGGTGAACGGTCCGGCGTCGGTGGTGGTCTCGGGTGAGGCCGGGGCGGTGGAGGCGGTTCGGGTGTTGTGCGGGGAGCGGGGGTGGCGCTCGTCGCGGCTGGCGGTGTCGCACGCGTTCCATTCGGTGCTGATGGAGCCGGTTCTGGGGCGGCTGCGGGAGGTGGTGGCGGGTATTGAGCTGAGGGAGCCGTTGATCCCGCTGGCGTCGGATGTGACGGGTCGTATCGCGACGGCGGCGGAGGTGTGTGACCCGGAGTACTGGGTGCGGCAGGTGTGTGAGCCGGTGCGTTTCGCGGACGCGGTGGCCTCGGCCCGGGGTGTGGGTGCCTCGGTGTTCGTCGAGCTGGGTCCGGAGGCGGCGCTGACGCCGATGGTGGCGGAGTGCACGGCCGGCACGGACACCGCCACCGTCCCCGCCCAGCACCGGGAGCGGGACCGGATCGAGACCCTGCGGACGGCGCTGGCCCGGCTGTTCGTCCGCGGCGGAGCGGTCGACTGGACGGCGGTGACGGGCGTCGACGCGGCCACCGCCCGCCGCCGCACCGGCGAGCTGCCGACGTACGCGTTCGAGCGGCAGCGCTTCTGGCTGGACGCCGGTACCGGCGCGGGCGATGCCGCGGGCCTGGGACAGGGCGCGGTGGACCACCCGCTGCTGGGCGCGGTGGTCGGCCTCGCGGACGGCGACGGCGTGCTGTTCACCGGGCGCCTCTCGCTCGACACCCACCCGTGGCTCGCCGACCACGCGGTGCTCGACACCGTGCTGGTGCCCGGGGCGGCCTTCCTCGAACTCGCGCTGCACGCCGGCACCCGGCTCGGCTGCGCACGCGTGGACGAACTGACGCTGGTGGCACCGCTGGCCGTGCCGAAGGCCGGGGGAGTGCAGGTGCAGGTCACCGTCGGCGCGCCCGACGCGTCCGGCCTGCGGCCGGTCACCGTGCACGCCCGCCCCGAGCGCGCCGAAGGACCCGCCGGGCCGGAGGACGCCTGGACGCTGCACGCCACCGGCGCTCTGACGCCCGGCCAGGACCCCGCGGACGCCGAGGGCACGCCGGAGCAGCGGGCGCTCGCCGTCTGGCCGCCGGCCGGCGCTGAGCCGGTCGAGGTGGACGAGCTGTACGCCGACGCGGCCGACGCCGGGGTGCGCTACGGCCCGGCCTTCCACGGGCTGCGGGCGGCCTGGCAGCGCGGCTCCGAGCTGTTCGCCGAGATCGTCCTCCCCGAGGAGGCGGCCGGCGGCCGGTTCGGACTGCACCCCGCCCTGATCGACGCCGCCCTGCATCCGCTCGGGCTGACCGCGACGGCGGCCGAGGCGGCGACCGGGGCGGCGGCCGAGGGGGCCGACGACCCAGGAGCCCGGGTGAGGCTGCCGTTCTCCTGGCGCGGCGTGCACCTGCACGCGGGCGGGGTCCGGGCGCTGCGGGTGCGCCTGCTGCCGCTGGACGCCGACACGATCGCCATCGCGGCGGTGGACCCGGACGGCCGGGCCGTCCTCTCCGTCGAGACCCTGACGGTGCGCGCGCTCTCCCGGGACCAGCTGCCGACGGCCGCGGCGCCCGCCACCGAGCACCTCTACGACCTGGAGTGGGTCCAGGCCCCGGCCGTCGAGCCGCCGACGGGCTGGGCGGTCCTGGGCGGCGGGAGCGACCCGGAGCCGGCCGCGTTCGCGGCACGCTTCGCCGCCCCCCGGTACCCGGACCTCGCCGCGCTGGCCGCGGCGGTCGACGCCGGCGCGCCGCTGCCCGCCGCGGTCCTGCTCGCCCCCCGGCCCGGCCCGGACCCGGCCGCGGGGCCGGAGGCCGTCGGGGCGGCCGTGCACGAGGCGCTCGCCGTCGCGCAGGCCTGGCTCGCGGACGAACGGTTCGCCGCCGCGCGCCTGGTGGTCACGACCCGCGGCGCGCTCGCCGCGGACGGCACCGAGGTACCGGACCCGGCCGCCGCCGCGGTGTGGGGCCTGATCCGGTCCGCGCGCTCGGAGCATCCCGACCGCTTCGCCCTGCTCGACCTGGAGACGGGTGCCGGGCGGCCGGACGGCACCGACCCCGCCGACGCCCGGCTCGACGCCCGACTCGCCGCGATCGCCGCGGCCGGCGCCCTGCCCGAGGCCGCGCTGCGCGGCACGGCCCTGCTGGTGCCCCGGCTGCGCCGGGCACCGGCCCTCCCGGTTGCCCCCACCCCGCCGGAGCTCGCCGACGGCGGCACCGTGCTGGTCACCGGCGGCACCGGAACCCTGGGCGCCCTGGTGGCCCGCCACCTCGTCGCGGCGCACGGCGTGCGGCACCTGCTGCTGGTGTCCCGGCGCGGCGCCGACGCCCCTGGGGCGCCGGAGCTGCGGGCCGAGCTCGCCGCAGCCGGTGCGCGGGCCACCTTCGCCGCCTGCGACGTCGCCGACCGCGCCGAGCTGGCGAGGGTCCTCGCGGCCGTCCCGGCCGAGCACCCGCTCACCGCGGTGGTCCACCTGGCGGCCGTGGTCGACGACGGCCTGCTCCCGGCACTGACCCCCGAGCGGGTGGCGCGCGTCCTGCGGCCCAAGGCCGAGGCGGCACTGCACCTGCACGAGCTGACGGCCGGTCCGGACCTGCGGGCGTTCGTGCTGTTCTCCTCGGCCGCCGGCCTCACCGGCAACCCGGGCCAGGCCGCCTACTCCGCCGCCAACCTGGTGCTCGACGCGCTCGCGCAGCGGCGCCGCTCCCTCGGCCTGCCCGCCGTCTCGCTGCAGTGGGGCCTGTGGGAGCAGGACAGCGCGCTCACCGCGGGCCTCGGCGCGACCGACCGGCAGCGGATGGCCCGCTCCGGGGTCGAGCCGCTGGACACCGGGCTCGGCCTCGCCCTGCTCGACGCGGCGCTGGCCCGCCCGGAGGCCGTCCTGGCCCCGGTCCGGCTCGACCCGGCCCGCCTCGACGGGGACGACCTGCCGCCCGTCCTGGCCGGCCTGGCCGCCCGCCGCTCCGGGACCGGGCACCCGGCCCCGGACACCGGCCGCGCGCTGGTCCGCCGGCTGGCCGCCGCCCCGGCGGCCGAGCAGGAACGGCAACTGGTCGACCTGGTGCGCGCCCACGCCGCCGCCGTCCTCGGCCACCCGGACGGCGGGGCGATCGACCCGGACCGCGCGTTCAGCGAACTGGGCCTCGACTCGCTCGCCGCGCTCGAACTGCGCAACCGGCTGAACGGCGCGGTCGGCCTGCGCCTGCCCGCCACCGTGCTCTTCGACCACCCGTCCGCGGGCGCCCTCGGCCGGCACCTGCGCGCCGAACTGCTCGACGCGCCGCGCCGCCCGCGCGCGGCCGCCGCGTCCCCGGTGAGTGAGGAGCCGATCGCGATCGTCGCCGCCGGCTGCCGCTACCCCGGCGGGGTGGCGAGCCCGGAGGACCTCTGGCGGCTGGTGCACGAGGGCACCGACGCCATCTCGGCCTTCCCCGACAACCGCGGCTGGGACGTCGAGAACCTGTTCCACCCCGACCCGGACCACCCCGGCACCTCGTACGTCCGCGAAGGCGGGTTCCTGTACGACGCCGACCGCTTCGACCCCGGGTTCTTCGGGATCAGCCCGCGCGAGGCGCTGGCCATGGACCCGCAGCAGCGCCTGCTGCTGGAGGCCTCCTGGGAGGCGATCGAGCGGGCGTCCATCGACCCGCGCTCGCTGCGCGGCAGCCGCACCGGCGTCTTCGCCGGCCTGATGTACGCCGACTACGCGTCCCGGCTGGCCGCCGTCCCCGAGGGCGTCGACGGCTACCTCGGCAACGGCAGCGCCGGCAGCATCGCCTCCGGCCGGGTGGCCTACGCCCTGGGCCTGGAGGGCCCGGCCGTGACGGTCGACACCGCCTGCTCCTCCTCGCTGGTCGCGCTGCACCTGGCCTGCCAGGCGCTGCGCCGGGGCGAGTGCGACCTCGCCCTGGCCGGCGGGGTGACGGTGATGTCGAGCCCGTCGACCTTCGTCGAGTTCTCCCGCCAGCGGGGCCTGGCCCCGGACGGGCGCTGCAAGTCCTTCGCGGCCGGCGCCGACGGCACGGCCTGGTCGGAGGGAGTGGGCCTGCTGCTGGTCGAACGGCTCTCCGACGCGCGGCGCAACGGCCACCCCGTCCTCGCGGTGGTCCGGGGCAGCGCGGTCAACCAGGACGGCGCGAGCAACGGCCTCTCCGCCCCCAACGGACTCGCCCAGGAACGGGTGATCCGCGACGCGCTCGCCCAGGCCGGGCTCACCCCGGCCGAGGTCGACGCGGTCGAGGCGCACGGCACCGGCACCGCCCTCGGCGACCCGATCGAGGCGCACGCGCTGCTCGCCACCTACGGTCAGGACCGGCCGGCCGAACGGCCACTGCGGCTCGGCTCGGTGAAGTCCAACCTCGGCCACACCCAGGCCGCCGCCGGCGTGGCCGGCGTGATCAAGATGATCATGGCGATGCGGCACGGCGAACTGCCCGCCACCGTGCACGTGGACGCGCCCACCCCGCACGTCGACTGGGCGTCCGGCGCCGTCTCGCTGCTCACCGAGCCGGCGCCCTGGCCGCGGGAGGGCCGGCCCCGCCGGGCCGGGGTGTCCTCCTTCGGCGTCAGCGGCACCAACGCGCACGTGATCCTGGAGCAGGGCGACCCGGCCGGGGAGGCCGCGGCGCCGCTGCCCGAGCCGGAGCCGGAGCCGTCCGCGCTGGTCTGGCCGCTGTCCGGCGCGACCCCGGCCGCCCTGCGCGACCAGGCCGCCCGGCTCCGCGCCCACCTGGCGGAGCATCCGGCCGTCCGGCCCGCCGACACCGCCCACGCGCTCGCCACCACCCGCGCCGCGCTCGACCACCGCGCCGCGCTCGTCGCCGAAGAACCGGCCGAACTCCTCGCCGCACTCGACGCGCTGAGCACCGGCGCGGCACACCCCGGGCTGGTCACCGGCGCCGCCGGGCAGCCCGGCCGGACGGTCTTCGTCTTCGGCGGGCAGGGCTCGCAGTGGGCCGGCATGGGCACCCGGCTGCTGGCCGAGTCCCCGGTGTTCGCCGAGCACATCCGCGCCTGCGACGCCGCCCTCGCCCCGCACACCGACTGGTCGCTGCTCGACGTGCTGCGCCGGCGCCCCGGCGCGGCCTCGCTGGAACGCGTGGACGTCGTCCAGCCCGCGCTGTTCGCCGTCATGGTGTCCGTCGCCGCGGTGTGGCGCTCGCTCGGCGTCGAACCGGCCGCCGTCGTCGGCCACTCGCAGGGCGAGATCGCCGCCGCCCAGGTGGCCGGCGCGCTCACCCTGGAGGAGGCCGCCCGGATCGTCGCGCTGCGCAGCCGGGCCCTGCGGGCCATCGCGGGCGGCGGCGGCATGATGTCGCTGGCCGCCGCGGCCGGACAGGCCGAGGAACTGCTCGCCGGCCTGCCCGGGCGGATCGGCATCGCGGCCGTCAACGGACCGGGCGCGGTGGTCGTCTCCGGCGACGCCGCCGCCCTGGACGAGCTGCACGAGCGGTGCGAGGCCCAGGGCCTGCGGACCCGCCGGCTGCCGGTCGACTACGCCGCGCACTCCGCCGCCGTCGAGCGCGTCCGCGACGAACTCCTCGCCGGCATCGGCGACATCGCACCACGGCCGACCCCGGCGGTGGCGTTCTACTCGACCGTCACCGGCGAGCCGCTCGACGGCGCCGCACTGGACGCCGGGTACTGGTACCGCAACCTGCGCGAGACCGTCGCCTTCGAGCGGGCCACCCGCGCGCTGCTGCGCGACGGCTGCACCACGCTGGTCGAGACCAGCCCGCACCCGGTGATGGCCCCGGCCGTCGAGCAGACCGCCCAGGAGGCCGGGACGGACGCCCTGGTCGTCGGCTCGCTCCAGCGCGACGCGGACACCCTGGCGCGCCTGCTGACCGCGGCGGCCGGCCTGTCCGTGCGCGGTGTGCCCGTCGACTGGGCGGCGCTGCACGCGCACCGCACGCCGCCGCGCACCGAACTGCCCACCTACGCCTTCCAGCGCGAGCGCTACTGGCTGGAGCCCGCCCCGGCCGCCGCCGACGCCGAGGGGCTCGGGCTGCGCTCCGCCGACCACCCGCTGCTCGGCGCCGCTCTCGCCCAGGCCGGGGACGACCGGCACCTGCTCACCGGCCGGATCTCGCTGCCCACCCATCCCTGGCTCGCCGACCACGCCGTGCTCGGCACGGTGCTGCTCCCCGGCACCGCGATCGTCGAACTCGCCCTCCAGGCCGGGCAGTCGGCCGACTGCACGGTGATCGAGGAGCTCACCCTGGAGGCGCCGCTGACCCTGCGCGAGCGCGCGGCCGTCCAGCTCCAGGTCCAGCTCGACACCCCGGACGAGGACGGGCGCCGCGCGCTCACCGTGCACGCGCGCCCCGACACCGCCGAGCCGGGCCCGTGGACCCGGCACGCCGCCGGCGTCCTCGCGCCCGCCCGGCCCGGTGAGGAGCCCGCCGCCGACGACGCGGCCTGGCCGCCGCCCGGCGCCGAACCGCTGGACACCGACGGCCTCTACGAGCGGCTGGCCGCCGCCGGCTACCAGTACGGCCCGCTGTTCCGCGCCGTGCGCGCCGCCTGGCGGCACGGCGGCGACCTGCTGGCCGAGGTCGCCCTGCCCGGGGACGACCACGACGCCGGACGGTTCGCGCTGCACCCCGCGCTGCTCGACGCCGCCCTGCACACCGCCGGGGCGCTCGACGGCGCGGACGGTGAGGGCCGGGGCATCGGCCTCCCGTTCGCCTGGACGGGCGTGCGCCTGTACGCGGTCGGTGCCCGCACCCTGCGCGTACGGCTCGGCCGCACCGGCCCGGACGCCGTCACCCTCGCCCTGACCGACCCGGCCGGCGCCCCCGTCGCCACCGTCGACACGCTGCTCTCCCGGCCGCTCGCCGCGGGCGGCCTCGCCCCCGTCCCGACCGGCGCCGAGCTGGACCTCCACCCCGTCGCCTGGCCGCCGCTGACGCTGCCGCAGCCCGCCCCGCTCGGCAACTGGGTGCTGGCCGGGCCCGACGAGCTCGGGGCCGAGGCGGCTTTGCGCGCGGCCGGCGCCACCGTCAGCGCCCTGGCCGACCCGGCCGCGCCCGACCCCGGAGCCCCGCTGCCCGACGCCGTCGCGCTCACCTGCGCCACCGACGGCGGCCCGCGCGCCGTCCACACCGCCACCCGGCGGGTGCTGGCGTTCCTGCAGTCCTGGCTCGCCGCCGAACGGTTCGCCGCCACCCCGCTGGTGGTGCTCACCCGCGGCGCCGTTCCCGGCCCGTACGGGGAGGCGGTCGACGACCTCGGCGCGGCCGCGGTCTGGGGCCTGGTGCGCTCCGCGCAGACCGAGCACCCCGGCCGGATCGTGCTGGTCGACCTCGACCGGCACCCCGACTCGCACGCCGCCCTCGGCGCGGCCCTGGCCTGCGGCGAGCCCCAGCTCGCCCTGCGCTCCGGCACCGCGGCCGCGCCCCGGCTCGCCCGGAGCCGCCCGGCGGAGCGCCTGGCGGTGCCCGCCGGCACCGACGCCTGGCGCCTCGACCTGACCGGCACCGGGACCATCGACGGCCTGGCCCTGCTGCCCCACGAGGACGGCGTCCGCCCGCTCGCCCCCGGCGAGGTCCGGGTCGCGCTGCGCGCCGCGGGCCTCAACTTCCGCGACGTCGTGGTCGCCCTCGGCATGGTGACCGACACCCGCCCGCCCGGCGGCGAGGGCGCCGGCGTGGTGGTCGAGGTCGGCGCCGAGGTCCACGACCTCGCTCCCGGCGACCGCGTCATGGGTCTGTTCTCCGGCGGCACCGGCCCGCTCGCGGTCACCGACCGCCGCCTGCTCGCCCCCGTCCCGGCCGGCTGGACGTACCCGCAGGCGGCGAGCGTGCCGGTGGTCTACCTCACGGCCTACTACGGCCTGGTCGACCTCGGCCGGGTCCGGCCGGGCGAGTCGCTGCTGCTGCACGCCGCGAGCGGCGGCGTCGGCATGGCGGCGCTGCAACTCGCCCGCCACTGGGGCCTGGAGGTCCACGGCACCGCCTCGCCCGCCAAGTGGCCGGTGCTGCGCGCCCTCGGGCTGGACGACGAGCACCTCGCCTCCTCCCGCGACCTCGGCTTCGAGGAGCGGTTCCGCACCGCCCGCGACGGGCGGGGCTTCGACCTCGTGCTCAACTCGCTCGCCCAGGACTACGTCGACGCCTCGCTGCGCCTGCTCGGCCCCGGCGGCCGGTTCCTGGAGATGGGCAAGACCGACATCCGCGACCGCGACGCGGTGACCGCCGCCCACCCCGGCACCGACTACCGGGCGTTCGACCTGATGGACGCGGGCGCCGACCGCATCCAGCAGATCCTGACCGAACTCGGCGCCCTGTTCGCCGACGGCACGCTCGCCCCGCTGCCCGTCACCACCTGGGACGTCCGCGACGCCGTCGCCGCCTTCCGCCACCTGAGCCAGGCCCGGCACACCGGCAAGATCGTGCTGACCCTGCCGCCCACCGTCACCGGCGCCGCCGCCGACCCCGACGGCACCGTCCTGATCACCGGCGGCACCGGCACCCTCGGCGCCCTGCTCGCCCGCCACCTCGTCACCGAACACGGCGCCCGGCACCTGCTGCTCACCAGCCGCCGGGGCCCGGAGGCCGAGGGCGCGGCCGAACTCGCCGCCGAGCTCACCGCCCTCGGCGCCGAGGTGCGGATCGAGGCCTGCGACGCCGCCGACCGGGAGGCGCTGGCCGCCCTGCTCGCCGGCGTCGACCCCGGGCACCCGCTCACCGCCGTGGTGCACGCGGCCGGCGCCATCGACGACGCCGCCGTGCACGCGCTCACCCCCGAGCAGCTCGACCGGGTGCTGCGCCCCAAGACCGACGCCGCCCGGAACCTGCACGAGCTGACGGTCGGCCGGGACCTCGCCGAGTTCGTGCTCTTCTCCTCGATGGCGGGCACCTTCGGCGGCGCCGGACAGGCCAACTACGCGGCCGCCAACGCCTACCTGGACGCGCTCGCCCAGCACCGGCGCTCCCGGGGCCTGGCCGCCACCTCGCTGGCCTGGGGGCTGTGGGCCCAGGCCAGCGGGATGACCGGCCACCTGGAGCGGGCCGACCTCGACCGCATCGCCCGCACCGGCGTCGCCGCCCTGGAGACCGGCCACGCGCTCGCGCTGTACGACGCCGCGCGCGCCGCCGACCACCCGGCCGCGGTGCTCGCCCACCTGGACCTCGCCGCGCTGCGCGGGGCCGACGGCGTCCCCGCCCTGCTGCGCGACCTGGTCCGGGCCCGGCCCCGGCGGGCCGCCGCCGGACCCGACCCGGACACGGCCGCGTTCGCGCAGCGCCTCGCCCGGCTGCCCGGGGACCGGCGCCGGCAGACCCTCACCACCCTGGTCCGCCAGGAGACCGCGGCCGTCCTCGGCCACGCCGGCGCCGAGACGATCGAGCGCGGACGCCCGTTCAAGGCGCTCGGCTTCGACTCCCTCACCGCCGTCGAACTGCGCAACCGGCTCTCCGCCGCGACCGGGCTGCGGCTGCCCGTCACCCTGGTCTTCGACCACCCGACCCCCGAGGCGCTCGCCGAGCACATCGGCGCCGAACTCCTCGGCGCCCCCGACCACTCCGCGCCCGCCCTGCCCGCGCCGCGCACCCCCGACACCGCCGACGACCCGGTGGTCATCGTCGGCCTGGGCTGCCGCTACCCGGGCGGCGTCTCCGACGAGCACGACCTGTGGCGGATGCTCGCCGAGGGCGCCGACGCCATCACGCCGTTCCCGCGCGACCGCGGCTGGAACCTCGACACCCTCTTCGACCCCGACCCCGACCGCCCCGGCAAGTCCTACGTGCACGAGGGCGGCTTCATCGACGACGCCGTCGCCTTCGACGCCGAGTTCTTCGGCATCTCGCCGCGCGAGGCCGCCGCGATGGACCCCCAGCAGCGCGTCCTGCTGGAGACCGCGTGGGAGACCTTCGAGCACGCCGGCATCGACCCCACCTCGCTGCGCGGCTCCGCCACCGGCGTGTTCGTCGGCGCGATGGCGCAGGACTACCACACCGCCTCGGGCGCCGTCGCCGAGGGCCAGGAGGGCTACCTGCTCACCGGCACCGCCACCAGCGTCATCAGCGGCCGGGTCTCCTACGTGCTCGGCCTCGAAGGCCCGGCCGTCACCGTCGACACCGCCTGCTCCTCCTCGCTGGTCGCCCTGCACCTCGCGGCCGCCGCGCTGCGCTCCGGCGAGTGCGACCTCGCCCTCGCCGGCGGCGTCGCGGTGCTCACCTCGCCGCACGCCTTCGTCGAGTTCAGCCGTCAGCGCGGACTGGCGCCGGACGGCCGCTGCAAGCCCTTCGCGGCGGCGGCCGACGGCACCGGCTGGGGCGAGGGCGCCGGCCTCGTGCTCGTCGAGCGGCTCTCCGACGCCCGGCGCTGCGGGCACCGCGTCCTCGCCGTCGTGCGCGGCTCCGCGACCAACCAGGACGGCGCCTCCAACGGGCTCACCGCGCCCAACGGGCCGTCCCAGCAGCGGGTCATCCGCCAGGCGCTCGGCAACGCCGGGCTCACCCCGGCCGACGTCGACGCGGTCGAGGCGCACGGCACCGGCACCCGGCTCGGCGACCCGATCGAGGCGCAGGCCCTGCTCGCCGTGTACGGCCGCGAGCACACCGCCGACCGGCCGCTGTGGCTCGGCTCGATCAAGTCCAACATCGGCCACACCCAGTCCGCCGCCGGCATCGCGGGCGTGCTCAAGATGGTGCTCGCCCTGCGCCACGGCGAACTGCCGCGCACCCTGCACGCCGACGAGCCGACCCCGCACGTCGACTGGGCCTCCGGCCACGTCGCGCTGGCCACCGAGCACCGGGCCTGGCCGCAGACCGGCCGCCCGCGCCGCGCCGCCGTCTCCTCCTTCGGCGTCAGCGGCACCAACGCGCACATCATCCTGGAACAGGCCCCCGCCGAGGAGCCGGAGCCCGACCGGGCCGCGCACCCCGCCCCGCAGGCGCCGGGCGTGGCCGGCGTGGTGCCGTGGCCGCTGTCCGCCCGCACCGGCGAGGCGCTGCGTGCCCAGGCCGCCCGGCTGCGGGACTGGTACCTGCGCCACCCGGAGGCCGAACCCGCCGACGTCGCCTGGTCGTTGGCCACCGGCCGGGCAGCCTTCGACCACCGGGCGGTGGCCCGCGGTCGCGACACCGCCGAACTTCTCGCCTCGCTGGGCGAGTTGGCCGACGGAGCGGTGGAGGCCCCGGGCGTCCTGGTCGCCGGTCCCGGACCGGTCTTCGTGTTCCCCGGCCAGGGCTCCCAGTGGCTCGGCATGGCGGCCGAACTCCTGGACGTCAGCCCGGTGTTCGCGCAGGCGGTGGCCGAGTGCGCGGAGGCCGTCGACCCGCTGGTCACCGGCTGGTCGCTGCTCGACGTGCTGCGCGGCACCGACGAGCACACCGAACGGACGCTCGCCCGGGTCGAGGTGCTGCACCCCGTCCTGTTCGCCGTGATGGTCGGCCTCGCCCGCTGGTGGGAATCCTGCGGGGTGCGCCCGGCCGCCGTGATCGGCCACTCCCAGGGCGAGGCCGCCGCCGCGTACGTGGCCGGCCGGCTCTCCCTGGCGGACGCCGCCCGGGTCGCGGTGATGCGGGTGCGGGCCGTGCAGACGGTCGACGCCTGCCGCGGCGGCCTGCTCGCGGTGGCCCTGACCCCGGCACTGGCCCGCGCCGAGATCGACGCGGCCGGCGCCGCCGGCCTGGTGTCGCTCGGCGCCGTGAACAGCCCGACGGGCGTGGTGCTCTCCGGCGACACGGACGCCCTGGCCGCGATCGCGGCCCGCTGCGAGGCGGCCGGCACCCGCGCCCGCTGGGTGCCCGCCGCCTACGCCTCGCACTCCGCGCAGATGGACCCCGCCCGCGAGGAGATCACCCGCCTGCTCGCGGACCTGCGCCCGCTGCCGGGCCGCGTCCCGATGTACTCCACCGTCACCGGCGCGCTGCTGGACGACACGACCCCGCTGGACGCCGCCTACTGGTTCGAGAACATGCGCCGCACCGTCCTGTTCGAGAGCGCGATCGGCGCCGCCGCCGCGGACGGCCACGACGCCTTCGTCGAATGCAGCCCGCACCCCGGCCTGCTGGTGCCGGTCGGGGACACCCTCGACGGGCTCGGCGTCCCCGCGGCGGTGCTCGGCACCCTGCGCCGGGGCGACGGCGGCGCCGACCGGCTGGTCACCGCGCTGTCCGACGCCCACGCCCGCGGTCTGGACGTCGACTGGCCGGGGCTGCTCGCCCATGACGGCGTGACGCGGGTCGACCTGCCCGGCTACCCCTTCCGGCGCCGCCGCCACTGGATCGAGCCCACCGCCGCCACCGGCTCCGCCGGAGCCGGCTGGGGGCAGTCCGCCGTCGAGCACCCCGTGCTCGGCGCCGGCGTCGACCTCGCCGACGGCTCCGGGACGGTCTTCACCGGGCGGCTCTCCACCGCCGCGCACCCCTGGCTGGCCGACCACCTCGCGCTCGGCTCCGCCGCCGTGCCCGGCAGCCTGCTCGTCGACCTCGCGCTGCGGGCCGGCAACGAGAGCGGCTGCCCGGTGCTGGAGGAGCTCACCGTCCACACCCCGCTGGTGCTGCCCGCGACGGCCGGGGTCCGGGTCCAGGTCGCCCTGGAGGTGCCGGACGGCACCGGCGTACGCGGCGTGAGCGTGCACTCGCGGCCCGAGGACGCGCCCGCCGACGCCCCCTGGACCCGGCACGCCACCGGCACGGTTGCCCCCGGCGGCCACCGCCCGCCCGCCCGCCCCGAGCCCTGGCCGCCGGTCGGCGCGACCCCGCTGCCCGTCGCGGACGCCTACGAGCGGCTCGCCCGCACCGGCCTGCGGCTCGGCCCGGCCTTCGCCGGGATGCGGGCCGCCTGGCGCCGCGGCGAGGACCTCTTCGCCGAGACCGCCCACACCGGCGGCGAGGCGCAGACCGCCCGCCACGACCTGCACCCGGCGCTGCTGGAGGCGGCCCTGCTCGGCCTCGCCCCCGGCGAGCCCGACGCCGACGGCGGGGTGCGCCTGCCGTCCGCCTGGCACGGCGTCACCGCCGTGCCCGGGACGCGGCCGGCCGTCCGGCTCACGCTGCGCGCCACCGGCCCGGACACCCTGGCCGTGCACCTCGCCGACGAGCAGGGGCGGTCCGTCGCGGCGATCGAGTCCGTCCGGCTGCGCTCCTGGTCGGCCGCCGACCTGCGCGCGGCCGGCCGGGAACGCCCCGCGCTCGCCCGGCTGGAGTGGGCGGCGCCGGAGCAGCCGCTCGCCGGGGCGCCCGGCGGCGCCTGGGCCCTGCTCGGCGCCGACGGCCCGCTCGCCCGCGAACTCGCGGCCGGCGCCCACCCCGACTGGGCGGCCCTGGGCGCCGCGGTGGCGGCCGGACTGCCGGTTCCGGCGCGGATCGCCCTGCTGCCGGACACCCCGGCGGACGGGCAGGCGCTGCCGCGGGCCGTCCGCGAGCGGATCCGCACCGTGCTCGCGGTACTGCGCGAGCACGAGACGGACCGGCGCTTCGAGGGCACCCGCCTGGTCCTGGTCACCCGGGGCGCGGTGCTCGCCGAACCCGGCGACCGGGTGGCCGACCCGGCCGCCGCCGCCCTGTGGGGGCTGCTGCGCTCGACCGGCCGGGAGCGGATCGTCCTCGCCGACCTGGACGGGCACGAGGCCTCCCCCCAGGCCCTGGCGGCAGCCGTGGACGCGGGCCTGACCGAGTTCGCCGTCCGGGCCGGGCAGGTCCTCGTGCCGGTGCTCGGCCGTGCGCCCGCCGTCGGCGAGCGGCAGCCGGCCCTCCCGGCGGACGGCACCGTCCTGGTGACCGGCGCCGCCGGCCGCCTCGGCGCCGCCACCGCCCGCCACCTGGTGGCCGTCCACGGCGTGCGCCGGCTGCTGCTCACCGGCCCCGGCGCCACGGCACCGCGGACGGCCGCGCTGGCCGAGGAGCTGACCGGGCTCGGCGCCGCCGTCGAACTCGCCGACTGCGACGCGGCGGACCGGGACGCCCTGGCCGCGCTGCTGGCCGCCGTGCCGGCCGAGCACCCGCTGCGCGCCGTGGTGCACGCGGCCGAAGCCCCGCGCACCGACGGCGGAGACGGCGACGACGGCTCGGACGTCGGGGCCGGACTGCGCCCGGTCGTCGACGGAGCCTGGCACCTGCACGAACTGACCCGGGGCCTGGATCTCGCCGCCTTCGTCCTGCACGGCTCCTGGGCCGGTCAGGCCGGCGATCCGGACCGGGCCGGTCAGGCCGCCGGAGCGGCCTTCCTCGACGCCCTGGCCCAGCACCGGCGCGCCCAGGGGCTGCCCGGCCTCGCGCTCGCCTGGGGGCCGTGGGCGGCCCCGGACGCCGAAGCCGACGCCGAGGGGGAGACCCGCCCGGACGGCCTGGTGGCCCTCGGCGAACGCGAGGCCCTGGCGCTGCTCGACGAGGCGCTCGGCCGCCCGGAGGCCGCGCTCACCCCGCTCGCCGTCGACACCGCCGCCGTGCGGCGCGGGGACCCGGGCGTGGCACCCCTGCTCACCGGGCTGGTGACGGACCGCCGGCGCGGCCCGTCGGCAGGACCGGCCGAGACCGGCCCCGCCGTCGCCGCCCGCCTGCTCGACCTGCCCGAGGACGAGCAGGAGCAGGCCTTCGTCGACCTGGTACGGACCGGCGCCGCCGCCGTGCTCGGCCACGCCGACCCCGAGGAGATCGACCCCGGGACGGCCTTCAAGGACCTCGGCTTCGACTCGCTCACCGCGCTCGCGGTGCGCAACCGGCTGCGCGCCGCGACCGGCCTGGCCCTGCCGGCCACGCTGGTCTTCAGCCACCCGAACCCGGCCGCCCTCGGCCGCCACCTGCGGACCCTGCTGCGCCGCGAGCACACCGTCTCCTGGGAGTCCGTGCTCGGCGAGATCGACCGGGTCGAGGCGATGCTCGCCCTGCTCGACGGACAGGACCGGGCGAAGGCGGCGCAGCGCCTGCGGGAGCTCGCCGGGGACGGGCCGCAGGACCCGGCGGAGCCGCAGGCCCCCGTCGTGCACGAGGCATTCGGTTCGGCCACCGACGAGGAGATGTTCGACTTCATCGACCGCGGTACCGATCGCTGACCACCCATCACGGGGCTGGGGCATCCCCGTCCCTCGCGGACACTCACGGAGCAGACCAACGATGGCGAACGAAGAGCAACTGCGCGACTACCTGCGGCGTGCGGCCAACGAGCTGCACGAGACCCGGACGCTGCTGCGCGACGCCGAGGACCGGTGGCACGAGCCCATCGCCATCGTCGGCATGCAGTGCCGCTACCCCGGCGGGGTCGGCTCGCCCGAGGAGCTGTGGGAGCTGGTGCGCACCGGCGGCGACGCCATCACCGGCATCCCCTCCGGGCGCGGCTGGGAGCACGCCGAGAGCGCGGCCGGCAGCGCCTACCGGGGAGGCTTCCTGGACGACGCGGCCGACTTCGACCCCGGCTTCTTCGGGATCTCGCCGCGCGAGGCGCTGGCGATGGACCCGCAGCAGCGGCTGCTGCTGGAGGCCTCCTGGGAGGCGGTCGAGCGGGCCGGGATCGATCCGACCTCGCTGCGCGGCAGCCGGACCGGCGTCTTCGTCGGGGTGATCGCGAGCGACTACCTGTCCCGGCTGCCCAGCGTCCCCAAGGAGGTCGAGGGCCACCTGCTGACCGGCAGCCTGACCAGCGTCGCCTCCGGCCGGATCGCCTACACCCTGGGCCTGGAGGGCGCGGCGGTCACCGTCGACACGGCCTGTTCCTCCTCGCTGGTCGCCCTGCACCTGGCCTGCCAGGCGCTGCGGGCCGGGGAGTGCGACCTCGCGCTGGCCGGCGGCGCCACCGTCCTGGCGACCCCGGGCGCCTTCGACGAGTTCGCCCGCCAGCGGGGCCTGGCGGCGGACGGGCGGTGCAAGTCCTTCTCGGCGGCGGCCGACGGCACCGGCTGGAGCGAGGGCGTCGGCATGCTGCTGGTCGAGCGGCTCTCCGACGCGCGGCGCCACGGGCACTCCGTGCTCGCCGTGGTGCGGGGGTCGGCGGTCAACCAGGACGGCGCCTCCAACGGCCTGACCGCGCCCAACGACCTGGCGCAGGAGCGGGTGATCCGCCAGGCCCTCGCCGGCGCCCGGCTGAGCCCGGCGGACGTGGACGCGGTCGAGGCGCACGGCACCGGCACGGTGCTCGGCGACCCGATCGAGGCCCAGGCCCTGCTCGCCACCTACGGTCAGGACCGGCCGGCCGGACGGCCGCTGCGTCTCGGCTCGGTGAAGTCCAACCTCGGCCACACCCAGGCCGCCGCCGGCGTGGCGGGCGTCATCAAGACGGTGCTGGCGCTGCGGCACGGCCTGCTGCCGCGCACCCTGCACGCCGAGGAGCCCACGCCCGTGGTCGACTGGGCGACCGGCTCGGTCGAGCTGCTGACCGAGCCGGTGGCCTGGCCGGCGGGGGAGCGGGTGCGCCGGGCCGGCGTCTCCTCCTTCGGGGTCAGCGGCACCAACGCGCACGTGATCATCGAGGAGGAGCCGGCCGAGGACCGGGCGCCCGCCGAGCAGGAGAGCGCCGCGCCGTCGCCGGCCCCCGTGCCGTGGGTGGTCAGCGCGCGCACCGGGGCCGGGCTGCGCGCCCAGGCCGCCCGGCTGCGCGACTGGGCGCTCGCGCACCCCGGGGCCCGGCCGGCCGACGTGGCCTGGTCGCTGGCCTCGGGGCGGGCCGTGCTGGAACACCGGGCGGTCCTGGTCGGGTCCGACCTCGCCGCGCGGGCCGCGGAGCTGGGCGCCGTCGCGGACGGCGCCGCGGACGCGCCGCGGGGCGCCGCGCCGCGCCGGACCGGCCGCACCGCCGTCCTGTTCACCGGCCAGGGCACCCGGACCAGGGGCGTCGCGCGCGAGGCGTACGAGGCCTTCCCGGTGTTCGCCGCCGCGCTGGACGAGGTCTGCGCCGCCTTCGAGGGCGTGACACCGTTCTCCGTCCGCGAGGTGCTGCTCGGCGAGCCCGACGGGCCGTCGGCGCCGGCCGAGGACACCGGCGTCGCCCAGCCGGCCCTGTTCGCCTACGAGGTGGCCCTCTACCGGCTGTGGACCGCGTGGGCGCCGGCGCCCGACCACGTGGCCGGCCACTCGCTGGGCGAGATCGTCGCCGCGCACGTGGCCGGGGCGCTCACCCTGGAGGACGCCGTCACCCTGGTCGCCGCCCGCGCCCGGCTGATGGCCGCGCTGCCGGCCGGCGGCGCGATGCTCGCGGTCGGGGCGGGCGAGGCCGAGACCGCCGCCGTCCTGGCCCCGCTGGCCGGGGTCGGCCTGGCCGCCGTCAACGGGCCCGCGAGCGTGGTGGTCTCCGGCACCGCGGAGGCCGTCGAGCGGGTCCGCGCCGTCTGCGCGGAACGCGGCTGGCGGCACACCCGGCTGCCGGTCTCGCACGCCTTCCACTCCGAACTGATGGACCCGGTGCTGGAGAAGTTCGCCACCGTCGTCGACGGTCTGCGCCCGCGCCGCGCGGGGATCCCGCTCGTCTCCACCGTCACCGGCGCGCTCACCGCCCCCGAACGCCTGCGCGATCCGGCCCACTGGGTCGCCAACCTGCGGGGCACCGTCCGCTTCGCCGACGCGGTCGGCGCGCTGCGGGCGGCCGGGGCGAGCGAGTTCGTCGAACTCGGCCCCGGGGCCGTGCTGACGCCGATGGTCACCGAGTGCCTCGCCGCCGAGGAGGCCGACGGCACGGTCGCCGTCATCCCCACCGCCGACCGCGAGGGCCCCACCGCCCGGGGCGTCCTGACGGCGCTGGGCCGGGCCTTCGTGCGCGGCACGGCGGTGGACTGGGCGGCGCTCACCGCGGGCACCGTCACCGATCCGGCCGTGCTCGGCCGGCGCCGGGTCGAGCTGCCCACCCAGGCCTTCGAGCGCCGCCGGTTCTGGCTGGACGCGGGTGTCGGGGTCACCGACGCGACCGGCCTCGGGCAGGGCCCGGCGGACCACCCGCTGCTCGGCGCCATGGTCGAACTCGCGGACGGACACGGCTCGCTGTTCACCGGCCTGCTCTCGCTCGACAGCCACCCCTGGCTCGGCGACCACGTGGTGCTCGGCACCGTGCTGCTGCCGGGGACCGCCTTCCTGGAGCTCGCCCTGCACGCCGGCCGGCGGGCCGGCTGCGAACTCGTCGAGGAACTCTCCCTGGAGGCCCCGCTGGTCCTGCCCGAGCGCGGCGCCCTCCAGCTTCAGCTGTGGCTGGAGGCCCCGGACGGCGGCGGCCGGCGGGCCGTCGCGATCCACTCGCGGCCCGACACGGGCGACGCCGGCGAGCCGTGGACCCGCCACGCGGTCGGCACCCTGGCCCGCGCCGACGGCACCGCCCCCGCCGAGCCGCCGGCCCGGCCGCCGGCCGAGGAGGGCGGCGTCCCGCTCGACGGCTTCTACGACTGGCTCGCCGACGCCGGCGTCGCCTACGGCCCGGCCTTCCTCGGTGTGCGCGCCGCCGCCCGGCACGGCGAGGACGTGTACGGGGAGATCGCGCTGCCCGAGGCCGTCGCCCACGACGCCGACCGCTTCGGCGTCCACCCGGCGCTGATGGACGCCACCCAGCACCTGCTCGGCCTCGCGGCCTTCGCCGACCGCGCCGACCCCGGCGCCGGACCGGTCTCGCTCCCGTTCTCCTGGCGCGACGTGCGCCTGTTCGCCCCCGGCGCCGCGGCGGTGCGGGCGCGGCTGCGGCGCACCGGCCCGGAGGCCGTCACCCTGACCCTCGCCGACGCCCACGGCCGGCCGGTCGCCGAGGTCGGCTCGCTGTCCGTGCGGCCGGTCTCGGCGGAGAAGCTGCGCGCCGCCGCCACCGCCCGTCAGGACCCGCTGTACGCCGTGCGCTGGACCGCGCTGCCCCACCCGGCGCGGCCCGCCGCCCCCGCCGCCGGCACCTGGGCGGTGGTCGGGGACGACGACCTGGCCCCCGCTCCGGACGCCTCCCGGCACACCGACCTCGCGGCCCTCGCCCGCGCCCTGGACGACGGCCTGCCCGCCCCGGCCGTGGCCGTGCTGCCCTGGCCCGCCGCCGGGGCCCCGGGCCTGCCTCCGGCGCAGGCCGTGCACACCGCCGTCACCCGCGCCCTGGACACCGTCCAGACCTGGCTCGCCGACCCCCGCCTCACCGGCACCCGCCTGGCCGTGGTGACCCGCGGGGCGGTCTCGGTGGGCGCCGGCGACCCGGTGCGCGACCTCGCCGCCGCCGCGGTCGGCGGCCTGGTGCGCTCCGCCATGTCGGAGAACCCGGACCGGATCGTCCTGGTCGACCTCGACGACGACCCGGCCTCGGTGTCCGCCCTGGCCGCCGCCACCGCGACCGCCGCCGAGACCGGCGAACCACAACTCGCCCTGCGCGCCGGCACCTTGTACGCCCCGCGGATCGCCCGCAGCGGCCCCGCCGAGACTGCCGAGACCGTCGGGCCCGCCCGGCCCGCCTTCGACCCGGACGGCACCGTCCTCGTCACCGGCGGCACCGGCGCGCTCGGCGCCCTCGTCGCCCGGCACCTGGCCGAAGTCCACGGCGTCCGCCGGCTGCTGCTGACCAGCCGGCGCGGCCCGAACGCCCCCGGTGCCGCGGACCTCGCCGCCGAGCTCGCCGCCCTGGGCGCCACCGTCGAGGTCGCCGCCTGCGACGCCGCGGACCGGGCGGCCCTGGAAGCCCTGCTCGCCACCGTCCCCGCCGAGCACCCGCTGCGCGCCGTGGTGCACACCGCCGGCGCCGTGGACGACGGCGTGATCGCCGCCCTGACGCCCGAGCGCGTCGCCCCCGTGCTGCGCCCCAAGGTGGATGCCGCCCTCCACCTGCACGAACTCACCCGCGACCTCGACCTCACCGCCTTCGTGCTCTACTCCTCCGTCGCCGGCGTCATCGGCAGCCGCGGCCAGGCCAACTACGCGGCCGGCAACGCCTTCCTGGACGCCCTCGCCCAGCACCGGCGGGCGGCCGGCCTGCCCGGCGTCTCGCTGGCCTGGGGCCTGTGGGAGGAGGAGAGCGGCCTGATGCGGGAGGACTTCAGCGCCACCGACCGCCACCGCATCGACCGCAGCGGCGTGCTCGCGCTCTCCGCCGAGCAGGGCCTCGCCCTGTTCGACGCCGCCCTCGCCCAGGACGAGGCGCTGCTCGCCCCCGTCCGGCTCGACCTGGCCGCGCTGCGCCGCTTCGACGAACTGCCGCTCATCCTCAGCGGACTCGTCCCGGCGCGGCGCCGGGCGGGCGGCGAGGAGGCCCGCCGGCTCGCCCAGCGCCTGGCCGGCCGCCCCGAGGCCGAGCAGGTCCAGCTGCTCACCGACCTGACCCGCCGGCAGGCCGCCGTCGTGCTCGGACACTCCGGTCCCGAGACGGTCGGCGCCGACCGGGCCTTCACCGAGCTGGGCTTCGACTCGCTGACCGCGCTGGAGATGCGCAACCGCCTCAACACCGCGACCGGCCTGCGGCTCCCGGCGACCGTCCTGTTCGACTACCCCAGCTCCACCGCGCTCGCCCGCTTCCTGCGCACCGAGCTGCTCAGCCTGCCCGAGTACGGCCGGGCCCCGGCCGCCGCCCCGGCCCGGACGGCGGTGGACGAGCCGATCGCCATCGTCGCCATGAGCTGCCGCTTCCCCGGCGGCATCGCGAGCCCCGAGGACCTCTGGCGCGTCGTCGCCGACGGCGTGGACACCGTCTCGCCGCTGCCCACCGACCGGGGCTGGGACCTCGCCGGGCTGTACGACCCGGACCCGGACCGCTCCGGGCGCTTCTACACCCGCGAGGGCGCGTTCATGCACGGCATCGACCGCTTCGACTCGGAGCTGTTCGGCATCTCGCCGCGTGAGGCGCTCGCGATGGACCCGCAGCAGCGCCTGCTGCTGGAGACCTCCTGGGAGGCCTTCGAACGGGCCGGCATCGACCCGCTCTCGCTGCGCGGCAGCAACACCTCCGTCTTCGCCGGACTGATGTACTCGGACTACGCCGCCGGCCGGGTCCAGGACGTCGACGACGAGCTGGAGGCGTACATCGGCAACGGCAACTCCTTCGGCGTCGCCTCCGGGCGCGTCGCCTACACCCTCGGACTGGAGGGCGCGGCCGTCACCGTCGACTCGGCCTGCTCCTCCTCACTGGTGTCGCTGCACTGGGCGAGCCACGCGCTGCGCACCGGGGAGTGCGACCTCGCGCTGGCCGGCGGGGTGACGATCATGTCGACCCCGAGCGTCTTCGTGGAGTTCGCCCGCCAGCGAGGGCTGGCCCCGAACGGCCGCTGCAAGTCCTTCGCGGCCGGCGCGGACGGCACCGCCTGGGGCGAGGGCATCGGCATGCTGCTGCTGGAGCGGCTCTCCGACGCCCGCCGCAACGGGCACCCCGTGCTGGCGGTCGTCCGCGGCTCGGCGATCAACCAGGACGGCGCCTCCAACGGCCTCACCGCCCCCAACGGGCCGTCCCAGCAGCGGGTGATCCGCCAGGCGCTGGCCAACGCGCGGCTGACCACGGCCGACGTCGACGCGGTGGAGGCGCACGGCACCGGCACGGTCCTCGGCGATCCGATCGAGGCCCAGGCCCTGCTCGCCACCTACGGCCAGGACCGCCCCGAGGAGCGGCCGCTCTGGCTCGGCTCGGTGAAGTCCAACTTCGGCCACACCCAGGCCGCGGCGGGCGTGGCCGGCGTGATCAAGATGGTGATGGCGATGCGCCACGGCACGCTGCCGAAGACCCTGCACGTCGACGCGCCGACCCCGCACGTCGACTGGACGGCCGGCCGGGTCGAACTGCTCGCCGAGGGCCGCCCCTGGCCCGAGCTGGACCGCCCGCGCCGCGCGGCGGTGTCCTCGTTCGGGATCAGCGGCACCAACGCGCACGTCATCCTGGAGCAGGCGCCCGCCGTCGAGGCCCCCGCCGGGCCGGGCGCCGGGGAGCCCGCGGGCCTGGCCGGGGTGGTGCCCTGGGTGCTCTCGGCCCGCACCGAGGGCGCGCTGCGCGCGCAGGCCGAGCGCCTCGGGCAGTGGCTCACCGCCCGCCCGGACGCCGAAATCGCCGACGCTGCCTGGTCGTTGGCTGCCGGGCGGGCCGCCCTGGAGCGCCGCGCGGTGGTCTGGGGCCGCGACGGCGCCGAGATCGCCGCCGGCCTGCGGGCGGTGGCGGACGGGACGGCCTCCACCGCTCCGAACGCCGTCCCGGGGGACGCGGGCGGCCCCGGCGCCGCCGTCACCGGCCCGGTGTTCGTGTTCCCGGGCCAGGGCTCGCAGTGGGCCGGGATGGCGGCCGAACTGCTGCTCTCCAGCGCGGTGTTCGCGGCCTCGGTGGAGGAGTGTGCGGGGGTGATGGATCCGCTGACGGACTGGTCGTTGCTGGAGGTGTTGCGGGACGGTTCGGGTGCGCTGCTGGAGCGGGTGGACGTGGTGCAGCCCGTGCTGTTCGCGGTGATGGTGGGTCTGGCGCGGTGGTGGGAGTCGTGCGGGGTGCGGCCGGCCGCGGTGATCGGGCACTCGCAGGGCGAGATCGCCGCCGCCCACGTGGCCGGGCTGCTGTCCCTGGAGGACGCCGTCCGGGTGGTGGTATTGCGCGCCCAGGCGCTGCGGCGGGTCTCCGGGACCGGCGGCGGGATGCTCTCGGTCGGCCTCCCGGCCGAGCGCGCCGCCGAACTCGTCGACGGCGACGGTCGGTTGTCGCTGGCCGCGGTCAACGGGCCGTCGAGCGTGGTGCTCTCCGGAGCCGTCGAGGCGCTGGCCGCCGTGGCCGAGCGGTGCGAGCGCGAGGACGTCCGGGCCCGCTGGATCCCGGTCGACTACGCCTCGCACTCCGGGCACATGGACGCGCTGCGCGACGACCTCCAGGCGCTGCTGGCGGACGTCGCCCCGCTGCCGGGCCGGGTGCCGATGTACTCGACGGTCACCGGCGAGGCGGTCGACTCGCCCGAGCAGCTGGCGGGTTCGTACTGGTACGACAACCTGCGCGGCACCGTCCGGCTGGACACGGCGGTGCGCGCGGCCCTCGCGGAGGGGCACGCCGTCTTCCTGGAGTGCAGCCCGCACCCCGGGCTCGTCGTGCCCCTGGAGGACCTCATCGCCGAAGCCGCCACCCCCGGCACCGTGCTGCACACCCTGCGGCGCGACGCGGGCGGTCCGCACCAGCTGGTCACCGCCCTGGCCACCGCCCACGCCCGCGGCGTGCCGGTGGACTGGGCCGGCCTGCTGCACCGGCCCGGCGTGCGCCGGGTCGACCTGCCCACCTACGCCTTCCAGGGCCGCCGCTACTGGCTCGACCCGGACGGCGGGACCGCGCTGCCCGGCCGCGCCAAGCGGTCCGCCGCCCCCGGCGGCGACCCGGTCGACGGCACCCTGTGGGACACCGTCACCTCCTCCGACGCACCGGGCCTCGCCGCGCTGCTCGACGTCCCCGAGGACGCGCCGCTGCACGAGGTCCTGCCGGCCCTCGCCGCCTGGCGCACCCGCCGGCGGGCCGACACCGTGGCCCGCTCCTGGCGCTACACCGAGCGGTGGGAGCCGTGGGCGGACGCCCCCGCCGTGGCCGGCCGGCGCACCGGGCGCTGGCTCGTCCTCGCCCCGGCGGACGCCGGGCTGCGCGCCGCCGTGGTCGGCGCGCTCACCGCGGCCGGCGCCGAGGCGCTCGCCCCCGAACCCGGCGCGGTGCCGGCCGGGCGCGCCGAACTCGCCGACTGGCTGCGGGAGACCGCGCCCGCCGGCGTCCTGCTGCTGCCCGATCCCGGGCCGGCCCAGGCCGACCCGACCGCTGCCCTGGACGGGCTGGCCACGCTCGTCCAGGCCCTCGGCGACGCCGGCCTCGACGCGCCGCTCTGGTGCGCCACCCGGGGCGCGGCGTCCCCCCTCGGGGAGCCCCCGCCCAGTACGACGGCCGCCGCCCTCTGGGGGCTCGGCCGCGTCGCCGGCCTCGAACACCCGGACCGCTGGGGCGGCCTGGTCGACCTGCCCGAGACCGCCGACGAGCGCTCCTGCGCGATCCTGGCGGCCGTGCTCGGCGCCGGCTCGGCGGAGGACGAGATCGCGATCCGCCCGCTCGGCACCTTCGTTCGGCGCCTCGCCCGGTTCCCGCACGCCGAGGGCGCCCCCCGCCGGGACACCCCCTGGCACCCCGGCCGCACCGCGCTGGTCACCGGCGGCACCGGGGCGCTCGGCGGGCACGTCGCCCGGTGGCTGGTCCGCGGCGGGGTGGAGCACCTCGTGCTGGCCGGCCGGCGCGGCGAGGCCGCACCGGGGGCCGCGGAGCTGCGCGAGGAGCTGTCGGCGGCCGGCGCCGAGGTGGAGATCGCCGCCTGCGACGTCAGTGACCGCGAGGCCCTCGCCGCCCTGCTGGCCGACCTGCGCGGCCGGGGACTGCGGGTGGACACCGTGGTCCACGCGGCGGGCGCCGAGGTCGGCGGGCCGCTCGACCGGATGACCCGCGCGTCCATCGCCGAGGCGGTCGCCGCCAAGGTCGGCGGCGCCCTCGCGCTGGACGAACTGCTGCGCGCCGACGAAGCCGGGACCTTCGTGCTCTTCACCTCGGGTGCCGGGGTGTGGGGCGGAGCCGGCCAGGGCGCCTACGCGGCGGCCAACGCCTGCCTCGACGCCCTCGCCGCCCGGCGCCGGGGCGAGGGCCGGGCCGCCACCGCCGTCGCCTGGGGCCGCTGGGCGGGCGGCGGGATGTCGGACGGCGAGGCCGTCTCGGCGGCGCTCGACCGGATCGGGGTGACGGCGATGGACCCGGAGCTCGCCCTCGAAGCGCTGCGCCAGGCCGTGGAGGAGGACCTGGAGCGGGTGACCGTCGCCGACCTCGACTGGCCGCGCTTCGCCGTCGGCTACACCGCCGCCCGCCCGCGCCCGCTGATCGCGGAGCTGGTCGCGGCCGAGGCCCCGGCGCCGGCCGAGCCGGAGCCGGGCGGCGGCGCCCGGGCGCCCGAGCTGCTGCGCGAGCGCCTCACCGGGCTGTCCGCCGACGACCGGCACGCCGAGTTCGTCACCCTGGTGTGCGCCGAGGTCGCCGCCCAGCTGGGCCACGCCGATCCGGCCGAGATCGAGCCCGAACGGCCGTTCCGCGACCTCGGGTTCGACTCGCTGGCCGCCGTCGGTCTGCGCAACCGGCTGGTCGCGGCCACCGGGCTTGAGCTGCCGACCACGCTGGTCTTCGACCACCCGACGGCGCAGGCGCTGGCCGCCCACCTCGGCGCCGAACTGTTCGACGACACCACCCGGAACGTCTCGGCGCTCGACGAGCTGGACCGGCTGGAGGCCGGCCTGGCGGCGCTGTCCGGCGCCGCGGACCGTGACCGCGTCGCCGACCGGCTGACCGAGCTGGCGGACCGGCTGCGCGGCGGGCCGCGCCCGTCGGCCGACGCCGGGCGCGATCTGCGCACCGCCACCGACGACGAGATGTTCGACATCCTCGGGGAGGAGTTCGGGATCTCCTGAGCAGCCGTTCACACCGGATTTCTCGAACCGAACAGGGGTGCACACATGTCGACCGAGGCCACCGCGCCCGGCGCGCCGAACCCGTACAACGGGTCCGGGTCGAACGAGGAGAAGCTCCGCCACTTCCTGCGGATGACCGCCACGGACCTGCGCGAGACCAAACAGCGGCTGCGGGAGGCCGAACAGGCCGGCCGGGAGCCGATCGCGATCGTCGCGACCGGCTGCCGGCTGCCCGGCGGGGTCCGCTCCGCCGAGGACCTGTGGCACCTGGTGACGGAGGGCACCGACGCGATCGGCGCCTTCCCGGCCGACCGGGGCTGGGCGACCGGGCCCGAGGGGGACGACGCCGCCGGCTCCGCCACCCGGCAGGGCGGATTCGTCTACGAGGCCGCCGAGTTCGACGCGGACTTCTTCGGCATCTCGCCCTTCGAGGCGCTGGCGATGGACCCGCAGCAGCGCCTGCTGCTGGAGACCGCCTGGGAGACCGTGGAGCGCGCCGGCATCGACCCGCTCTCGCTGCGGCGCAGCCGGACCGGCGTCTTCGTCGGCGCCTCCGCGCTCGGCTACGGCGGTGGCCGGCCGGACGCCGCCCCGGCGGTGGCGGGCCACCGGGTGACCGGCGGCTCGATGTCCGTGGTCTCCGGCCGGGTCTCCTACGTGCTCGGCCTGGAGGGCCCGGCGGTGACCCTGGACACCGCCTGCTCCTCGTCCCTGGTCGCCCTGCACACGGCGGCGCAGGCGCTGCGGGCGGGGGACTGCGACCTGGCGCTGGCCGGCGGCGTGACCGTGATGGCCCGGCCGACCGCCTTCGTGGAGTTCTCCCGGCAGAACGGTCTGGCGGCGGACGGGCGGTGCAAGCCGTTCGCGGCGGCGGCGGACGGGACCGGCTGGGGCGAGGGCGTGGGCCTGCTGCTGCTGGAACGGCTGTCGGACGCGGTGCGCAACGGGCATCCCGTGCTCGCGGTGGTGCGCGGCTCGGCGGTGAACCAGGACGGCGCGTCCAACGGCCTGTCCGCGCCGAACGGCCCGTCGCAGGAGCGGGTGATCCGCCAGGCCCTGGTGAACGCGGGGCTCTCCACGGACGAGGTGGACGTGGTGGAGGCGCACGGCACGGGGACGACGCTGGGTGACCCGATCGAGGCGCAGGCGCTGCTGGCGACGTACGGGCGTGAGCGGGCCGGTGAGCCGCTGCGGCTGGGCTCGGTGAAGTCGAACATCGGTCACACCCAGGCGGCGGCGGGTGTGGCGGGTGTGATCAAGATGGTGATGGCGATGCGGCACGGGGTGCTGCCGAAGTCGTTGCACGTGGACGCGCCGTCGCCGCACGTGGACTGGTCGGCGGGCGCGGTCGAGCTGCTGACCGAGGCGGTGGAGTGGCCGGAGACGGGCCGGCCGCGCCGCGTCGGCGTGTCCTCGTTCGGGATCAGCGGCACCAACGCGCACGTGATCCTCGAACAGGCCCCGGAACCGGCGGAGCCGTTGCCGGAGCCGCCCTCCGGGGCCGGGGTGGGCGGACTCGTTCCGTGGGTGCTGTCGGCCCGGACCCCCGAGGCGCTGCGGGCCCAGGCGGCCCGGCTGCGCGACTGGGTCGGCGAGCACCCGGAGGCCCGGCCCGCCGATGTCGCCTGGTCCGCCGTCACCGGCCGGGCCCTGCTGGAGCAGCGCGCCGTGCTGCTCGGCCGCGACCTCACCGAGTTGACGGCCGGACTGACGGCGCTCGCCGACGGCGTGCCCCGGCCGGCCGGGACCCCGGCCGTGGTGACCGGGGTGGTGCCGCGCGGTGCGGGGGCGGCCGGCAAGCATGCCGTGGTCTTCACGGGTCAGGGTGTGCGGTGTGCGGGTGTGGGGCGGGTGTTGTACGACTCGTTCCCGGTGTTCGCTGCGGCGGTGGATGAGGTGTGTGGGGTGTTCGAGGGGGTGGTGCCGTTCTCGGTGCGGGGGGTGTTGCTGGGGGAGCCGGGGGAGGTGGTTGGGGATGGTACGGCTGTGGTGCAGCCGGTGCTGTTCGCGTTCGAGGTGGCGTTGTACCGGTTGTGGCGTTCGTGGGTTGCGGTGCCGGAGGTGGTGCTGGGGCATTCGCTGGGCGGGATCGTGGCGGCGTATGTGGCCGGGGTGTTCTCGTTGGAGGGTGCGGTCGCTCTGGTGGCGGCGCGGGCCCGGTTGATGGGTGGACTTCCTTCGGGTGGGGCGATGTTGGCGGTGGGGGCGAGTGAGGCGCAGGTGGTGGCGCTGCTGGCCGAGGGTCGTGTGGGTGTGGTGGGGATCGCGGCGGTGAACGGTCCGGCGTCGGTGGTGGTCTCGGGTGAGGCCGAAGCGGTCGAGAAGGTCCGGGTGTTGTGCGGGGAGCGGGGGTGGCGGTCCTCGCGGTTGGCGGTGTCGCACGCGTTCCATTCGGTGCTGATGGAGCCGGTCCTGACACAGCTGCGGGAGGTGGTGGCGGGTGTCGAGCTGAGGGAGCCGTCGATCCCGCTGGCGTCGGATGTGACGGGTCGTATCGCGACGGCGGCGGAGGTGTGTGACCCGGAGTACTGGGTGCGGCAGGTGTGTGAGCCGGTGCGTTTCGCGGACGCGGTGGCCTCGGCCCGGGGTGTGGGCGCTTCGGTGTTCGTCGAACTGGGCCCGGAGGCGGCGCTGACGCCGATGGTCGCGGAGTGCACGGCCGGCACGGACACCGCCACCGTCCCCGCCCAGCGCCGGGGACGCGACCCGAGGGAGACCCTGGCGGCGGGACTCGCCACCGCCTTCGTCCGCGGCACCCCGGTCGACTGGGCCCCGGCCGTGACCGGCGCCCGCCGGGTGGACCTGCCGACCTACCCCTTCCAGGGCCGCCCCTACTGGCTCGCCCACGAGTCGCCCGCCGCGGAACCGGCCCCGCAGCCGGCCGCCGAACCCGCGGACGGCGGGTTCTGGGAGGCCGTCGAGCAGGCCGACCTCGACCGGATCACCGCACTGCTGGACGTCCCCGCGGACGCGCCGCTGGGCGACCTGCTGCCCGCGCTCTCCGCCTGGCGCACCGAGGACCGCGCCGCGCGGACCGCCCGGTCCTGGCGCCACGAGCTGCGCTGGGAGCCGTGGACGCCCGCCGCGCCCGACGCCGCGCCCACCGGGCGCTGGCTCCTCGTCCACTCCGCCGCCGCCGGCGACATCGCCGCCGCGGTGGGGGAGGCGCTCACCGCCGGGGGCGCCCGGGTCCTGCACCGCGAGCTCGACGCCAAGGCCGCCGACCGGGCCGAACTCGCCTCCTGGCTCCGCGAGTCGGCCGCGGAGACGGACCTCGCCGGGGTCGTCTCGCTGCTCGGGGCGGCGGCGGAGGACGAGGGTGACGGCGCAGCGCGCCTGGTCCGCGCCGTGACGGCCACCGTCACCCTGGTCCAGGCGCTGGCGGACGCGGACATCGCCGCCCCGCTCTGGTGCCTGACGGCCGGCGCCGTCTCGGTGCTGGGCGAGGACGTGGCCTCCGCCACGGGCGCCGGGATCTGGGGTCTGGGCGGCGTCGTCGCCCTCGAACACCCCCTCAGCTGGGGCGGGTTGGCCGACCTGCCGGCCACTCCCGACGAGCGCTCCCTGGCGACCCTGCTCGCCGTCCTGGCCGACGCCGGGGGAGAGGACCAGTTCGCGATCCGCCCGCTCGGCACCTTCGGCCGCCGGCTGTCCCGGCCCTCCGGCGCGGACGGCCCCGCCCGCCCCGCCCGCCGCTGGCGGACCGGCGGCACCGCGCTGATCACCGGCGGCACCGGCGCCCTGGGCGGGCACGCGGCCCGCTGGCTCGCCGCCCGCGGGGCCGAGCGGGTGCTGGTGCTGGGCCGCCGGGGCCCCGACACCCCCGGCCTCGACGAGCTGCGGGCCGACCTCAAGGCCGGCGGCGCCGACCTGGTGCCGATCGCCTGCGACCTCACCGCCCCGGACGCCGCCGACCGGCTCCGCGAGGCCCTGGGCGAGGAACTCCCGCGCATCCGCACGGTGGTGCACGCCGCCGGTGTCGCCGGCCCGGCCCGGCTGCTCGACACCGACCCGGCCGGGATCGCCGACACCGTCACCGGCAAGGCCGCCGGGGCGCTGGCGCTGGACGAGCTGTTCGCCACGGCCGAGCTGGACGCCTTCGTGCTCTTCTCCTCCGGCGCCGGGGTCTGGGGCGGCGCCGCGCAGGGCGCCTACGCGGCCGCCAACGCCCACCTGGACGCCCTCGCCCTGCGCCGCCGGCAGCGCGGGGTCACCGCCACCGCCGTCGCCTGGGGCCCCTGGGCCGCCGGCGGCATGGCCGACGGCGAGGCCGGACGTCACCTCGGCCGGCTCGGGGTGCGGCCGATGGACCCGGCCACCGCCCTGACGGCCCTCGGCCAGGCGCTGGACGAGGACCTGACCTGCGTGACGGTCGCCGACGTGGACTGGACCCGGCTCGCGCACAGCTACGCCGCCGCCCGCCCCCGGCCGCTGATCGCCGACCTCGTGGCGGCCGGCCCGGAACGCCCGGCGAGCCCGGCGCCCGAAACCGAGCCGCACGAAACCGAGCCGCACCCGCTCCGGGACCGCTCCGCCGAGCGTTCCCCGGCCCGGCTCGCCGCCGAACTGCTCGACCTGGTCCGCACCGAGACGGCCGCCCAGCTCGGCCACGCCGACGCCGGCGCCGTCGATCCGGACCAGCCCTTCCGCGGGATGGGCTTCGACTCGCTGGCCACCGTCGGGCTCGCCCGGCGGCTCGGCGAGGCCACCGGCCTCGACCTCCCCAGCACCCTGGTCTACGACCACACCAGCCCGGCGGCGCTCGCCGCGCACCTGGCCCGCGCCCTGGAGGACGGGAGCGCCGCGCGCCACGTGCCGCGGCCGGGCGCGGAGGAGTCCAACGAACTGCTCGGCTCCGTCTACCGTCAGCTGGCCCTGCGCGGGCAGATGGACGACGCGGAGGCGCTGCTGGTCGGCGCGTCCGGCCTGCGCGAGGTCAGCGCGGACCTCGCGCAGCTGGCCGGCCTGGCCGGCCACGTGCGGATGTCGCAGGGCGGCGAGCACCCGAGGCTGATCTGCTTCCCGCCGTTCGCCCCGGTCGACGGCACCATCCAGTTCGGCCGGCTGGCCACCGCCTTCGACGGCTTCTGCGGCACCGCCGTGCTGACCGTCCCCGGCTTCCGCCCCGGCGAGCCGCTCGCGGCCTCCCGCGACGTCCTGCTGGACCTGCTCACCGACGCGACCCTGCGCTGCGCCGAGGGCGAGCCGTTCGTGCTGCTCGGCTACTCCTCCAGCGGCTGGCTCGCCCACGGCGTCACCAGCCGGCTCCAGGCGGCCGGCACCGCGCCGGCCGGCCAGGTGCTGCTGGACACCTACCTGCCGGCCACCATGTCACGCCGCATGCGCAAGGCGATGAACTACGAGGTGATCGTGCGCCGGCAGGCGTTCACCGCGCTCGGCTACACCGGACTCACCGCGATCGGCAGCTACCGGCGGATGTTCCGCGGCTGGGAGCCCGAGCCGGCCACGGTGCCGACGCTGTTCGTCCGCCCGTCGCGCTGCGTCCCGGGCTCGCCCGAGGAGCCGATGACCGGTGAGGACTGGCGCTCCTCCTGGCCCCACGAGCACACCGCCGTGGAGGTCGAGGGCGACCACTGCACCATGATCGGCGAACACGCGGACCGGACCGGCGCCGCGGTGCGCACCTGGATCGAGGGGCTGGTCCGGCCCGCCCCGTGACCCCGCCCGGACCTCCGGCCCCGGGCCGGCCGACGACCGCACGACCGCACGACGACACGACCGACGAAGGGACCATCACCCATGCCCCCGACCACCCCCGCGACGCCCGCCCCGCTGCTTCCGGCCCCCGGCTCGACCGGCCACCTCGACGCGGCGTTCCTCGCCGACCGGGCCGCCATCCAGGACGTCATCGCCGCCTACAGCCTGTACTACGACTCCGGCGACTTCGACGCGCTCGGCGACCTCTTCACCGAGGACGCGAGCTTCACCTTCACCCCGGCTCCCGAGGGCTTCCCGCCCTCGGTGACCACCCGCGAGCGGATCGTCTTCGCGATGGCCGCGCTGTACCGCCACCACACCGAGACGCGCGGCGCCCACCAGCGCCACCTCACCGGCAACACGGTCGTCGTCCGCCTGGACGGGAACACCGCCGAGGCACGCTCGCTGCTCTCCGTCACCTTCGCCCTCGACGACGGCAGCCACGAGATCGGCCGCAGCGGCTCGTACGTCGACCTGCTGGAGAAGGACGGGGACCGCTGGCGCATCGCGAGCCGCCGCCTGTGGCTCCGGGACCTCCCCCGGATCACCGCCACCCCGGACGGACCGGAGGGACAGGCGTGATCCCCGTCCTGGACCTCGTCCAGATCTCCTCCCTGCCCGACGCGGAACGCGAGCTCGGGCAGCTGGCCCGCCGTCACCCGGTGATCCGCACCCGGCAGGCCGACGGCACCGAGGCGTGGACCGTCCTCGGCTCCGAACCCTCCCGGCGGCTGCTCGGCGACGCCCGGCTCTCCAGCGACCTCCACCGGCACGCGCCGCAGGCCGCGCAGATCCCGGACAGCCCGATCGTCCTCTTCGAGCAGGACAATCCGGAGCACGCGCGCTACCGCCGGCTGGTCAGCGCCGCCTTCGCCTCCCGCGCGGTGCGCTCGCTGGAACCCCGCCTCACCGAGATCGCCCGCGGCCTGCTGGACGGCCTTCCCGCCGGGGGGGAGGCCGACTTCGTGACCGCCTTCGCCAACCCCTTCCCGCTGGAGGTGATCTGCGAGCTGCTCGGCGTGCCGCGGGAGGACCGCGAGGTGTTCCACACCCGGGTCACGAACATGGACTCGCCCTCGGCACCGGTCCGCCAGGCCGCGACGGACGCCTTCGCCGCCTACTGCACCAATCTGGTCGAGGCGAAGCGCCGGCAGCCGACCGAGGACCTGCTGAGCGAGCTCGTCGGCGCCCGGCTGGACGACGGACAGGCCCTCACCCGGGAGGAACTCGTCGGTTTCTGCTCCGTCCTGCTGTTCGCCGGACACGTCACCACCGCCTACGTCATCGCCAGCGCGCTGCTCGAACTCCTCAACCACCCGGACCAGTTGGCCGCGCTCCGGGCCGACCCGGAGCTGGTGGCGAGCGCCGGCGAGGAGGCGCTGCGCTACCGGGGCTCCCTGCTGTCGACCACCAACCGGGTCGCGCTCGACGACATCGAGATCGAGGGCGTGGTCGTCCGCAAGGGCGAGCTGGTCCGCTTCCTGCCGTCGGCCGCCAACCGGGACCCGGCCGTCCGCGCCGACCCGCACGCCTTCGACCTGCTGCGCCCGACCACCGGGCACCTCGCCTTCGGCCACGGCCCGCACTTCTGCCTCGGCCACCAGCTGGCCAGGCAGGAGATCAGGGTCGCGCTGACCGAGACCCTGGCCCGCTTCCCCGTGCTGGAACTCGCCGTCCCGCCCGGTCGCTTGACCTGGCGTCCCTCGGATTTCCTGCGCGGGCTCGCCGAACTGCCGCTACGCTTCGCCCGCTGACCGGCCGTACCGGCCCACCACGAGAAACGGATTCCCCTGATGTCCGACCCCGTCCTCCAGGAGCTGAGCGGGCGCTGGCTCCGGCAGTACCGCCCGGCCCCCGACGCCGCCGTCACCCTGGTCGCCTTCCCGCACGCCGGCGGCTCCGCCAGCTACTTCCAGCCGCTGTCCGCCGCGCTCGGACCGCAGACGGAGGTGCTCTGCCTGCAGTACCCGGGCCGCCAGGACCGCCGCCACGAACCCTGCCTGGACACCGTCGAGGCGTTCGCCGACGCCATCTGCACGGTGCTGCGCCCCCGCACCGAACGCCCCCTGGTGTTCTTCGGGCACAGCATGGGCGCCGTCCTCGGTTACGAGACGGCCCGCCGGCTGGAGGCCGAGGGCTCCGTCGACCTGCTCGGCCTGATCGTCTCGGGCCGCCGCTCGCCGACCACCACGCGGCACGAGACCGTGCACCTGCGCGACGACGCCGGCGTCCTCGCCGAGGTCCAGCGGCTGAACGGCACCGACAGCGCCCTCCTGGAGGACGAGGACATCCGGCGGATGATCCTGCCGTGCCTGCGCGCCGACTACACGGCCGTCGAGACGTACGTCCACCGCGCCGGCCCGCCGCTGCGCTCCCCGATCACCGTACTGACCGGCGACGCCGATCCCCAGGTGACCCGGCAGGAGGCCGAGCGCTGGGCGGAGGTCACCTCCGGCGGCTTCCGCCTCCACGCCTTCCCCGGCGGCCACTTCTACCTCAACACCCAACAGGGCCCGGTGACCAGGGCCCTCACCGACTCCCTCGCCTCCTTCCGCACCGCCGCGACCTCCCCGCGGCCCTGACCCGCCCGCCGCCCGTGCCCCGACACCCCGCCGGGGCACGCGCGGTCGCGAGGCCCTCCGGCCGTTCCCCGCCGCCGGCGGCGGGAACCCGTTCGCCGCCACCCTCGACCACCGCGGCATGCCCGGCGCGTCCACCGCGCGCATCACCGGCGACACCGTCTCCATGACCTGGATCGGCCTCGCGGCCGCGCACCCGGTGCCCGGCCGCCGGGACCGGCTCCTCGGGCTGTACGCGGTGATGATCGTCCGGGAGGACTCGCGCACCGACGCGCTGCCGGCGTCGGCGCTCACCGTCGCCGTGTCCCTCACGGGGCTGCGGCTGCAACGGAAGCAGCCGCAGCCCCGGGCCCGGACGAGGGGTCAGCGGGCCGGGGTGGTCAGGAGGACCGCCGTGCTGTCGCGGATCGTGTGGCCGTCCAACTCGACGGCGATGCTGTAGACCGCACCGGTCGAGGTCGGCCCCTGCGGGACCGCGACCGCCGGTGCCCGGCCCGTGGTTCCGCAGGTGCCCGGTGCGTCGAACACGTCGCCGACCATGAACGTGCCCTGGTCGAGCCGGGGGAGCAGACCGGCGTCCAGGCCGTTCGCGGTCAGCTGGGCGCTCATCGCCTGCCGGGTGCTGCGGAACGCCACGATCAGCTTCGGCTCCCCGTCCGGCGGATGGGCGCGGGCGGTGTAGTGCACGTCCGTCGCGCCCGGGGGCAGGGTGATGCCCCGGGCCTGCAGGGCCCGCTCCAGCGGTACGTCGGTCCCCGCGCAGGCGCGCTCGTCGCCGAACGGGTGCCCGTAGCCGTCGGTGAGCCACCGGTACCCGGCCACCCCCACGACCGCCAGGGCGGCGGCCAGCGCGGTGGCCACCGCCGCCCCCGCCCACCGTCGGGATCTCCTCATGCGAATCATCCCCCTCGGCCGGGCACGCTAGCACGACGCAACAGGGCGGCCCGGGGGCGGCCTCCCCCCGCCCTTGGCCCTCGGCCGGAGGTGACGGTGGTTCCGCCGGGTGCCGTGCCGGTCGCCTCGGCGGAGTCGGCGACGCCGGCCCCGGCTCGGAGCGCCGGTACGGCGACGGCGACGGCCGAACGAGGCTCCGGAGCGAGGACCCTCGCCGTGCCCCTGTGCACGGGGCGGATCCTCGTGCGGATGAGTTGGACGGAGGACCCGGCCACCGCCGCCCGGGGTTCGGGCCTGCGGTCGGTTCGCCGCGGACGCGGTCACCCGCCGGGGCCCACGGCCCGGCCTGCGGCCGCCTGCCCCACCTCGGCGGCGATCAGGCGGTGCGGGCGGCGGCGCGCGGGGACAGGGCCGCGTACTCCAGGGGGGCGGAGGGGTCGATCGAGAGGTCCATCGGGGAGGGCTCGGCGCCGGAGCGCACGAGCAGGTCGCCGATGGCGGCGATCATGGCGCCGTTGTCGGTGCACAGCCGCAGCGCGGGGACCCGCAGGGTGATGCCGGCGGCGGCGCAGCGCTGCTCGGTGAGGGCGCGGATGCGGGAGTTCGCGGCGACGCCGCCGACCACCACGAGGGTGTCGATGCCGTGGTCGGTGCAGGCGCGGACGGCCTTGCGGGTGAGGGTGTCGGCGATCGCCTCCTGGAGGGAGGCGGCGGCGTCGGGGACGTGCGGTTCGGTGCCGGCCGCCCGCTGGGCCTCGACCCAGCGGGCGGCGGCGGTCTTGAGGCCGGAGAAGGAGAAGGCGTACCGGGGGTCGCCGGGGCCGCTCAGCGGGCGGGGGAGGCGGACGGCGCGCGGGTCGCCGTCGCGGGCGGCGCGGTCGATGGCGGGCCCGCCGGGGTAGGGCAGGCGCAGGATGCGGGCGACCTTGTCGAAGCACTCGCCGGCCGCGTCGTCGAGGGTGTCGCCGAGGTGGACGATCGGGTCGCGGGCGAGGTCGCGGACCAGGAGCAGTGAGGTGTGCCCGCCGGAGACGATGAGGACGACGCAGGGGTTCGGCAGCGGTCCGCCGTCGAGCGTCGCGGCGGCCACGTGCCCGGCCAGGTGGTGCACGCCGTAGAGCGGGACCCCGAGCGAGAAGGCGTAGGACTTCGCCGCCGCCACGCCGACCTGCAGCGCGCCGGAGAGCCCGGGGCCGGCGGTCACCGCGACGGCGCCGACGTCGGCGAGGGTGAGCCCGGCGTGGCCGAGTGCCTCGCGCACCACCGGGGCCATCGCGTGCACGTGGGCCCGGGCGGCGATCTCCGGCACCACGCCGCCGTAGCGGGCGTGCTCGTCCATCGACGAGGCCACCGCGTGCCCGAGCAGCACGCCCTCGCGCACCAGGCCCGCGCCGGTCTCGTCGCAGGACGACTCGATGCCCAGCACCACCGGCGATCCCGCCATCGGTCACAGCTCCTTCTCGCTGGCTATTCGCAGGTGCATTGTATGTGCAACAAGGAGCGGAGGTTCCGGCCGCTCAGCGGCGGCCGGTGAGGTGGCGGAGCTTCTCGGCGGTGTCGGTGCCGGGGAGCGGGTTGTAGAGGACGACGGTGAGGTCGGGGCGGGCGGGCAGTACGAGCTGGCTGCTCTCGAAGGCGAGGGTGCCGGCGACCGGGTGCTCGGCCTCCTTCACCAGCACGCCCGCGGTGGCGACGTCCCGCCGCGCCCAGAGCGCGCGGAACTCCTCGCTGCCACCGGAGAGCTCGTCGATCACCTCGCGGAAGCCCGGGTTCTCCGGGTACCGCCAGGCGGCGGCCCGGAAGCCCGCCACCACGGTGGGGGCGATCCGCTCCCAGGCGGCCTCGCGGCTGCGGTAGGCCGGGTCGCGGAAGAACGCCACCAGGCAGTTCCGCTCGGCCGTCCCCGCCCGCAGGGCGAGCCGGGCGGCCTCGTTGCCCGCGACGTAGTTCCAGCTCTCGTCCAGCAGGGTCGCGGGGTTGGGCCCCCAGGACTCGATCAGGCGCTGCAGTTCGTCGCAGTACGTCCGCGGCGCGGCGGCGGCCGGTCCGGGCGGCGGGTTGAGCCCGGCCAGGGTGTACAGGTGGCGCTGCTCGGCGCCGTCCAGCCGCAGGACGTCCGAGACGGCGTCGAGCACCTTCGCCGAGACCGTGATGTCCCGGCCCTGTTCGAGCCACTGGTACCAGGAGGGGCTGACCCCGGCGAGGACGGCCACCTCCTCCCGGCGCAGGCCGGGGGTGCGCCGCCGGTCGGTGCCCGCCGGCAGGCCGACCAGGGCGGGGCTTATCCGCTGCCGCCGACTGGTCAGGAACGCCTGGAGTTCCTTGCGGCGGGCCCGTCCGAGGGTGTCCACAGTGTCGAGTCCTTCCCGGTGGTCCCGTAGCTGGTGGTGCGGCCACCAGGATAGGCACTGGCTCCCCAACCCCGCGCCGGTGCAACCAGACTGACGCCATGACGACCACGCCCGACTTCCCGGCGACACCCGGCACCAAGGGCGCGGCGAGCCCTCCCGACGCGGCGGGGGCGGTCCTGACCGCCCGAGCCAAGCTGGTCCTGATCGTGCTCTGCGGCGCCCAGTTCATCATCGCCCTCGACTTCTCCATCCTGAACGTGGCCCTGCCGGTGCTCGGCCGCGACCTGGACATGGGGCAGAGCGACCTGCAGTGGGCCGTGACGGCCTTCGCCCTGCCCTCCGGCGGCTTCCTGCTGTTCTTCGGCCGCGCCGCCGACGTGTACGGCCGGCGCTGGCTGTTCCTGTCCGGGCTGGCCGTGTTCACGGCCTCCTCGCTGCTCGCGGCGTTCGGCTGGAACCAGCAGTCCTTCCTGGCCGCGCGGGCCCTGCAGGGGCTCGGGGCGGCGGTGGTCGTCCCGGTCGGCATGTCGCTGCTGACCACGATCTTCCCGGAGGGCCCGCAGCGGAACCGGGCGCTCGCGGTCAACGGGGCCCTGCTGTCCCTCGGTTACACCGTCGGCATGGTGCTCGGCGGTACGATGACCGACCTGCTCGGCTGGCGCTCCACGATGGGGATGCTCGCCGCGGCGGGCGCGCTGGCGGCGGTGGCCGCGATGGCCCTGCTGGGGGCGGACGTCCGCCCGGAGCGGCGCCCGCGGCTGGACGTGCCGGGCGCGGTGACGGTGACCGGCGGCCTGCTCGCGCTGATCTACGGCGCCTCGGTGTCCGCCGACCCGGCCACCCCGGCCGTCGAGGTGGCGGTGGCGCTGGTGCTGGCGGCCGTCCTGCTGACGGCGTTCGTGCTGATCGAGCGGCGGACCGCGGAGCCGCTGGTGTCGCTGACCATGCTGCGGCTGCGCACGGTGGCCTGCGGCAACCTCGGCGGGCTGACGACCTTCGCGATGATGAGCTCGCTGATCTTCCTGCTGACCCTCTACCTCCAGCAGGCGGTGGGCCTGTCGACCTTCGAGACCGGGCTGTTCTTCGGTGCCCAGGGCCTGGTGCTGGCGGCGACCGGCATGTCCGCGTCCCGGCTGATCGGCCGGCTGGGCGCCCGCACGACGCTGGTCGCGGGGCTGTCGGTGCAGGCGGCGGGCACCCTCGGGCTGATCGCGCTCGGGGTGCGGACGCCGGTCTGGCTGACGCTGGCGATCCTGCTGTTCGCCTCGGTCGGCCACATGTCCGCGGTGGTCTCGTACGGGGTCAACGCGAGCGCCGGCCTGCCGGACGAGCAGCAGGGCCTGGCGGGCGGTCTGATCACCAGCGCCCAGCAGATCGGCATCACGGTGGGCATCCCGATCCTCAGCGCGGTGGCGACCGGCGGGCTGGCCGACCGGGACGAGGCCGGCGACGGCTTCGCGGCGGCCCTGACGGACGGGGTGCGCTTCGGGATCGTCTGCGACGCCGTCGTGGTGGTCGCGGTGGCCGTGACGGTCGCCGTCGGGCTGACGAGCCGTCGGGGTGACAGTACGTCAGTAATGCTCTGAACAGCATGGATTGAACGCTTGATCGATTTCCGTCCCTCCTGGTGGACACCTGGGATGCGGTGGCGGACAAGTCTGTATGGTGAGGCGCTATGCGCGATTCCTCCACGCGGGTCCTCCTCCTTAGCCGCCGCGACGAGAGCCTCTGACGGCCGGTCTCCTCGTCGCGGCGTGCAGGCCCGAACCGGCCTCAGACGACCGAAACAAGTCCTGGAGGACACCCTTCGATGCACCCGATGACCCCTCAGAACCACGACGTCCCGGCGCGGCCCGACTTCCCGGTCCAGCTCCCCTCGGGGATGCCGTTCCAGCGGTACACGCCGTTCCGGCCGATCGACCTGCCGGACCGCAGCTGGCCCGCCAAGTCCGTCACCCGGGCCCCGCAGTGGTGCGCGGTGGACCTGCGGGACGGCAACCAGGCGCTGATCGACCCGATGGGCCCCGGCCGCAAGCTGCGGATGTTCGAGCTGCTGGTGGCCATGGGCTACAAGGAGATCGAGGTCGGCTTCCCGTCCGCCAGCCAGACCGACTTCGACTTCTGCCGGCAGATCATCGAGGAGGACCGGATCCCCGACGACGTGGCGATCCAGGTGCTCACCCCGGCCCGCGGCCCGCTGATCGAGCGGACCTTCGAGGCGGTGCGCGGGGCCGGCCGGGCGATCGTCCACCTGTACAACTCCACGTCCACCCTGCAGCGCCGGGTGGTGTTCGGGATGGACCGGTCCGAGATCACCGCGCTGGCCGTCAACGGCGCGCGGATCTGCGCGGACCTGGCCGAGCGGATGCCGGACACCGGCATCAGCCTGCAGTACTCCCCGGAGTCGTACAGCGGCACCGAGCTGGAGTTCGCCGCCGACATCTGCAACGCCGTCACCGCGGTCTGGCAGCCCACCCCGGACCGCCGCGCCATCGTGAACCTGCCGGCCACCGTCGAGATGGCCATGCCGAACGTCTACGCCGACTCCATCGAATGGATGAGCCGGCACCTGGACCGGCGCGACTCGGTGGTGCTGTCGGTGCACCCGCACAACGACCGGGGTACGGCGGTCGCGGCGGCCGAACTCGGCTACCTGGCGGGCGCCGACCGGATCGAGGGCTGTCTGTTCGGCAACGGCGAGCGCACCGGCAACGTCTGCCTGGTGACCCTGGGCCTGAACCTGTTCAGCCAGGGCATCGACCCGATGATCGACTTCTCGGACATCGACCGCATCCGCAGCTCGGTCGAGTACTGCAACCAGCTCCCGGTGCACCCCCGCCACCCCTACGGCGGCAGCCTGGTCTACACCGCGTTCTCCGGGTCGCACCAGGACGCGATCAAGAAGGGCTTCGACTGGCTGCAGCGCGACGCCCGGGCGGCCGGCGTCCCGGTCGACGCGTTCACCTGGGGCGTGCCCTACCTGCCGATCGACCCGAAGGACGTCGGGCGCACCTACGAGGCGGTCATCCGGGTCAACTCGCAGTCCGGCAAGGGCGGGGTGGCGCACCTGCTGCGCACCGAGCACCAGCTGGACCTGCCGCGCGGGCTGCAGATCGAGTTCTCCCGGGTGGTCCAGGCCCGCACCGACGCGGACGGCGGCGAGGTCACGCCGGCCGAGCTGTGGGCGATGTTCGCCGAGGAGTACCTGCCGGCCGGGGCGCCGGAGGCGGGGGAGGCCGGCCGCGACGTGCCCGCCTGGGGCCGGCTGAACCTGGTCTCGCACCGGACCTCCACCGTGGTGGACGAGAAGGACACGCTGGTCGTGGACGTCCGGCTGGACGGTTCCGAGCGGCGGCTGGAGGCGGTCGGCAGCGGTCCGATCGACGCCTTCGTGGCGGCGCTGGCCGGCCTGGGGATCGACGTCCAGGTCCGCGACTACGCCGAGCACGCGCTCGCCCAGGGCGGCGACGCGCGGGCGGCCGCGTACGTGGAGTGCGCGGTGAACGACCGGGTCTTCTGGGGCGTGGGCATCGACTCCAGCATCGTGTCGGCGTCGCTGAAGGCCGTGGTCTCGGCCGTCAACCGGGGCTTCCGGGACTGATCCCGGCGCACCCCGCCCGTTCCGCGGCCGGCTCCCCTCGTGGGGGCCGGCCGCTGCCGCGTCCGGCGCGTCCGGCTGGGGGCACCGCCGGCGAATACTTGTCCGGACTCTGAGACAAAAAGCCGAATGGGTAGCTGATGTCATCTGGGGTGTGCAAGATGACATGAAGGTGACAACCTGTGGTCCGCAGCTGCGCCGCCGCACCCCGAGGCGGGCGCCGGCGTGCGCCCGGCTCGTTCACCCACCCGTGTCTGCACCCGCGCAACTCCCCGGATCGATTGGCCCGTGACGGAGGCAAGCACCCGTGTCCGCCCGCGCATTGGTACACCCCGGAACGCCACCCCCGCAGCCGCCCGCCGGCGCATTGCCGGCAGCGGACCGGACGTGACGGAATGCCGACCGACATCGATTTCCACTTACCCTTTCCGGCCCCCCGCACCGATCCCGGCCGGTATGAACGGGCGGCCCGCCGAGGCGTGTCCTGGGCGCGGGAATTCGGCCTCCTGGAACCGTCCGAGAAAGCCCTCCGGTACTTTCTCGGCCTGAGGCTCGCGGACGTCGCCACCGGATTCGCCCCGGACGCCCGCGGCGCCGACCTCGACGTCATGACGGACCTCATCACCTGGACCGCCGTCTGCGACGACTTCTTCGACGGCGCGGCCGGGGACGACCCGGACCTCGCCGGCCGCGCCGTCGCCGCCCTCGCCGAGGTCACCCGCGGCGGCCGGCCCGCCACCGCTCCGGCGGCCCTCCCCGCCGCCCTCCGGCCACTGCGGGCCGCCACCGCCGACCTGTGGAGCCGCTCGGCCGCCCCGATGTCGGAGCCCTGGCGGGCCCGGGCCGGCCACGGCTGGCGCCGCTTCCTGCGCTCCTTCCTCGCCGAGGCCGAGGCCCGCGGGCAGGGCCGGATCCCCGGCCTCGCCGACTACCTGGCGCTGCGCCGCGAGACGATGGCGATGTACGTCTACCTCGACGCCGTCGAACGGGCCGACCGCTTCGAACTGCCCGCACGCCTCCTCGCCGACCGCTACCTGCGCCGGATGGCCGAGCTCCAGATCGACATCCTGGCGCACTGCAACGACGTCCACTCGGTCGAGCACGAGGAGGCCCGCGGCGACACCCACAACCTCGTGCTGGTCCTGGAGCACCGCCGCGGCAGCCCCCGGGCCGAGGTGATCCGGGAGATCCAGCAGCGGGTCCGGCTGCTCTCCGAGGAGTTCCTGGCCGGCGCCGCCGGCCTCGACGCCCACGGCGCCCGGCTCGGCTGCACCGCCGCCGAACGCGCCGACCTGCGCCGCTACGTCGCCGCCATGGCCCGCCAACTGCGCGTCACCTACGACTGGTCCCTGGCGACCGTGCGCTACACCGCGGGCCGGGACCGGGACCTGCGGCCCGTCTACCTGAGCCCCGCCGACCCACTGCCGGCCCGGACCTGAGCAGGAGCCCGCCATGCCCCTCACCCCAGCGGTCCGCCCCTATCCCGGCGCGCTGCCGCTGCTCGGCCACGCCCTCCACCTGGCCCGCGACCCGCTCGGTTTCGTCGAACGGCTGCGCGACCACGGCCCCGTCACCGAGTTCCGGCTCGGCACCCGCCCCGCCTACATGGTGGGCACCGGCGAACTGCTGAAGGACCTGCTGATCACCCGGCAGACCGCCTTCGAGAAGGGCGGACCGCTCTTCGACCAGGCCGTCAAACTGCTCGGCAACGGCCTGGCCGCCGCCAACGGCGAGCTGCACCTGCGCCAGCGCCGACTGCTGCAGCCCGCCTTCCACCACGGCCGGATGGCCCGCTACGCCGAGGCCGCGTCCGCCTCCGCCGAGGCGCTGTCGGCCCGCTGGCGGCCCGGCGCCGTCGCCGACGTCGGGCACGACCTGCACGACATGACCATGGACGTCCTCACCCGCACCGTCTTCTCGGCCGTCACCCCCGAGACCGCCGCCGAGATCCGCCGCTGCATCCCCGCCCTGGTGGCCGGCGTCGCCCGGCGGGCCTTCGTCCCGGTCGACTTCGTCCACCGGCTGCCCCTGCCGGTCAACCGGCGCGAGGCCGAGCGCCTGGACCGCCTCTACCAGGTCGTCGACGGCCTGATCACCGACTACCGGGCGCGGCCGCCGGAGCAGGAGGACATGCTCGCGCTGCTGCTCGCCGCCCGTGACGAGACCACCGGCGAGCCGCTGGCCGACCGGCAGATCCACGACGAGATCCGCTCCATGATGGTGGCCGGCACGGAGACCTCGGCCACCGCCCTGCACTGGTCCTTCCAGGTCCTCGCCGCCCGGCCCGACGTCGAGCGCCGCCTGCACCGGGAACTCGACGAGGTGCTCGGCGGCCGGCCGGTGGCGTACCCGGACCTGCCGAAGCTGGAGTACCTCGGCCGGTTCGTCCAGGAGATCCTGCGGATGTTCCCGACCGGCTGGCTGCTCACCCGCCGCGCCGCCGCCGAGGTCGACCTCGGCGGCCACCTGATCCCCGCCGGCGCCGACGTCTTCTTCAGCCCCTACGCCCTGCACCGCGATCCGGCGGTCTTCGCCGACCCCCACCGCTTCGACCCGGACCGCTGGCTGCCCGAGCGGGCCGCCGCCGTGCCCCGCCACGCCTACCTGCCGTTCGGTGCCGGCGTGCGCAAGTGCATCGGCGAGTCGTTCGCCTGGACCGAGATCGGCATCGCCCTCGCCACCCTGGCCGCGCGCTGGCGGCTGCGGTCGACCGCCGCCCGACCGCCCCGGGCGGTGGCGGGATCGACGCTGAGGCCCGGCAGGTCCGTCCTGCGGACAGAGGCCCGCACCGGCTGAATCCATCCCCCCACAGGAGGACTGCATCATGGCCGCGCCACCTGCCCCCCTGCCGTCCGAGCTGGACGACGGATCCGACCTCCGCTCCCTGCTGGAGCGGGTCGAGGAGGGGCTCACCGCCTTCCTCGCCCGCGAACGGGGCCGCCAGGAGGCCGTCACCCCGCACGAGGCCGACCCGGCCCGCGCCGTCGCCGAACTCGTCCGCTCCGGCGGCAAGCGGATCAGACCCCGCTTCCTGCTCAGCGGCTACCTCGCCGCCGGCGGCACCCCGGGAGAACGCCCGGTCCGGGCCGCGATGGCCCTCGAACTGCTCCACACCGCCGCCCTGCTGCACGACGACGTCATGGACGACGCCGCGCTGCGCCGCTCGGTGCGCACCGCCCACACCTGGCACGCCGACCTGCACCGCGCCCGGGGCTGGCGCGGCGAGCCCCGCCGGTACGGCGAGTCGATGGCCGTCCTCGCGGGCGACCTGGCCTGGGCGTACGCGGACCACCTGATGGCGGACCTCTCGCCCGAGGTGAGCCGGGAGTGGTTCGAGCTGAAGACCGAGCTGATCGCCGGCCAGGCGATGGACGTCGCGGCCTCGGCCGCCGCCCTCGCCGACGCGGAACTCGCCCGGCGCATCGCCGTCCTGAAGTCCGGGCGCTACACCGTCCACCGGCCGCTGGTGCTCGGCGCCCTGCTGGCCGGCCGGGCCGACCTCGCCTCCGGCTTCGCCGGCTACGGCGACGCGCTCGGCGAGGCCTTCCAGCTGCGGGACGACCTCATCGACGCGTTCGGCGACCCCGAGGCCGCCGGGAAGCCCACCGGCGCGGACGCCCGGGCCGGCCGGACGACCCTGCTGACGGCCCTCGCGGTGCGCCGCGAGCCCCGGAGCCCGGGCTGGGTGAGCGCCGCGCGCACCGCGCCCCCGGACCGGGGCCGGGCCGGCGCGACCGCGCACGCCGCGGTCGAGGCCAGGATCGCCGCCCTGCTGGCGCGCGCCCGGCAGTGCCTGGCGGACGCCCCGCTGAGCCCCGAATGGCGGCGCAGGCTCGCCGTGACCGCCGCCGCGGCGGTGTACCGGGACCGCTGATTCCCTTTTCCGAAACACCGCGTGTCATTTCATTGTCCCGGCGCCACCGGCGCCATTCCGGTGCTCGGCGTGCCCGAATTCGGTCCGGATTCCCGGGGGAATGCACCCTTGATTTCCGGCCGACCGGCGTACATTCTGATTGCGGCTCACGACCCTGCCCCTGCAGAATCCACCGGAGTTCCTCATGCGGGAAATCGACATGTTCACCCCGGGGCCCGCACAGATACCCGTCGGCGTGCGGCTGGCCTCCGTGTCCGCGCTCGTGCACCACCGGTCCGCGGAATTCCGCGAGTTGTACGCCCGCATTCAGGGCGGCATGCAGCGGCTGTTCCGCACGGCCGGCGAGATCCTGCTCCTGCCGGCCTCCGGCAGCGGCGCGATGGAGGCCACCGTACTGAACACGGTCGTCCCGGGGGACGACGTCCTGGTCCTGGCCGCCGGCAAGTACGGCCGCCGCTGGGCCGAGCTGTGCCGCACCTACGGCGCGAAGGTGCACCTCCACGAGGCCCCGGACGGCCACACCTTCGACCCCGCGCTGGTCGAGCGCGACCTCGCCCGGTACCGCCCGCGGCACCTGTTCCTGACGCACTGCGAGACCTCGACCGGCGTCGGCCACGACGTCGAACGGCTGGCGGCCCTCGGCCGGGCGGCCGGCGCCACCGTCGTCGCCGACACCATGACGACCATCGGCGTGCAGCCCTTCGAGCAGGACGCCTGGGGGGTCGACCTCGCGGTCACCGCCTCCCACAAGGGCCTGATGAGCCCGCCCGGAGCGGCGTTCGTCGCCGTCCGCCCGGAGGCCTGGAGCCGGGTGCGCACCGACCTCGGCTACTCCTACTGGAACCTGCGCCACCTGCGGGAGAGCGGCCTGGACCGCACGGTGCCCAACACCCCGCCGGTGGCGGCGCTGCTGGGGGTCGCCGCCGGGCTCGACCTGATCGAGGCGGAGGGCCTGGAGCGGGTGTGGCAGCGGCACGCCCAGGCGTCCGCGGTCTGCCGCGCCGGGCTCGTCGCGATGGGCCTGCCGCTCTACCCGCGCGCCGACCCGGCCGCCGCGCTGTCGGTCGCCCGGCTGCCCGACGACCCGCGCGCCCGCGGCCTGCTGGAGGAACTGCCCGAGCGCTTCCGGCTGCGGATCGCCGCCGGGCAGGGCGACCTGAAGGGCCGCATCCTGCGGATCGGCCACATCGGCGCGGTCGGCCCGCTGGACCTGCTGCCGGTCCTGACCGCCCTGGAGATCCTCCTCCTGGAGCGCGGCCTGGTCGACGAACCGGGCCGGGCCGCCCAGGCGATGGCGCAGAGCCTCTGGCACCTGACGGCCCCGGAGGCCGGCGCCCGCCAGCCGGTCGGCAGCGCGCGCTGAGGCGCCGCCACCCCTCCGGACCGGCACAGCCCCCCACAACTCCGCCGCACCACGACCCCCTTGGGAGAGAGTGCCCATGCTGAGTACCGACACGCTCCGCTTCACCGGCGCGTACACCACCCTGCTGACGCCCTTCGGGCCGTCCGGCGAGCTCGACGAGGCCGCGCTGCGCCGCCTGGTCGACTTCCAGATCGACAACGGCGTCACCCGGCTGTGCCCCAACGGCGTGACCGGCGAGGCCGCCGCGCTCACCGACCGGGAGAAGGTGCGGATCACCGAGATCGTCGTCGAGCAGGCCGCCGGCCGCGCCCTGGTGCTGCCCGACATGGGCACCGAGAACCTCACCCGCACGCTCGAACTCGCCAAGGAGGCCGAGCGGCTGGGGGCCGACGCGGTGCTCGCCTTCACCCCCTACCTCGACCCGCCGACCGACCGGGGCCTGGTCGCCTACTACCGCACCCTGGCCGACGCGATCTCGGTGCCGCTGCTGATGCACAACCTCCCCGGCCGCACCACCGTCGACATCAGCCCAGCCCAGGTCGCCGAACTCGCCCAGCACCCCAACATCGCGGGCATCAAGGAGGGCAACCAGGACATCGTCCGGATGCGCCGGATGCTCCACCTCGTCCGGGACTCCGACTTCGTGGTGCTCTGCGGCAACGACTTCACCGCGCTGCCCACCCTGCTGCTCGGCGGCCACGGCCACATCTCGGTGGCCGCCAACGTGATGCCCCGCCAGAGCCGGTCCATCGTGGACGCCGCCCTCGCCGGCGACTTCACCACCGCCCGCGACCTCTACCTGAAGTTCGCCGAGTTCTACCGCGCGATCTACTTCGCGACCAACCCGATCGCCCTCAAGAAGGCGTTCTCGATCGCCCACTTCGACGTCGGCGACCCGCGCCTGCCGCTCACCCCGCTGGCCGAGGACAAGGTCGGCGAACTCGAACAGATCATGAAGACCTGCGAGCTGATCTGACGACCGGAACCGAGGAGAGTCCGATGGATCCCATGATCGACGTCGCGGCGGTCACCCAGCCGGTCTACGGCGGTGACGTCGTCAGGTCGCTGCTCTTCGCCGCGGCCGACCACCCCGACCAGCGCGTCGTCCGGGTCGCGATGGCCAGCGCCGAACCCGGCCGCGGCGGCCAGCTGCACCACCACCCGGAGACCGACGAGTACTACTTCATCATCGCCGGCCGGGCCCGCCTGCACCTCGACGGCCAGGAGTACGGGCTCGAACCCGAGCACTGCGTCCGCATCCCGCGCGGCTCGAAGCACCGCATCGAGTCGGTCGGCACCGAGCGGCTGCGCTACCTCGCGTTCCACGTCGGCGCCGCCGACAACGACCGCCCGGTCGAGCACGTGAAGGCCGGGTAGCGCCGATGGACATCGTCGTCGTCGGCGCCGGCAAGGCGGGCTCGCTGCACTACCGGGCCTACTCCCGGCTCGCCCGCGCCGGCCGGCTCGACCTGGCACGCATCCAGTTCGTCGACCGCACCGGCCTGCCCGGCGCCGAACTCGACCGGCTGCTGCGGGCGGACGGGCTGACCGCGCCGATCGCCCGCGAGCGGGCCCTCGCCGTCCCGACCGCGCCCGCGGACACCATCGTCGACCTGTGCCTGCCGAGCCGCAGCCTGGCCCCCGAGCTGATCGAGTGGTGGCAGGCCGGCTACCGCCGGTTCGTCGTGGAGAAGCCCTTCCTGGTCGCCCCCGAGCTGCGCGAGGAGGTCGGCCGGGTGCTCGCCGGCTCCCGGGTCGTCCTGGTGCGCAACTACCTGCACTCCAAGGTGCACCGCACCGTGCGCCAACTCGTCGAGCAGTACGAGCTGGACCCCTCGCTGTGCGTCACCAACTTCTCCAAGGACCGCCGGGCGGACAGCCTGCGCGGCCGGGGCGCCTCCGGGACCACCTCGCCGACCGTGTTCGAGGTCGAGCTGCCGCACCAGCTGTACATCGGCGCCGACCTGCTCGGCGAGCCGGTCTCCGTCGAGCACGCCGAGGACCTCGACCCGATGGGGAGCGGCGAGCACCCGATGCGCCTCGGCGAGGGCGTGGTCGTGGGCCGGGCGGCGGGCGGCGCCGCCTTCGTCCACTACTCCGACCTCCAGCACCCGACGACGGTGCGCACCCTCGACCTGCTCTGCCGCGAGCGGCTCTCCGTGCACGCCACCTACGCCCCGATCTGCGAGGAACTCACCGACATCAAGGCCGGGGTGTTCCTCTGCCGGGGCGAGACCGTCCTCGCCAAGAGCCTGTTCACGGTGGACGACAACATGCTGGCGATGATCTCGGCGGCGCACGCCGCGCTCACCTCGGACACCCCGGGGCCGCAGTCGCGGGTCGACCTGGACGAGGTGCTCCGGCCCTCGGAGCTGATCCACGCGGCGATCGCCGGACGCGCCGGCACCGCCCCGCCGGCGGCCCGTCCCGGCACGGTGCGCAGCGACATCCTCCAGGAGTGGGTGGTCGACGCGTTCCGCCAGGGCCTCGCCACCGGCGCCGGCCGGGCCTTCCTGGCCTTCCTCGAACAGCGCCGGCGCGACCGGATGACCCGGCTGCTGCCCGCGCTCGACCCGGCCTTCGACGCGCTCGCCCGGGCCGGAGCCACCGGAGAGGCGGTGGCGGTCTGATGGCGATCCGCACCGAAGCCCTGCTGCACGTCGCCGTCGTCACCCGGGACGTCGAACGCCTGTCCGCCTTCTACCAGGAGGTCCTCGGCGCCCAGCTGCTCAAGCGGCTGGAACTGCGCTCGCCCCGGTTCGCGGCCGGCGTGGGCGTCCCGGGCGCCGAGGCCGTCACCGTCCACCTGCGCGTCCCCGGCGCGGACACGGTCGTCGAGCTGACCGAGTACCGCCGGGGCGAGGACGGCACGCCGAAGGCGCCGGCCAACGCCGAGGGATGGCGCCACATCGCCTTCCGGGTGCCCGACCTGGCCGCCGCCGCCGAGGAGCTGCGCCGGCTGGGCCTGCCGATCGAGGGTGAGGGCCCGGTCGTGGTCGACCTGCCCGTCGAGGCCGCCGGCACCGGCTTCCTGTACTTCCGCGACCCGGACGGCAACATCATCGAGCTCATCGAGCCGCCGGGGCCGGGCACCTCCCGCACACCACCGCCACCGCACGCAGAAGGAGTTCACGCATGAGGCTCGGAAACGTCGAGCGCGTCACCACCGACGGCTCGGTGGAGCTGTCCGTCACCGTGACGAGCGAGGACGGCGCGTCGGCCGACCGCCTCTGGTACCGCTTCCCGCAGCGGTTCACCGACCGGGTGACCGACGTCCTCGACCCGTTCGTCATCGCCGCCCTGTTCGCCTCGATCCGCCGCGGCGAGGACCTGCACGCCGCCGGGCCGGTCTCCGCCACCCTGCTGGACAACCTGGAGGAGTTCCAGGCGGCCTGGGCCCAGTGGCGGCCGGGCCGCTACGCCCCGATCCGGGTCACCGCCGACGAGGAGGTGCCCGACCGCGAGGGCCCCGACGACCGCTCGGCGATCCAGACCTTCTCCGGCGGTGTCGACAGCGCCTTCACCACCGTGCGCCACGCCCGCCGCACGGCCGGCCGCTCCGCCCTGAACCTGACCGGCGCGGTCATGGTGCACGGCTTCGACATCCCGCTCGCCGACACCGAGGCGTACGACTCGCTGCAGCGCCGCAGCACCCCGCTGCTGGCCACGGTCGGCGTCGACCTGATCCCGGTGGCCACCAACTTCCGCGAGCTGTGGCACAGCGACCTCGCCGACTGGGAGGACGCCTTCGGCACCGGCATGGTCTCGGTGCTCACCCTGTTCAGCGGCTGGTACCGGCACGGCCTGATCGCCAGCTCGGAGCCGTACGGCTCGCTGCTGCTGCCCTGGGGCTCCAACCCGATGTCCGACTGGATGCTCTCCGGCGGGCGGCTGCGGGTGCACCACGACGCGGCCGGCGTGGACCGCAGCGACAAGGTCGCCGGGCTGTCCGTGGCCTGGCCGGAGGGCGCCGACAACCTGCGGGTCTGCTGGCAGGGCGAGCACAAGGACCGCAACTGCGGGCGCTGCGAGAAGTGCATCCGGACGATCCTCAACTTCCGGGTGGCCGGCCGGCCGCTGCCCAGGGCGTTCGGCCAGGACGTGACCGACGAGCAGATCCGCAGCCTGCGCGGCCTGTCCGAGGCGCACATCAACCCGCTGCGCCAGATCCTCGCCACCGCCCGGGAGAAGGGCGTCAAGGAGGACTGGACCCTCGCCCTGGAGGAGGCCGTCCGGGCGAACGAGGACGAGCTGGCCCGGGGCGTCTCCTACGCGGGCGGGTTCCCCCAGCTCGCGACCGGCCCCACCGCCGCGTAACCCGCCCCGCGACCGAGGAGGACGACCGTGTACGCAGTCGTGGCCCGCTTCGACCTGACGCCGGAGGGCGTGGAGGGGTTCGACGCCCTCGCCGCCTGGCGGATCTCGGAGGCCGCGCACGAGCCCGGCCTGGTCGGCTACGCGGTGCACCGCGTGGACGACGAGCCGCTGGCCCGGGTCTTCTACGAGATCTACCGCGACCGGGCGGCGTTCCTGGAGCACCGGGCGACCGCCCAGACCGCGGAGTTCGGCGCCCGCTACGGCCGGTACGCCCAGGGCCCGCCGCGCATCGAGTTCCTGGACGTCCTCCACTCCGCCGCCGGCCTCTCCGCCCCCGGGGCGGCCGGCGGCCCCGCCCAGCCCACCACCCTCCCGGGAGATGACCGATGACCATCAGGTTCGTTCCGCACCACACCGCGCTGACCGTCGGGGACCTCGACGCGTCGAAGTCCTTCTACGGCTGGTTCGGCTTCCGGCTGATCGCCGAGTGGACGAAGGCCGACAAGTCGCTGACCATCGCGCACCTGCAGCTCGACGAGGGCTGGGTGCTGGAGCTGTTCCACTACGCCGGCGACGGCAGCCAGGAGCCGCCGACCTTCACCCCCGGCAACAACCTGCCCGTCACGGGCGTCAAGCACATCGCCTTCACCGTGGACGACCTCGCGGCGGCCCGCGCCGAGATCGTCGCGGCCGGCATCGGCGAGGTGACCGAGATCGCCCGCGGGCGCACCCTGGTCTCCTACTTCTTCGTCCGCGACCCCGACGGCATGTACGTCGAGTTCGTCAACGACGCCCGGGGCGCCGACGCGGACAACCCGCTGATCCTCAACGAAGCCGGCTAGGAAGGCCCGTACCGATGCCCGTCTCCTCCCACATGGTGCCGATCGGCACCCCCGCCCCCGAGTTCGCGCTGCCGTCGGTGGACGGCAAGACCGTGCGCACCGGCGACTTCGCCGCCGCGCCCGCGCTGCTGGTGGCCTTCCTGTCCAACCACTGCCCGTTCGTCCGGCACATCGAGGCCGGCATCGGGGAGCTCGCCCGGGACCTCCCGCGGCTGGCCGTGGTCGCCGTCTGCAGCAACGACACCGGCGTCGCCCCGGACGACGGCCTCGACGGCCTGCGCGGCCAGCTCGACCGCACCGGCTGGACGTTCCCGTACCTGGTGGACGCCGACCAGTCGGTGGCCCGGGCCTACCGGGCGGCCTGCACCCCGGACTTCTTCCTCTACGACGCGCAGCGCCGGCTCGCCTACCGGGGGGCCCTGGACGCCTCCCGGCCGGGCAACGAGGAGCCGGTGGAGGGCGCGCTGCTGCGCGCCGCGGTGGCCGAGGTGCTGGCCGGCCGGCCCGTCCCCGAGCCGCACCGCGCCAGCATCGGCTGCTCGATCAAGTGGGCGCCCGGTACCGAGTAGGGCTTGTCCCGGACAAGCCCCGGCCCGCGCCGCGGACCGGATCCCCGAGGAGTCAACCCGTGACCCTGACCGGCTCGATCCAGGACGCGCAGAGCGAGATCGCCGAGCGCATGAACCGCCTCCCGCTGACCCGCACGCACCGCCGCGTGGTCCTGGTCGTGGGTGTCGCGCTGTTCTTCGACATGTTCGAGATCTTCATGTCGGGGGTGCTCGGCACCGTCATGCGGGAGGAGTACCACCTCAGCCGCACCGAGGTGTCGGCGGTCATCGCCTCGGTGTTCGTCGGCATGTTCATCGGCGTGCTGGCGATGGGCCGGCTCGCCGACCGGCTGGGCCGCCGCCGGGCCCTGATGGTGTCCGTCGCCGTGTACACGGTGTTCTCCGCGCTGGGCGGGCTGAGCCAGGGGATGGCCATGCTGGTGGCGACCCGGCTGCTGGCGGGGCTGGGCATCGGCCCGGTGCTGCCGCTGGCCGACGCCTACCTCAGCGACCTGCTGCCCGCCCGGCTGCGGGGCCGCTGGACGGCGGTGGCGTACACCATCGCCTTCCTCGGGGTGCCCGCGGTCGGTCTGACGGCGCGCTGGCTGGTGCCGCTCAGTCCGCTCGGGGTGGACGGCTGGCGCTGGCTGTTCCTGACCGGCGCGGTGGGCGGCTGCGGGGTCATGATGGCCCGCCGCCTGTTCATCGAGTCGCCGCGCTGGCTGGAGTCGGCGGGGCGGACGGCCGAGGCGGACGCGATCCTCGCCCGGCTGGAGCGGGAGGCCGGCCAGGCCGCCCCGACGGCCGCCCCGGCGGCCTCCGCACGGATCCCGGAGCCCGCCGGGGCGCCGGAGCCGGGCGGCGGCGGGCACGTCGAGGCCGGTCACGGCGGCACCGGTCACGGCGACCCGGAGGCCGGCCGCGCCAGACCGTCCCTGGGGGCGGTGCACCGAAGACGCGTCACGATGATGACGATCTTCCACCTGCTGCAGGCCTTCGGCGGCTACGGCTTCGGCACGATGGCACCGCTGGTGCTCTCGGCCAAGGGCTACTCGGTGGTCAACTCGCTGCTCTTCAGCGCGGTCTCGTTCGCCGGCTATCCGCTCGGCTCGCTGTTCTCCGTGCCGCTCATCGAACGGGTGGAACGCAAGTACCTGATCGTCGGCTCCTCGCTGGCGATGGCCTCCTTCGGGCTGCTCTTCGGCTACGCCTCCGACAACACCGCGATCGTGCTGGCCGGCGTCGCCTACACGGCCGTCAGCAACGTCTTCTCCAACGCCTACCACGTGTACCAGGTCGAGATCTTCCCGACCACGCACCGGGTGGCGGCGGTGAGCTGGACGTACTCGCTGTCCCGGATCGCCACCGCCGCCATGCCCTTCGTCCTGGTCCCGCTGCTCTCCCGGTACGGCCCCAACGCGCTGTTCGCCGTGGTGGCGGCGACGCTGGTGGCCATCGCCGTGGACATCGGGGTGCTCGGCCCGCGTTCCAACGGCTCGACGCTGGAGGACCTCAACGAGCGGCTCGCGCCGGTCAGGAGGCCAGGTTGAGCCAGCGCAGCAGGGCCGCGACCGCCGCCGCGCCGAGCACCACGACCAGGAACGGCGCCCGCACCCGCAGCAGGACGGCCGCCGCCAGCAGTCCGGCCAACCGGGCGTCGACGACCACCCGGTGGTCGCTGACGAAGGTCTGGGTGGCGATCAGCGCCGCCAGCAGCGCCACCGGGATGGCGTCCGACACCCGGGCGACCGCCGGGGCGGCCAGCACCCGGGCGGGAATGAGCAGACCGGCCAGCTTCAGCACGAAGCAGGCCGCGGCCGCGAGGAAGATCCAGGTCCAGCTCACTGGTGCTCTCCTTGCTTCTCGCTACGGACGGACCGCTGCCCGGTCCGCTCGGGTCGGCCCCCGGCCGTGTCGTCCTGGTGGTCCGGACCGGGTGGGGCGGCCCGGCCGCGCCCGGTGGGCAGGAACAGCACCCCGAGCGCGGTCAGCCCGGCCAGGACGACCGGCAGTCCGGAGCCGGCCACCACCGAGCAGCCCACGGCGACCAGACCGGCCGCCAGGAACACCGCCTGGTTGCCGCGCTCGCGCAGCCGCGGGGCGACCAGGGCGAGGAACGCCGCGGACGAGGCCGCGTCCAGGCCGAGCGCGGCCGGATCGTCCAGCACGGAGCCGACCAGGGCCCCGATCAGGGTCGCGGCGTTCCAGCAGAGGAACACCGCCACCCCGGTCGCCCAGTAGGCGTAGCGGGCCGTCTCCGGTGTGCGGCGGCCGGTCGCCATGGCCGCGCTCTCGTCGCTCATCAGGTGGGCCATCGGCAGCAGCGCCCGGCGCCGGGGGCGCAGCATCCTGGCCATGCTGACGCCGTAGAAGAGATTGCGGACGCCGAGCAGCGCGGCGGTGGTCCCGGCGGCCGCGCCGGTACCGCCGGAGGCGAGCACCCCGACCAGCGCGAGCTGGGAGGACCCGCCGTACATCAGCAGGGACAGCGCCTGGGCCTGCCAGACGGAGAGCCCCGCCGCGGTGGCGAGGGCGCCGTAGGACAGGCCGTAGGCGCCGACGGCCAGCGCTATGCCGCCGGCGGCCCGGAGCACGGCCGGCCTGTCCTCCTCTGCGGTTGCTCGTGGTGACGGACTGTCAGTGGCCATGGCTGGATTCCACCCTTCCCGGAGCAGGTGCGGGGACCACATGGCGAGATGCCCTTGCCATGTCAATTGGAACGCCTAAGATGCTAGTCGTAAGTCAACTAAGGGAGTCAAGATGACAAGCTCAGAGACCTACAAGGACCTCCAGTACGGCTGGGAGAAGGCCTACCAGGAGCAGAGCGAGGGCCCGCTCTGGCAGGAGGACCCGATCCCCGTCATCCCCGCCGCCGTCGAGGCGCTGCGCAAGCGGGAGATCGGCACCGTGGTCGACCTCGGCTGCGGCGACGGACGCAACCTCGCGGCGCTCGCCGCGGCCGGCTTCAACGCCCTCGGCGTGGACATCGCGCCGACCGGTCTCGCCCACGCCCGCCGGATCATCGAGCGCCGCTCGTTCCTGCTGCGCGCCGACGCCACCACCCTCCCGCTGATCGACTCCTCGGTCGACGCGGTCACCTGCTTCGACGTCTTCGGGCAGATCCAGGACCCGACCGACCTCGTCGCCGAGGCCCGGCGGATCGTCACTCCGGGCGGGCTCTTCGTCACCAACGCCTTCACCACCACCGACGGCACCTACGGCGAGGGCGAGGAGATCGGCAAGCACACCTTCGCCTACAAGGACACCCTCTTCCGCTACTACGAGGAGGACGACATCCGGGCCCTGTTCACGGACTGGACGATCCTCGAACTGGACCGCGTCTCCTGGGACGACCCGCCGCACGGCGACTTCCGTCCCTACCCGCACACCCACGACAACTGGGTCGTGTACGCCACCGTCGACAAGTCTGCGTGACGGCGTCCCCGTGAGACCGTGATGGAACGCACCGGGAGTACCCCTGCGATGCTCTTCCGACAACACCTCGACCGCTTCCAGACGTTACTCGGACTCACCCCGGTCAAGACGGTGACCATCGAGGTCGACGGCCGGCCCCGGAGGATCCACCTCAAGCTGGAGGGCCACAACCTCACCGGCTCCGTCAAGGCCCGTACCGCGTACGGCCTGGTGCGCGGGCTGGCCGAGGAGGGCCGGCTCCGGCCCGGGGTGGAACTCCTGGAGTCGACGTCCGGGAACCTCGGGGTGGCACTCGCGAGCATGGCGCGCTACCTGGGCGTCGGCTTCTCGGCCGTGGTCGATCCCATGATCACGGCCGAGTGCCGGGACCGGCTCGCCGAACTCGGGGCCACCGTCATCGAGGTCGACCGGCCGGACCCGGTCGGCGGCTACCTGCTCTCCCGGCTCGCCCGGGTCGAGGAGCTCCTGGCCGGCGACGACCGCTACGTCTGGGCCAACCAGTACGAGAACCGGCGCAACCCGGAGATCCACCGGACCATGACGGGCCCGGAGATCCTCGGCCAGTTCGGCGCCAACCCGCCCGACGCGCTGTTCGCCGCCGTCTCCACCGGCGGCACCTTCGCCGGCCTCGCCGAGTGCTTCCGCGAGCACAGTCCGAGGACCAGCCTGGTGGCCGTCGACATCAAGGGATCGGTCGCCCTCGGCGGCACACCCGGCACCCGGCACCTGTCGGGCATCGGTGCCAGCCGCCACACGTCCTTCGTGGAACCGCACATGATCGACCACGTGACGTACGCCGACATCGGCGAGGCGGCCTACTACTGCCGGCTCGTGCTGCGCGAGGCGGGCATCCACCTCGGCGGCTCCTCCGGCGCGGTGGTCGCCGCCTGCGTGCGGCACCTCGCCGAACACCCCGAAATCACCGACCCGTTGTGCATCTGCGCCGACGGCGGGGAGAAGTACCAGAGCACCATCTACAACGACGCATGGCTCGACTCCATCGGCGAATCGGTCACGCCGCTGAGCGTGTGCCGGCCGTACTGCACGGCCGGTATGGGATAGACAGTGGTCGGCCTCCCCGCAGGAGGACCGGAACCAGCCGATGAGGAAGACCAGATGCACGTACTGCCCGAGATCTACCGAGCGCTCGAAGCCTACGCCGACGGCAACGGTCCCCGCCCCGCCCTGGACGAGCTCGGCCGCCTGTCCGGCCCGGGGCTCGTCCAGTCGGACGAGCACGCGGTGGCCCGCACCCTGCTGCTGGCGGCCCTGTGCGGCCGGCTCGACGGCAACGGCTCGGTCGCCGACGGGTTGCTCAACGTGGCCCGGACCTACGAGGAGAACTCCTTCCTCCACACCGGCCGGATCATGCCGCGGTTCAAGGAGCTGATCGGGCTCCTCGACCGCGCCGTGGACGACCGCGATCCGCGGACGCTCGTGGAGGTCGCGGACCACCTCAGCCAGGGGTGGTCCGCCTACCCCGCTTCGGTGTTCCCCGCGGCCCTCGCCCGGCTGGCGGCCGAACTCGGCTTCGCCGGCGGCGAGGAGCCGTTCACCACGAGCTCCTTCAGCGTCTGGTGCGAGGCCCTCGACACGGCCGCCGACGACCGGGCCGAGCAGGCCGAGCCGCTGTTCCGGGACTCCCTCGCCCGTTACCGCGCCTACCGCTACCACGCCGACGCCGCCTGGCTGTTCACCGACATCGTGATAGTCCAGCTGACCCTGGGTCGGGACGACGAGGCAGCCGCGACCGTCGAGGAGCAGCGCCAGTACATCACCGAGGTGCTCGCGCGGTACCCGGTGGCCGAGGACGGCGAACCGGTGTTCCAGCTCGGCGACGTCCAGAGCGGCGTCTACAGCACCTTCGTCGAGTCGGTCACGCTCTGGCCGAAGGCCCTCGCCGAGCAGGACCGCACGATACTCCAGCGCTACCTGCGCACCAGCGAACTGCTGCTCTCCGCCTGCAAGTACCGCGCCCGGCGGGACTTCGTCGCCGCGCTGGACCTCTTCTCCTTCGGCTGGATGTCCTTCCCCGCCTCGCCCTACCCGTACATCTTCCAGCTGCTCGCCCGCCGCCTCGGCAGCCTGTCCCGCGACTGGAACGCCCAGCTCACCGCGTACGCCGGCTGGCACCGGATGCTGCGCGCCAGCCCGGTCGGCCCCACCTCACAGCACCTCATCGGCGCCGCGCTGGACCTGCACGACCGGCTCGGGCACTCCGGCCTCGGCCGGCAGGGCGACATCGCGCTGCTGGACGCCGCGATCATCCACGCCCGGCTGCACGGCAGGGCCGCGACGGTGGAGTGGATCGGCCGCTACACCAAGCAGTTGCGCAGCAAGGTCCCCGACCTCCTGAGGGCCGCGGTGGACTGCCTGCAGAGCGGCGGCGACGAACCGGCGCCGGCCGACGAGGCGGCGCGCCGCGCGCTCGCCCACTACATGGGTCTGCGTTCGCGCTACGCGGTGCCCGCGCCGATCCTGGAGCGCCCGCTCGCGAAGCTGCCGGACCAGCCCGTCCATGTCGAAGTGGCGCTCTACGGAAGGCTGCTGTCGATCGAGGGGATCACCGTCTACGAGCAGACGCCCGATCCGCTGACCGACATCCTGGACGTCCTGGGCGAGGAGTTCACCCGCTGCCGGACCGAGGGCCGCGACGTGCCGCTGCTGTCCGCGGCCGAGCTGTCCGCGCGCACCGGGCGGACCTCGGCCGCCCTGGCGCAGAGCGTGCGGCGCTTCCGGGGCGTCGCCCAGGAGCGCTTCCGGCAGGCCACCACGTTCACCTTCGACCCCAGCACGGTCATCCAGGGCCGGCCCGGCTACCGGATCAACCCGGCGGCCGTGGAGTCCTTCCTGCGCTACCCGGCGGCCCGTTGACCGACCGTCCCCGTCCTTCCTGTCCCACCCGTACCACCGATAGAGAAAGCGCACCGTCATGCACCAGCTCGACTCCCTCCTCGTGGACCCCTCCGCGGTCGACACCCGCTACAAGTTCGTGGTCGCGCTCAAGGCCAAGCTGCCCCCGGGCGTCGCCGCCAACGCCGCCTCGCACATGTGCCTGGCGCTCGCCGCCCGGGCCGCCGCCGAACGGCCGGAGCTGCTCGCCGACATGTCGTTCCTCGCCTACACCGATGGCGACGGCGGCCGGCACGCGCCGGTCTCCGGACTGTCCCTGGTGGTCCTGGAGGGGCGGCCCGCCTGGCTGCGGAAGCTGCGCGAGGAGTCCGCCGCGGCCGGGCTGCTGCACACCGACTTCACCGGCGAGATGACCGGTGGCGACTTCGCCGACCAGCTGGAGCGCATGAAGGCCACCCCCGAGGAGTCGCTCGACTACTACGGGGTCGCGCTGTTCGGGCCGCGCGAGCTGATCGACCCGCTGACCAAGAAGTTCTCGCTGCTGCGCTGATCCGCCCCCGGGCCGGCCGGTGACCACCGGCCGGCCCGTCCCCGCACGTCACCGCCCCCGTCCGTCCGCCGTCACCGAGGAGCACCGTTGAACGCCATACCGCCGAACGCCGAGCCGGACCCCGCCCACGAGCTGAGCGTGCTGCCGCGTGCCGTGGTGGACGCCGCGCTCGCCGGCCTCGCCCGGGAGTCCCGGGCCGTGGTCGAGCAGGTGTACGTCCACGCCGCCGAGGGGCGGCTGGTCAACCCGGACAGCCTCTTCCTGCGCCCCGACCCGGACCCGGCGCGCCGCGAGCGGATCATCGCGCTGCCCGCGTACGTCCCGGGGGAGAACCCGGCGATGGGCATCAAGTGGATCTCCAGCTTCCCCGGCAACCACGACCTCGGCCTGCCCCGGGCCTCCGCGCTGATCGTGCTCAACGACCTGCGCACCGGCTTCCCGACCGCCGTCATCGAGGGTGCCCGGATCAGCGGCTACCGCACGGCGCTGTCCGCGGTGGTCGGTGCGCACGCGCTGACCGGTGGTGAGCGCACGGCCGGGCGGCTCGCGGTGGTCGGCACCGGCTACATCGCCGAGACCACGGTGCGGGAACTGCTCGCCGACGGCTGGAAGTTCGACTCGATCGCGGTCCACGACCTGCTCCCCGAGCGGGCCGCCTCGTTCGCCGCCGCCTTCGCCGACCGGGCCGGCGAGGTGCTCGCCGTCGACAGCACCCGCGAGGCGCTGGCCGGCGCCGACCTCGTCCTGCTCGCCACCACGGCCGTGCAGCCGCACCTCGCCGATCCGGCCTGGTTCACCCCCGGCGCGGTGGTGCTCCACATGTCGCTGCGCGACCTGACCGCCGAGGCGATGGCGGGCGCCGTGCACGTCGTCGACGAGGTGTCGCACGCGCTGCGCGAGCGGACCTCGCTGGGCCTGGCCGTCGACGCGGGCCTGGTGGAACGCGCGGAGATCCGCCCGGTCGGCGACTACCTGCTCGGCCGGGCCCGGCCGGACCGCGGCCGGATCGCCGTCTACTCGCCCTTCGGCCTCGGCTCGCTGGACATCGCCGTCGCCCGCCTGGTCCTGGACCGCACCCGGGGCGGGGAGGGCGTCACCGTCGTCCCCGGCTTCACCGGCTGACGGCGGGCAGGCGGCGCGCTCCAGGGTGACCCGGACGCCTCCGTGGTGCGACCCGTGTCGCAGACAGGCCTCCTGACCTGCGACGATTGCTCCACCCAACCGCACCGCCACGTGTGAACGTGGAACGGAAGGAAGTCCCATGATCTTCATCACGGTCAAGTTCGCCGTCCGCCCCGAGCGCGCCGACGACTGGCTCGCCCTCGTCGACGACTTCACCCAGGCCACCCGCAACGAGCCCGGCAACCTCTTCTTCGAGTGGTCCCGCAGCGTCGAGGATCCCCACGAGTTCGTCCTGGTCGAGGCGTTCCGGGACGGCGACGCGGGCAAGGAGCACGTGGAGTCCGCGCACTTCGTGAAGGCCATGGACGACCTGTCCTACGCGGTGGCCGCCAAGCCGCGGATCGTCTCGATCGAGATCCCCGGCATGGACGGCTGGGGCGAGATGGGCGAGATCACCCCCCGCTGACCTCGGCGTCACCGGAGCACGGCCGGCAGGTCCACGGGACCCGCCGGCCGTTCCCGTTCCCGGGGCGCCCGGCGCCCGCTCCCGGCAGCAGCGGCTCAAACCGGTCACATCGTGAGCAAGTAGGATGACTCGACCGGAGCGCTACGCGCGAAGAGTTCCCTATAGATCCTTTTTGTCCGATCTATCGCCCGCTTGACCTGCACGGAGCCACCCTCATGGACAACCCGTCCACCGCCGACACCGACAGCGCGATAGAGACCCGCGGGATCGAGCCCGTCCCGGACCACGAGCGCCGGGGCAGAGTCCGTGAGCTCTTCCCGACCTGGGTCGCGGCGAACATCAGCGTCCTGCTGCTCACCATGGGTGCGGCCCTGGTGGTGTTCAACCGGCTGAGCTTCTGGCAGGTCCTGATCGTCGCCGCGTGCGCCGCGCTCGTCTCCTTCGGCATGGTCGGCCTGGTGTCGGTCTCCGGGAAGTGGGGCGGGGCCCCGGGGGCCACGCTCTCCCGGGCCACCTTCGGCGTGCGCGGCAACCTCTTCCCCGGCGCGGTGCTCTGGGTGGCCCGGTTCGGCTGGGAGACGATCAACGCCGTCACCGGCGCCTACGCCGTGCTGACCGTGCTCGACCTGGTCTTCGGCGTCAAGAGCAACACCGCGCTGATCGTGATCACGCTCTTCCTCTTCGTCGGCTGCACCTTCCTGGTCTCCGGGATGGGCCGCAAGGCGCTGAACGTCTGCAACACCTGGTCGACGTACCTCTTCGGTGTCTTCAGCGTCCTGGTGCTGGGCTACCTGATCGCGACCATCCACTGGAGCGAGGTCTTCGCGAAGCCCGCCGGCACCACCGCGATGATGATCGCCGGCATCGGGACCATCGCGGCCGGCGGCATCAGCTGGGTCCCCACCGGTCCGGACTTCGCCCGCTACCTGCCGCACGCCGCCTCCGGCCGGAGCATCGTCGGCGTGACGGTCTCCGGCGCCGGCCTGGTGGTGGTGCCCATGGTGCTGATGGGCGCCGTGATGGCGGTGGCCTCGCCCGGCCTGGCCGATGCCGCCGACCCGGTCTCCTTCCTCGGCGACCTGCTGCCGACCTGGCTGGCCGTGCCCTACCTGCTGACCGCCGTCGTGGGCATGCTGCTGATCAACAGCCTCTCCATGTACTCGGCCGGCTTCACCGCCCAGACCATGGGCGTGAAGCTGCCGCGCGCCCTCGCCGTCAGCATCAACGCCGTGATCTCGCTGGTCGGCGGCCTGCTGCTGATGCTGGTCGCCAAGAGCTTCCTGGGCTCCTTCATCACCTTCCTGACCCTGCTCGCGGTCTCCTTCTCGGCCTGGATCGGCGTCTACGCGGTGGACATGTTCCGGCGCCGGTCGCGTGCGGTGCGGTACGACGCGGCCGCGCTGATGGACACCGGCCGGAGCAGCCGCTACTGGTACGCGGGCGGCTTCTGCTGGCAGGCCATGGTGTCCTGGGTGCTCGCGCTGCTGACCGGGCTCGCCTTCACCAGGTGCGACTGGTTCGCCGGCCCGCTCTCCGACACCCCCGTCGGCCGCTACGGGCTCGCCTGGGCGGCGACGATCGTGATCTCCGCCGTGATCATGGCCGTGCTTCCCGCGCCCCGGGAGAACACCTCCGCCACCGCCGAGCAGAACGCCGAGCAGAACGCCGGGCAGAACGCCGGGCAGTCCGGCCTCCCGGCGGAGCACACCGAGCGGGTCACCGTCTGACGGAGCCGGACGCCGCTGGAGGCGGCCACCGGGCCGCCGTCGGCCGACCCGATCCGCACGAGGTGGCCGGGCCGGTCGGCTGCGGCGACCCGGGGCACGACGGAGAGCACCTCGGTCGGCCACGCCTCCGGTTCAGTGAGGGATGCGGACGCGAGAATGGCGACCTACGGTGATGGCGGGACGCCGGACGGTGATCGAGCCGCCGGATCCGGTCATTCGGAAACCATGACACCCGTCGTCACGGCGGGTGGGAGGTGCCATGAGAAGGCTCCCGGTCGCGCTGGCCCTGATCCCCGCCGCCGTGCTGGTCACGTCGGGCTCCGGCGGCGGGGGAGAGGCGTTCGGCGGCAGGACCGTCGCGCAGCGGAGTCCGCAGACCCGGGTGAGGGTGGTGACGGAGGGGTTGGGCGACCCGTTCGAGCTCGCCTACGCCCCCGACGGACAGCTGTGGGTCAGCGAGAAGTCCGGGCTCAAGGTCACCCGGGTCGACCCGCGGAGCGGTGCCAGGGCCACCGCCCTCGACCTCACGGGGAAGGCCTTCCACAGTCAGGGCGGGCAGGACGGCGTACTGGGATTCACGCTGCACCCCGACTTCGGCAAGGGCAAGCACAGCGACTACCTCTACCTCGCCTACACCTACAAGAACGGCGGCGCCTCGGCGACGAAGATCGTCCGCTATACGGCGAAGGACGGTGTGCTCTCCGACGAGCGGCCCGTCCTGACGGGGCTGCCGGGGCACAACGATCACCAGTCGGCCCGGCTCCGGTACGGGCCGGACGGCAAGCTCTACTACTCGATCGGCGACCAGGGCCACAACTACCTGGCCAACTACTGCCGGCCGAACCTCGCGCAGGAGCTGCCGACCGCCGAGCAGATCGCCGCGTCGGACTGGTCGCTCTACCAGGGCAAGGTCCTGCGCATCGACCCGGACGGCTCCGTCCCCGAGGACAACCCCGAGCTGAACGGTGTCCGCAGCCACATCTACGCCTACGGCATGCGCAACCCGGACGGCATGGACTTCGGCGGCACCACGCTCTACACGGCCGAGAACGGACCGCTCACCGACGACGAGTTCAACCGCATCGAGGAGGGCGGCAACTACGGCTGGCCGAACGTCGCGGGGTGGAAGGACGACCGGGCGTACGTCTACTCCAACTGGTCGCAGGCCGTCGGCGGCTGCCAGAACATCCCCTTCGACGCCGACCCGGGCTCGCCGCCGGCCCAGGTGCCGACGACGAAGGAGAGCGACTTCACCAGGGAGACGGTCTCCCCGCTCAGCACGTTCGGGACGACCGTCGACAGCGGGCACGACTTCGGTCCGACACCGGTCTGCCCCGATGCGGCGTCCGCCTACATGTGCTGGCCGACCATCGCCCCCGGCGGGCTCAAGGTGTACGGGGACGACGTGCTCGTCGCCTCGATGAAGAACGGCACCGTCTTCAAGCTCTCCAGGGACGGCAAGCACTACCGGGAGCTCTACCGGACGGTCAACCGCTACCGCGACATCACCCTCAGCCCGGACGGCAAGACGCTGTACATCGCCACCGACAGCGAGGGCCGGCACATGGTCCGCGGCGAGGGCGGCACCCCGACCACCCACCTGACGAATCCGGGTGCGATCCTCGCCGTCCCCTACGGCCAGGACCAGGGCCAGACCGGGAGCCCGACCCAGGATCAGACGCAGAACCAGACCCGGAACCAGTGACGTTCCGGCACGGAGGCAGGACCGGCGCCCGGTCTCGCCGCCCGGCAGGACGCGGACGCCGTCCTGCCGGGCTTCCGCGCGAGGTCCGGGGGATTCACCGGCGGTAGGCGGTGGCCGCGACGGCGGGCAGCAGGGCGAGGGCGAGGGCGCCGCCGGTGAGGGCGAGGGCGGGGTAACTGGTCGCGGCGACCACGAGGCCGGAGGCCATGCCGCCGGTGGCGCCGGCGATCGCGATCGAGACGTCGACCAGCCCCTGGGTCCTGGCGCGGGTGGCGAGCGGCACGGTGTCGGTGATGATCGCGGTGCCGGAGACGAGGCCGAAGTTCCAGCCCAGCCCCAGCAGGGCCAGGGCGAGCGCGAGCAGCGCGACGGAGCCGCCGGGCGCGGCGGCCGCGAGGAGGCCGGCCGCCAGCAGGGTGATCCCGGAGGCGGCGGCGACCGTCATCCGGCCGTAGCGGTCGACCAGCCAGCCGGTCAGCGGGGAGGGCAGGTACATGGCGCCGATGTGGACGGCGATGACGGCTCCGGAGGCGGCGGTGCCGTGGCCGTGGTCGTGCATGTGGACCGGCGTCATGGTCATGATCGCCACCATGACGAGCTGGGTGAGGACCATGACCAGCGCGCCGAGGAGCACGCCGCCGCGGCCCTCGCCGGTGCCGGCGGCACCGGAGCCGGCCGGGTGGGCCGCGGCGCCGGCCTGCTCGGCCCGGGCGACGGTGCGGGCCAGCAGCAGTGGGTCGGGGCGCAGCCGGAGGGTGAGCACGAGCGCGGCCAGCGCGTAGGCGGCGCCGGCGAGGATGAAGGGGCCGGCGAGGTTCGGGATGCCGAGTCGCTCGGCGAGGTGGCCGGTGGGCGCGGCGAGGTTCGGTCCGGCCACGCCGCCGAGGGTGGTCGCGACCAGGACGGTGGAGACGGCGCGGGCGCGGTGGCCGGGCGCGGCGAGGTCGGCTCCGGCGTAGCGGGCCTGGAGGTTGGTGGCCGTCCCCGCGCCGTAGACGAACAGGGCGAGGAACAGCAGGACGGGGTTGTCCAGAACGGCGGCGACGATGACGCCGGCCGAGCCGACGGCGCCGGTGAGGTAGCCGGCGGCGAGCCCGGGGCGGCGGCCGCGGGCCTGCGAGATGCGGCCGACCGCGACGGCGGCGAGCGCGGATCCGCCGGTGAACACGGCGCTGGGCAGTCCGGCGAGACCGGTGGAGCCGAGCATGTCCTGGGCCAGGAGGGCGCCGACGGTGACGCCCGCCGCGAGCCCCGCGCCGCTGAGGACCTGGGAGGCGACCAGGACGCGCAGGATCCGGGGCTGGGCGTCGGCGGGGTCGGGTACGGAGGCCCTCGTGCGGGTGGGCGCGGTGCTGGTCATGGTCTCTCTCGGAGCGGTGGTGAGCGGTGGGGGAGCGGTGGGGAGGGCTCCTACGCCTGGTCGGAGGCGTCGACGGGCAGCTCCGAGAGCCGCCACTCGAGCATGCCGTCGTCGAGCCGGATCGCGCGGCGGCCGAGGTCGGTCAGCAGCCGTACGGCGTCGTAGGCCAGGACGCAGTACTCGCCGCGGCAGTAGACGACGATCTCCGGGCCCTCGGGCAGCTCGCCGATCCGGTCGGCGAGCTCCTCGACCGGGATGGAGAGCGCGCCGGGGATGTGCCCGGCCCGGTACTCCTCGGCCGGCCGCACGTCGAGCAGGACGACGTCCCCGGCGGCGATGCGCAGCCGCAGTTCCTCACGGCTGACCTCGGCGGCGGCGTCCTCGCCGAGGTAGGCGTCCCGCGCGGCGGGCACGGCGGCCTGGTGGGCCTCGGCGACCTTGCGCAGCAGTGCGAACAGCTGGGCGACGTCGTCCCCGGCCAGCCGGTAGTGGATGCGCACGCCCTCGCGGCGGGTCGCGACGAAGCCGGCCTGCTTGAGCGTCTGCAGATGCGCGGACGCGGTGGTCAGGTTCAGCCCGGCCGCCTTCGCCAGCGCGTCGACGGTGCGCTCGCCCTGGGCCAGCAGATCCAGCAGCTCCAGACGCTTTCCGCTGGCCAGCGCCTTTCCGCTGGCCGCGAACGCGTCGTACAGCCGCGCCTTCGTCGCGCTCTTCGCGTTTCCCGTGTTCTCCGGCAAGGCATCCTCCATAAATCCATGGATTATCGTAGGGGAGTCTGGTGGAGGTGACCAGCACCCCGCTCCCGGATCCTGGAGGACGCCGTGGGCCTCGCGCCCGTGACCACCCCGCCCGCCGCCACCCCGCCCGCCATCACCGCGAGCGACGCCGCCGCGAGTGACGCCGCCGGGCGGACCGTGCGGCTCGGCCTGCGGGAGAACCGGCTGCAGTTCACCCTGCTGGTCATCGTCAACGTCTGCGTCGGCGGGCTGGTCGGCCTGGAACGCACCACCGTCCCGCTGATCGGCTCCGAGACGTTCGGCCTGACCAGCGCTCCGGCCGTCTTCTCCTTCATCATCGCCTTCGGCCTGACCAAGGCGTTGACCAACCTCGCGGCCGGGGCGCTCACCGCCCGCTTCCGCCGCAAGCGGCTGCTGGTAACCGGCTGGCTGATCGGCGTCCCCGTCCCCTTCGCGCTCGCCTGGGCGCCGTCCTGGGGCTGGATCGTCGCGGCCAACGTCCTGCTCGGCCTCAACCAGGGCCTGACCTGGTCGATGACGGTCACCATGAAGATCGACCTCGTCGGCCCCGCCCGCCGGGGGCTCGCCACCGGCCTGAACGAGGCCGCCGGCTACACCGCCGTCGGCACCACCGCGCTGATCACCGGCTACCTCGCCACCGGCTACGGCCTGCGCCCCGTCCCCGAGCTCATCGGCGTCGTCTTCGTCGTCGCCGGCCTCGCCCTGGCCCTGGTCGTCCGCGACACCGCCGCCCATGTCGCGCTGGAACTGGCCCACCACACCGAGCCCCTGCCGTCCGGTGAGGACACCGGTCTGAAGGCCACCTTCACCCGCACCTCCTGGCGGAACCGCTCGCTGCGCGGTGCGAGCCAGGCCGGCCTGGTCAACAACCTCAACGACGGCCTGACCTGGGGAGTCTTCCCGCTGCTCTTCACCGACCACGGACTCGGCCTGGCCGCCGTCGGCCTCATCAAGGGCCTCTACCCCATCCTGTGGGGCCTCGGGCAGATTCCCACCGGCCACCTCGCCGACCGCGTCGGCCGCAAACCGCTCATCGTCCACGGCATGCTCGTCCAGGCCGCCGGCCTCCTCCTCGCCCTCGCCCTGCTCGACCGCCCGCTGCTCGCGGGCATCCTCTCCGCCGTCCTCCTCGGCCTGGGGACGGCCATGGTCTACCCGGCGCTGATCGCCTCCGTCTCCGACCACGCGCACCCGGCCTGGCGGGCCAATGCCCTGGGGACGTACCGGTTCTGGCGCGACATCGGCTACGCCGCCGGAGCCCTGGTCGCGGGTGTCCTCGCCGACGCCCTCGGCCTGAACGCCACCGTCATCGCCGCGGCCGGCCTCACCGCCGTCTCCGGCCTCCTCGCCGCCCGCTGGATCACCGAGCACCGGCCCGAGGGGCAGGGCCGCCGGTTGCCCCGCGCGGGCTGAAGCGTTGCGCCGTCCCGGTGCACCGGCCGTCACCCGTGCTTGTCACCGGTGGCCCGGCGGGAATTGCCCTGCCGTAGCCCCCGACCGGCTACTCGATATCACCGATGGGAGACGACGACCAGTGCGGCGCGGAGCGCGAGGTGGTCACGGCCGGCTACTGGCGGGTCACCCTCACCTGTGCGAGCTGACCGACTCCCGGTGCCCCGGCCCGGCGGCGCGGCCCACCGCCGCCGGGCTCACAGCTCGCGGATCTCGCGCCTGGTCAGCGCGTAGCCGAAGGCGCCCAGCAGGCAGAGGCCGGTGGCCGCGAACACGCCCTGGCTGCCGAACGCGTCCACGGCCGCGCCGGCCACGATCACCGAGACCGGGAAGACCCCCAGCCCGCAGAAGGTGACGGCCGCCATGACCCGGGCCAGCAGCGCGGGCGGGGTGCTCTTCTGCACGCCGGTGACGACGAGCACGTTGGTCACCGTGCTGGCGCCGCCGGCCAGGCACAGCAGCAGGACGGCGCCGACGAGACCGGTGAACGGCACCAGGCCGATCGCCGCGCCCATCACCAGGCCGGAGCGCATCGCCGTGCGGCCCCGCGAGCGGACCCCGGTGAGGCCGGCCGCGAAGAGGCCGCCGACCAGCGCGCCGCCGGTGAACGCGGCCAGCAGCAGGCCCAGCCCGACGGCGCCGGCGGCGAAGCCGTCGGTGGCCAGGGCCGGCAGGGCGACCCGGGTGGCGCCGCCCACCGTCAGGTTCGCGATCACCGTCACCGTCAGCACCGCGCGCAGCAGCGGCGACTCCCGCAGGAGGACACGGAAGTTCCGGGGCACGGAGGCGCGTTCGGAGATCGGGCGCGGCGGTGCGACGAGGCTGCGGCGGCCGATCAGCAGCAGGGTCGCCGCCGACACGGCGAAGGTCGCCGCGTCCAGGCCCAGGGCGGCGGCCGGGTCGAGCCAGGCGACCAGCGGGCCGGCCGCCGCCGGGCCGAGCAGACCGGCGGCGAAGGTGACCGTGCTGTTCAGCGCGTTGCCCGCGTGCAGCTCCTCGGCGGGCAGCAGGGTCGGCGTGATCGCCCAGGCGGCCGGCAGGAACACCCCCGCCCCGAGGCCGACCAGCAGCGCGAGCCCGCCGATCAGCCAGTACGCCGCCGCCCCGCCGGCCGCGACCGCGCACAGCCCGGCAGTGGCGAGCAGCCGGCCGAGGTCGGCGGCCATCATCACCCGCCAGGCGCCGAACCGGTCGGCGAGCACCCCGCCGAGCGGCGTCGCGGCCAGCCGTCCCGCGCCGTAGGCGGCGACCACCAGGCTCAACTGGCGGGCGCCTCCGCCGAGCGAGTAGACCAGCAGCGGCAGGGCGACCACCTGGAAGGCGTTGCCGAACTCCGAGGTGCCCTGCCCGATCACCAGCAGCCGGTAGCCGCGCGAGCGCAGCGGCGCCAGGCCGATCCGGGGGCGGAACCGCGACAGCCCCGCCGCACGGCCCGTCCCCGCCGGGCCCGCCTCCGCCCCGCCTGCCTCCGCCTTGCCCGTCCCCGCGTCGCGGGCCCCCGTGCTGCTAGCCATCGAGCGAGACCGGCAGCGATTCGAGGCCGCGCAGCATGACCGTGTTGCGCCAGGGCAGGGTCTCCTCCTCGGCGGCCAGCTCGATCCGGGTGAAGCGCTCCAGCAGGCCGGTCAGCGCGACCTCGCTCTCCAGCTTGCCGAGGAAGGAGCCGAGGCACCGGTGCAGGCCCTGCCCGAAGGCCAGGTGGCCCGGATCGCCCCGGTCCAGGATCAGCCGGTCGGGATCGGTGAAGCGGGCCGGGTCCCGGTTGGCGGCGCCGAGCGAGAGCAGCACCAGCTCGTCCGCCGGGATCTCCACGTCGTCGACCATCACGTCGGCGTTGGTGAAGCGCAGCGTGGCCATGCTCACCGGGGACTCGTAGCGCAGGAACTCGTCGATCGCGACCGGCATCGCCGCCGGGTTGGCGCGCAGCCAGGCGAGCTGGTCGGGGTGGTGGAGCAGCGCCAGGGTGGCGGTGCCGAGCAGGTTGACGGTGGTCTCGTGGCCGCCGATGAGCAGCAGGAAGACCATCGAGAAGACCTCCTGCTCGGTGAGTTCACCGGCGTCGCTGGCCCGCACCAGGTCGGTGAGGATGTCCGCGCGCGGCGAAGACCTCCGTTCGGCCATCAACTCCCGCAGGTAGTCGTTGAGTTCGGCGGTGGCCTGGTGGAACGACAGCTCGCCGCCCTGGGTGAGGATCGCCGTCGACCAGGTGCGGAAGGCCCGCATGTCCTCCGGGGGGAAGCCCAGCAGCTCGCAGATGACCATGATCGGCAGCGGGAAGGCGAAGTCGGTCACCAGGTCGGCGCTCTCCCGTCCGACCAGCCCCTCCAGCAGGCCGCCGGTGATGCGCTCGACCATCGGCCGCATCAGGTCGACCCGCCGGCGGGTGAAGACGCCCTGGATCAGCCGGCGCAGCCGGGTGTGGTCCGGCGGGTCGCTGTTGAGCATGTGGACGACTTCCGAGCCGAGCGTCAGACCGGAGCCCCGCCCGCTCGCGATGGCCTGGCTGCGGCGGACGTCCTGGCCGAACCGCGGGTCCATCAGCGCGGCCCGGACGTCCTCGTAGCGCGTCACCAGGTAGACCGGCAGGCCCTCGCCGAACTCCATGACGGAGACCGCGCCGGCCTCGCGGATCCGGGCCAGCGTGGGGTAGGGGTCGCGGATGAACGCGGACATCCGCGCGGCGGCGTCGTCGACCGCGGTGCTCATGGATCTCTCCTCGGATTCGGAACTCTCTCGACCACGCGGCCGCACGGCTACACCGTCAGCGACGGGAACGGCCAGCGGCGCACCCGCATCGGCAGGAACCACGCGCGGCCGGCCTGTTCGGCGATCAGACCGGCCGCCGCGAAGTCCCGGTGGACGGCGTCCGGCAGCAGGCTGGCCTCGACGCCCTCGGCCAGCGCGTCCAGCTGGGCCAGATGGCCCGGCTCGTCGACGGTGAACAGCTCCAGCGTCCCGAACCGGCGGTCGCGCACCTCGACGAAGCCGGGGCCGCGCCGGTAGACGCACTTGCTCGGGAAGTACGTGGCGCGCCAGTCGGCGAGGACCTCCGGCGCGGCGCCCGTCAAGTCCTCGGGCGGGTAGAGGTGGTGGAAGCGGCGCCGCGCCGCGCAGCCGTCCGCGCAGACGGCCTGCCAGAGCACGGCCAGCCCCTGTCCGGTGGCCTCGCGCAGCAGCATCAGCGCCCGGGCCGAGGCCGCCGGCGCGTCCGCGCAGAGCCGCACCGGCTCGGTCAGCCGCAGGCAGCGGACCCCGGCCCGGTGCAGCTCGGTCACCTCCGTCCGGGCCGGGCCGGGCAGGGCGCGGCGGCCGAGCGCGAAGCCCGGCAGCTCCCGGGCGGCGGGGTCGTAGTCGAGCCAGAGCTCGGCCTCGGGGGCGGCCGCGTGCCAGGCGGCGTCGGTCCGTTCAGCCGACCGTGACGGCATCGGGCACCTCCTCGGTGCGGGGACGGGCGGCGGCGGGGCCGTGCCGGTGCTGCATCCGCATCAGCACCTGGTTGTCGGACTCGACGGCGACCTGCAGGAAACTGTCCCCGTCGTGGAACAGCAGACCGAGCGCGGTGAAGCGCTCCAGCACCGGCTCGACGGCCGCCGCGCCGCCGGGGAGTCTGGCGGCCAGCGCGGCGGTCGAGCGGGGCTGGGCCAGCAGCCGGAAGGCGGCGAGCTCCACCGGATCGGTCAGCTCCACCACCCGCCAGTCGTACCCGGGCCGGGTGTTGACGAGCACGATCCGCCCGTCCGCGTCCCGGTAGCTGAGCCGGCTGTCGGGGAACCGCTCCAGCCAGGTCTCCACCGCGGCGCTCAGCCGCTCCGCGAGCCCGCCGCCGATCCCGCGCGGCGGCGCGGTGAACACATAGGCCAGCTCGGCCAGTTCGCTCTCCGGGAGGCGGTAGGTCGCGCGGTACTGGTAGGCCGGGCGGGTGATCGCGAAGCCCAGATCGGGCCGGTCGAAGTACGGGCTGAACCGCTCGATGGCGATCCGGCCCGCCCCGGTCGGCGGGTCCAGGTGGTGCAGCACCGGCAGCTGGCGGATCACCGACTCGTAGTCCTCCGGCTGCTCGCCGGGGAAGCCGTAGAGGTAGTTCCAGGTCACCGAGACCCCGGCGCTCTGCGCGTCCCGCAGCGCGCGTACGTTCTGGCAGCCCGTGACCCCCTTGTCCATGATCCGCAGGACCCGGGTGCTGAGGTTCTCGATGCCGGGCTGCACCTGGGCCGCGCCCGAGTCGCCGAGCAGCTGGAACTGGTGGCGGCGCAGGTTGGCCTTGATCTCGAAGTGCAGCCGCAGATCGACCGGGAGTTCGGCCAGCGACTTCAGGACGGTGTCGAAGTACCCCATGTCCAGGATGTTGTCGACCACGTAGACGTCCAGCAGCTGGTGGCGTTCGGCGAGCGCGAGCACCTCGGCGAGGAAGTCCGCCGGCGGCTTGGAACGGAACTCCATCGAGGAGCCGTTGAGCCCGCAGAAGGTGCAGTGGTGCTTCTCGCCCCACCAGCAGCCCCGGGAGCCCTCCACCACCAGCTTGGGATCGACCCAGCCGGCCGCGACGGAGGCGTCGAGCCGCTCGAAGAAACCGTCGAAGCGGGGCGCCAGGATCGCCGCGGGCGGCAGCGGACGTCGCGACATCTCGTTGGCCGTCGACTTCCCGGAGGCGTCGCGCCAGCACAGCCCGGGGACGGCGGAGAGGTCGCCGCCCTCCAGCAGCGCCGGGAAGGCGGCCTCGCCCTCGCCCCGCACCACGTAGTCCAGGAAGGGGAAGTTGCGGTGCAGCGCGGCGCCCTGCGGGCCGTCGCAGTTCGCGCCGCCGAACACCGTGCGCACCTGCGGGCAGCGCCGCTTGAGCAGCCTCGCGGCGGCCAGGCTCGCGGTGTTCTGCTGGAAGGTGGTGGTGAAGCCGACCAGGTCCGGCGGGTCGGCGGCGAGTTCGTCGACCAGCCGGGCGATGAACGCGGGGGCGATCGCGCGGGTGGCCCGGGTCAGCGCGATCTCCTGCTCGCTCGCGCCGTTGGCGGCCAGGTACTCGACGTAGTCCGCGAACCCGGCGCCGTCGTCACCGCTGCCGTCGTCACCGCTGTCGCCGTCGCCGTACAGCGCGCCGGCGAACGCCCAGTCGCCCGCGCCCTGGAAGTAGGACTTCTCGGAGAAGTACTGGTAGTCGTCCACGCCGAAGCCCGCGGTCTCGGCCGCCCAGTCCGCGAAGTCCAGGTTGGCGTACCGCACGTCGACCTGGTGGCCGGCCCGCGCGGCCGCGGTGTGCAGGATCCCGAGCGCCAGCGACGGCACGTCGATCGCGCCCCAGGGCATGTGCAGCAGGACGATACGCATGATGGCCGTTTCTGTCGTTCGCGGGCGGTCGGCGAGGTGTCGCTCCGGGGCGCCTGCGGTGCCCCGGAGCGACGGTGCATCACTTCTTGGACTCCGGCTTCGGCTTCGGCTGCCCCTTCAGGGCAGGCGCGACCGGCGCGGCCTTGGTGATGTCGAGCGCGAAGTTCTGGACGATGACGGCGCCCCGGTCACGCTCCGGGGTGCTGATCGGGTCGTTCTGAATGCTGCGTCGCTTCATGGCTGTTCACCTCCTTCCATCGGTTCGGCGGGAACCCCGGGACGGTCGCCCCGGGGTGGTCGGGGGAGCGGTGCCGGCCAGGCCCGCTCGGCGAAGCGGACCATCGCGGCCAGCACCGACCGGTGGTCGGCGGTCCGGCGGCTGTAGTGGCCGCCGTCCACCCAGAGCAGCTCGTACGGCACCGCCAGCCGGCGCAGGTCCGCGGCGTATCCCGCCACCTGGTCGGGCGGGCACCGCTCGTCGGTCCGCGAGGCGACCAGCAGGACGGGCGAGCGGACCCGGTGCACGTACGACCTCGGGTCCGCCGCGCGGTAGCGCTCGGGCACCTCCTCCGGCGTCCCGCCGAAGAGCTGCCGGTCGAGCGCGCGCAGCGCGGGGGTGGTGGCGCGGTAGGCGGCGGGGTAGTCCGCGATCGGCTGGGCGGCCATGCCGAGCGACCACAGCTCCGGCTGCGCGCCCATCGCCAGCAGGGTCAGGTAGCCGCCCCAGGAGAAGCCGCACAGGCCGGTGCGCCGCGCGAGCGCCGTACCGTCGGCGACCAGCTCCGCGCGGACGGCGGCCAGGTCCTCGATCTGGGCCAGCCCGACCCGGTGGCCGTAGTCGTGCTGCCAGCGGGCGCCGTAGCCGGTCGAGCCTCGGTAGTTGGTGCGCACCACGGCGAAGCCGCGGCCGACCAGGGCGTTCACCCGCGGGTCGTAGGAGTCCCGGTCGTGGGTGGCGGGGCCGCCGTGCACCAGGAAGAGGGTCGGCCAGGGGCCGGGGCCGGCCGGGGTGCTGACGAAGCTGTGGATCCGCCCGTACGGGCGGGGCGTCCAGCGCCGGCTGCGGGAGGTGTCGTCCCGGTCCGGGCCGGGGTGGTCCGCCGGCTGCGTACCGGGGCGCAGGACCAGCGGGCGGGGCGGTGTGGACTCCCGGCTCCAGACGCAGTGCAGGGCGCCGTCCGGGGCGCAGGACAGGTCGTGGATGGTGCCGCCGGGGGTGCTGATCTCCCGGACGGGCGGGGCGTGTTCCGCCTGTCGCCGTGCTGTGGGGCCCGGTTCGGTCGGTCCCGGCTCCGTCGGCCCCGGTGCGGTCGGGCCCGGTGCGGCCGGCAGGCCGAGGTCGGCGAGGAGCAGCCGGCTCCGCCCGGCCCGCTCGTGCTGGATCAGCACCCCGCGCGGCCCCCGGTACCAGCCGGCCGTGATCTGAGAGTCGAAGGACAGGCCCGGGTACCCGCGCAGCCCCGTGCCCGCCCGCCAGGTGGCGACGGTGTACCGCTCGTCCTCCTCGACCACCAGCAGCAGTTCCGGCTCGGATATCGCGAGCGGGTTGAACTCGATCGGCCAGAGCCGCCGGCGGCGGTCCCCGGCGAGCCGCAGCCGGCCGTCGGCCCGCGCGTCCGTCGGCCACAGGACCACCGCGTCGTCCCCGTCGGGCCGGCCACCGAGGGCGAGCAGCCGGCCGTCCGGCGACAGATCGGCCAGGCCCAGGTAGCCGGGCGCGGAACCGATCAGCCGCGCCTCGCCCGCGGGCGGTCCGACGTAGCAGTGCGAGGTGTCGTCGACGCCGACGGCCACCGCCGCGAGCGCGCCGGTCCGGTCGAAGGCGACGCCGTACGGCCGCCCCGGCGGTACGCCGAGCAGTGCCGAGCCGTCCGTGCCGTCGGAGCCGTTCGCCGCGCCGGTGAACGGCTCGCGCCGCCAGCGTCCCTCCCCGGCGCTGTCGGTGTCGAACCACCAGATGGCCTCGCCGTCCGGCTCGATCTCGCTCAGGTGGACGCCGCCCGGCCGGTCGGTGACCACCCGGCGCCGGCCCGTCCCCAGGTCCCAGGCGACGGCCTGCCAGCGCTCCTCGACGAGCCGCGTCTCGACCGCGCGGTCGGCCGCGAGCGCGGCGAAGCCGGGGGACTGGAACGCCTGCGTCACGGGCCCGGCCTTTCCGCCTCGATGGTGGGAACAGGCTGCGCTGAACGTTCCGGGGCCAGCGAACTGGCGTGGGGGAAAGACCGTTTGTGGAGGATCGCGGACACTCTAGGGGGGTGCCGTGGCGGTGTACAGACACCTCGCACGGTTGGCCGAAAGGCGGCCGGGGTGAAGACCGTCCGGCGGAGGTGTGAAAGCACCGGGAACGTGCGGTGGGGGAACGTGAAGGCCGGCGGGTGGCGGACCGGAACCACCGTCCCCACCACCCGCCCCGTGACGGGGTTCAGCGGATGCACATCACCGTCGAGGTGGCCGTCCACCACCCCATGGACTGCCGCACGTCGGAGCCCCAGCGGTAGCACTGGCTCCGCTGCCAGCCGGCGATCTGGGCGTGCGTGAGGGCCACGTTGGTGGCGCTCGTGATGGCCGAGTCCATCGAGCCGCCGGTCCCGCTGCCGGTGAAGGACGCCGACTCGGTCGCGGTGATCGCCTCGCTCGGGCCGCCCGCGCGGGCACCGGCCGACGCGGCCTGGGCGGAGCCCACCCCGGCGAGGAGACAGGCCGAGGCGGCGAGGGCCCCGGCGGTGACGCGCAGACGGAGGGTGGAGGTACGGCCCATGGGAACTCCTCGATGCTGGGGCAGCCGGCGGTCGGCACCTGGAGACAGGTTCGCCGCGGGCGCCGTGCCGGGCCAAGGCCCTTCGACCACCGTCGAATTCGGACCGCCGTGCCCGGGGCTCAGCTCTCGGAGTAGACGGTGTCCTCGGGTTGCGCGGTCATCCGCACGGCCGAGCCGTTGATGATCTGGACCAGGGGCACGAGGCTCAGCTGCTTGGTCCTCGTCGACAGGACCTCGACGTTGTCCTCCTTGCCCGCGAGGTAGGCGGGGAAGCAGGTCAGCGACTGCTCGACCAGGTTGAAGTGGTCGACCAGCCGCCGGAACAGCTTCGGGAGGATGACCACCTCGGTGAGGGAGGCCATGCCGTTGACGAACGCGCCGGCGGGGGCGGTGGTCGCGTCGAGCGGCCACAGGCCGAGGCCGGCCTCGCGGGCCTGGCGGGTGACGGTGGCGAGTTCGTTCCGGAGGTCGCGGAGCAGCTTGTCGTAGAAGCCGGGGTAGACCAGGCCGGTCTTGAGCAGGTGGTGGTTGGCGGTGGTCTGCAGCAGCGGCACGTCCACCTGCAGGTCGGTGCCGTCGGCGCCGGGCGGGGTGCCGGTGCCCAGCAGGGCGACGCAGCGCTTGAACGGGTCCCCGCCCTGGGTGAGGATCCACCCCGGGGTCTGCGGCGGGGTGGCGGAGACGACCTTCTGCCCGACGCGCTGGACGTTGCTGAACCCGAGGAAGGTCAGCAGCTCCTGCGCGGCCTTGTCGCCGAACTCGGCGGGCTGGCGGATCCGCGGCCCGGTCCGGTCGTAGTGGGTCTCCAGGGCGTCGACGCCTTCGAGCCTGACCCTGGCGACGCCGTTCTTGACCTCGACCGGGGCGTCCTTGAGCTTGTCGAAGGCGAGCGGATCGGTGGGGACGAAGTGAATGGTGTCGCCGTCCGGTTCGGTACCGATGATCCGGTACTCGCCGACGACCAGCAGCATGGCCATGGCAGCCCCTTGGTGGTGGGAGGGCGGCGCCAGGGATGCGATCGGCGTCCGCCGGTTCGTACCCGGTGGGAGTTCACCGTGAGTCGTCACTTCCCCGCGAGGCGGGAAGGCGTCGCCACTGTACGTTCACGTTCGATCGGCTTCAATCACTGCCGCCCCGGCGCGCCGCCCGCCGGCACGCCCGGCGGTCCCTGCGCCGGCCCTGCGCCGGCGACGGCGACGACGGCGACGCGGGGGAGTTCGGCGACGAAGCCGGTGGTGGCGGGGCGGACGAGGGGGCGGGTGGGGGCCGTGAGAGGGGTGGGGAGGGCGGCGAGGTGGGCGGTGTGGTCGAAGACGGTGGTGATCAGGTGCCAGGCCGCCTCGGTGCCGAGGCCGGTGAAGTGGTCGGTCAGCCCGTAGGTGTCGGCGAGGTAGGTCACCAGGGCGGCCCGGGCCTGCTCCGGGGTGGCGGCGTGGACGGTGACCGGGTCGTAGACGTCGAGCAGTCGCGGCGTGAGCGGGTGGGGCGCGAACAGGTCGAGCAGTTCGGCGCGGGTGAGGTGCGGGTAGTCGTGGCCGGTGGCACCGTGGCGGTCGACGACGGTGCGGAAGAAGTCGGCCATCGGGCTGTGCGGCTCGAAGTCGTGCACGACCACCCGGCCGCCGGGCCGCAAAACCCGTACCGCCTCCGCCACGGCCGTGGGCCGGACCGCCGCCGGGATGTGGTGGGTGCCGTAGGCCAGGAGGACGGCGTCCACCGTGCGGTCGGCCAGCATCAGCCGGTCGGCGGACTGCCGCACCGCCGGCAGGCCGTGGGCCAGGGCGGCGCCGACCATCGGGCCGCAGATGTCGCCGGTGAGCACCCGCAGGCCGTCCGGGGACTCCCGCGGGCGGGCGGCCACGGCGCGGGCCAGCAGCCCGTCGCCGCCCAGCACGTCCAGCAGCCGCACCTCGCCGCCGCCGGCGGCGGGACGCGGGGCGGCCAGGTGCAGGAGGCGGCGGGCACCGGTCCAGCGGACCAGCGGATCCCGGTGGGCCTGCCGGTAGGAGTCCCCGCGCCCGGTGCGGTCGGAGTCGAACTCGTTGGACAGCGCGCAGAGCCGCTCCACCTCGCCGGCCCTGCCGAGCCGACCCTCGTCGAGGAGGGGGCGCCAGTGGGGATGCGCGGAGGCGATGTGCCCGAGGTACTCCTCCAGGGTCATCGCGGGCAGATAGGACGGCGCGAGCATGGGGGCTTCCCCTTGTCGGGTGCGGACGGTGGTGCTTTGTGTACATACGGTGCCACCGTTCGCGCTCCGGCACCATCGGGGGCGGCGGACCGCGCGCCGGGCAGGCGGATGGGCCCCGACCTATCCTGACGCAAGGGACCGGGGAGTTTCCGCCGTCCGGCTCCGCGGCGGCACCGGCGCACCGGGCCCGACCTCCGCACCCCCGCCGGGCACGGCACGGCCGGCCGGGTGCGGCCACCGCTGCCCGAGCACGAAGGCTGAGGACTCCCCGATGACGGCCACCCCCACCCCCACCCCCGCCGGCGGCGCCGGGCGCGCCGTTCGGCTCGCCGCCCCGGGCGCGGCGCCCGAACTGGCCGAGGTCCCGCTGCGCGAGCCCGGGCCCGGGGAGGTCCGCGTCCGCGTCCAGGCGTGCGGCGTCTGCCACTCCGACCTCCTGATCGCCGGCGGTCACCTGCCCGGCACGACCTTCCCGGTCACCCCCGGGCACGAGATCGCCGGGCGGATCGACGCGCTCGGCGACGGCGTGCGGGGCCGGCGGGTCGGCGACCGGGTCGCCGTCGGCTGGTACGGCGGCAGCTGCGGGCACTGCGACGCCTGCCGCGAGGGCGACGGCATCCACTGCCGCGAGCTGCGGATCCCCGGCGTCGCCTACCCGGGCGGCTTCGCCGACAGCGTCGTCGTCCCGGCCATGGCACTGGCGGCGATCCCCGACGGGCTGACGGCCGTCGAGGCCGCGCCGCTCGCCTGCGCGGGCGTGACCGTCTTCAACGCCCTGCGGCGCAGCGCCGCCCGCCCCGGTGACACCGTCGCCGTCCTGGGCGTCGGAGGCCTCGGCCACCTGGGTGTCCGGTTCGCCCACGCGATGGGTTTCCGGACCGTCGCCGTCGCCCGCGGTACCGAGAAGGAGCCGCTGGCCCACGAACTCGGCGCGGACCACTACGTCGACAGCACCGCCGGTGACGTGGCCGAGGCCCTGCGCTCGCTCGGCGGCGCGAAGGTGGTGCTGGCCACCGTCACCCACGCCGGCGCCATGTCCGCCACCGTCGACGGCCTCGCCCGCCGGGGCGAACTCGTCATCGTCGGCGTCACGGCCGAGCCGCTCTCGATCAGCCCCCTGCAGCTGATGACCGGCGACCGCCGGGTCTACGCCCACTCCTCCGGCACGGCCACCGACACCCAGGACACCCTGCGCTTCGCCGCGCAGAGCGGCGTCCGCGCGTGGACCGAGGAGGTGCCGCTGGAGGACGCCGGCGCCGCCGTCTCGAGGATGGCCGGCGGCCGGGCCCGCTTCCGCATGGTCCTCACCACTGGCCACTGAGCCCTTCCGCCCCGCGCCCGCGTGGGCCGCCGTGGGACCGGTGGCGGACGCCGGTCCCACGGGCGGCTCCACGGGTGGTTACGCCCGGCCGGCCGCGGGGGCGACCGTGACGGTGTGGCCGGGATCGGCGGCGGAGGTCGCCAGCCGCAGGGTGAAGGCGCCGGGCTCGGTGGTCCAGGCGTGGGCGTCGGTGTCCCAGTGCTGGAAGGCCCGCGGAGCGATCTCGATGCGGGCGAGCACCCGCTCGCCGGCCCGGGCGCGGACGGCGGTGAAGCCGGCGAGCCAGGCGACCGGCCGCTCGACGGTCGACTCCGGGCGGGACAGGTAGGCCTGGAGGACCTGCTTGCCCGGCCGGGCGCCGGTGTTGGTGACGTCCGCCAGCACGACGACGCGGTCCCCGTCGAGGCTGACGGTGGGCCCCTCGATCCGCCAGGTGGTGTAGCCGAGGCCGGAGCCGAACGGCAGCGCCGGCCCGCGGCCACCGGCCCGCCCGAGCTTGAGCCAGGCGCGGTAGCCGAGATGGAGGCCCTCGGCGTAGGTGAGCCGGCCCTCCTGCGGCTCGACCCGCCAGACCGGCACGTCCTCCTCGCGGGCGGGCCAGGTGGTGGGCAGCCGCCCGCCGGGCTCGCGGGCGCCGGTGAGGACGTCGGCGAGCGCGGCGCCGAACTCCTGGCCGGGGAACCAGGACAGGACGACGGCGGCCACCTCGTCGAGCCAGGGCATCAGCACCGGGGCGCCGGAGTTGACGACCACGACCGTGCGGGGGTTGACCTCGGCGACGCGGCGCACCAGTTCGTCCTGGCCCTCGGGCAGGCCGAGGCCCGGACGGTCGAAGCCCTCCGACTCCAGGGTCTCGGTGGTGCCGACGACCACGACGGCGACGTCGCTGGCGGCGGCCACCTCGACCGCCCGCCGGAACTCCTCGGCCGGGTCGCCGAAGAGGTCCCTGTAGCCGAGCTGGACCATCGCGACGGGGAAGCCGCCCGGGAGATCCGGGCGGTAGGTCAGACGCAGCTCGACGCTCCGGCCCTGGCGCAGGTCGCGGGAGAGCGTCCGGGCCGGGGGGTTCAGGATCGCGGTGACGGGGTCGCCGCCGGGGACGGCGAGCGTGTCGGTGCTGACGGTCTCGCCGTCGATCTCGAAGGTGAAGCCGCCGACCCCGGCGAAACCGAGGTCGTGCCGGCCGTCGCGCTCGGCGGTGAGGCGGGTGGTCAGCTCGACGCGGTCGGCCGTGGCCAGGCGCGGGTCGCCGAGCCAGGCGAGGCGGCCGGAGGGGATGATCTCCTCGGCGAACGCGGTACCGTCCTGGTCGAGGTAGCGGACGCGGACCCCGTCGGCGCCCGAGACCGGGTCGGTGACCGTGCCCCGGGCGAAGGCGTGCAGTTCGTCGGCCGGCGGCAGGCCGGGCGCGAAGGTGACGGCGTGCTCGCCGTAGGCGTTCCGCAGTCCTTCGAGCGGCGTGACGACGTGGTACGGGAACACCGACGCCGATCCGCCGCCCTGGGCCCGGGCGCGCAGGGCGTGCTGCCCGATCACGCCGACCGTCAGCCCGTCCCGGGGCTCGACCGGCAGGGTGCCGTCGTTGCGGGCGAGCACCATGCCGTCGGCGGCGGTCTCGCGCAGCAGGTCCGCGACGGCGGTCCGGTCCCAGGGCTCGACCGGGGCGGCCGCGGGGCCGCTCTCCAGGGCGCCGACCCGCGAGGCGAGCAGCAGCAGCCGGGCGACCTTCTCGTCGATCGCGCTCTCCGGGACCCGTCCGGCCTTCACGGCCCCGACCAGCGCCGCGCCCCAGGGCCCGTCCGGGCCGGGCATGACGAGGTCCTGTCCCGAGGCGGCCGACGGCTCGGTGTCGCGCACCGCCCCCCAGTCGGAGACGACGACGCCGTCGAAGCCCCACTCGTCCTTCAGCGGGTCCCGCAGCAGTGGGTTGGCGGACATCGTCACGCCGTTGACGGTGTTGTAGGCGGACATCACCAGCCAGGCGCCCTCGTTGACCATCCGCTCGAAGGGGGCCAGGTAGACCTCGCGCAGGGTCCGCTCGTCCGCGTGGACGTCGACGGTGAAGCGGTCGGTCTCGGAGTCGTTGGCGACGTAGTGCTTCGCCGTGGTCGCGACACCGTGCGCCTGCACGGCGGCGACGTAGGCCGCGCCGAACTCGCCGGTGAGGTAGGGGTCCTCGCTGAACGCCTCGAAGTGGCGCCCGCCGCGGGGCGAACGGTGCAGGTTGACCGTCGGGCCGAGCACGACGTCGACGTTCTTGGCCCGGGCCTCGGCGGCGATCAGGGCGCCGAGCCGGCGGACCTGCTCCAGGTCCCAGGTGGCGGAGACGCAACTCGCCGAGGGAAGGCTGGCCGAGGGATCGCGGTCGTCCATCGCGGTGCCGCGCACGCCGGTCGGACCGTCGGAGACGACGATGGAGCGCAGGCCCACGGCGGGTTCGTCGTGCAGCGACCACATGGACGCGCCGGTCAGCAGGCGGACCTTCTGCTCAAGGGTGAGGCGCTCGACCAGCGCAGTGATGGGCGGGGTGGTGAACATCGCCGCGTCCTTTCACAACAGGGGGAGGGTGGGTGGTTCGGGTGGTCCGGGTGGTTCGGGGGTCCCGGCGGGGCGATCCGGTCAGCGGACGCTGCGGATCGGGAGGACGGAGAGCGCGCCGAGCAGCGCGATCACCCCGACCACCGGGTAGAGCGCGGCGTAGCTGCCGAAGGCGTGGACCACGCCCGCGGCCACGACCGGTGCGACGGTGTTGGGCAGGGTGGCGGCGAGGTTGAGCACGCCGAGGTCCTTGCCGAAGTCGTCCGGGTTCGGCAGCACGCTGCTCATCAGCGCCTGGTCGACCGCGATGAACGCCCCGAAGCCGGAGGCGACCACGAGAGCGGACAGCGCGAGTCCGAGCACCGACGGCAGCAGGAGCGGGATCAGGGCACCGGACGTGATGAGCAGCCCGGCGGCGAGCACCACGGGCTTACGCCGGCCGATGCGGTCGGAGAGGGGACCGGCGACCGCCGTGGCGACGATGACGCCGGGCAGTGCGGCGAGCCCGAGCAGCGGGACGGTCCGGGTCGCCTCGTCCAGGCTCAGGCCGAGGTAATCCTGGGCCAGGTACAGCTGGTAGGTGTTCAGCATCGCGTAGCCGCCGAACAGCAGGAGGCGTCCGGCGAAGCCCCAGAAGAAGTCGGGATGGCGGACCGGGTTGACCCAGAAGGCGGCGAGGAAGGCCCGCGGCGAGAACGGCTTGCGTGGTTCACCGCGGTTGTCCCGCTCGGGCACGAGGACGACGAACAGCACGATGCCGAGCAGGACGGCACCGGCCATGAGCGCGTAGCCGAGCGGGAGGTCGTCGGCGAACGCCGAACCGACGGCGGGGCCGGCGACGGAGCCGAGGAGCACGCCGAGGCCCACGCCGGTCGAGTACCGACCGCGCAGCCGTTCCGGAATCCGGTCGGGCAGCAGCGCGGAGAACGGTCCCTGGGAGGCGTTGAACCCGAACTGCACCAGCATGACGCAGACGGTCAGCGCGGCCACGTTCGGCGCGAGCCCGGCGGTGAGCAGCGCCACGGAGCCGATGAGGGCGCCGCCGAGCATCCACGGTCTTCGCGCGCCGTACCGGCCGCGGGTCCGGTCGGACAGCACGCCGACGATCGGCTGGGCCAGCATCGCGGCCACGGCGCCGAGGGCGTTGATCAGCGCGAGGTTGGAGGTCTTGGCGTCCGGGGTCAGGTGCTCGACCTGGATGGCGGCGTAGTACGTCGAGACGGCGTAGGCGACCGGGGCCGCGGCGGCGACGAACGGGGCGGCCCGGAACAGCCGCCGCAGCTCCGGCGGCACCTTGCCCTTCGGTTCCCCAGCCCGGACGTCTACCGGCGCGGGGCCGGTGACCGGCGGGGGGTCGTACGCGGGCCCGGGGTCGGTGTGCACGGACATCCTGGTCTCCGATTCGTCTGCCGGGTCACTGCGGACCGTTGCGGTGGGCGCGGGCGCGGGCACCGAGCCAGGCCAGGCTCGGCTTGGGGGTGCGGACGAAGGTCTCCCGGTCCACGGCGATCAGGCCGAAGGTGGGCGCGTAGCGGCCCCACTCGTAGTTGTCGAGCGCCGACCAGTGCAGGTAGCCGCGCACGTCGAGGCCGTCCGCGACGGCGGCCTCCAGGTGGCCGAGCGCCTCGGTGGTGTAGGCGATCCGCCGGGTGTCGTCGTCGGTGGCGATGCCGTTCTCGGTGACCAGCAGGGGCACGCCGCCGGCCTCCTCCCAGGCGCGGCGCAGCGAGGTGCCGAGGGCGTCGGGGCGGTACGCCCAGCCGGTGAGGGTGTTCTCGGGGTGCTCCGGGTGCGGCACCGGGCCGTTCGCGTCGACCGGCTGGCTGGTGTACGCCTGCACGCCGACGAAGTCGTCCTCGCGGGCGACGTCGAGGTAGAAGCCCTCCCAGCCGTGGTGGACGCGCCCGAAGACCTCTTCGTTGCCGGGGGTGGGGGTGAAGGACTGCTGCGCGACCGTCCAGCCGGCCTTGGCGTTCGTCGTCCCGCGCACCACCTCGACGGCGCGGCGGTGCACCTGGGCGAGCGTGTCGCCGAGTGCCTGGTCGGGGCGGACTCCGGCCAGCGCCGTCGCCAGCTCGGTGGCGGCCTGCCCGTCGGCCTGCCCGCCCTCCTGGCCGCCGTCCGCCGTGCCGGCCTGCCGGCTGCCCGTGGCGTTCAGGAGGACGTCCTGGATGCTCGCGAACACGGCGAGCATGTTCGGCTCGTTGATCGTGCAGACCCACTCCACGTCCCGCAGCGCGGTGGAGACGAACTCGATGTAGCGGGCGAACCGGTCGGCCGCGTCGGGGCGCCGCCAGCCGCCGGACTCGGCGAACCACCGCGGCAGGGTGAAGTGCTGGAGCGTCACGACCGGCGCCAGGCCCAGCTCGTGGGCGGTGTCGACCATGCGGCGGTAGTGGTCCCGCTCGGCCCGGGAGAACTGCCCGTCCGCCGGTTCGATCCGCGCCCACTCGAAGCCGAAGCGGTAGGCGTTCAGGCCGGCGTCCGCCAGCAGCTTCATGTCCTCGGCGTAGCGGTGGTAGCTGTCGACCGCGTCGCCGCTGCGGTCGGGGAACGGGGAGCCGGGGGCGTTCTCCATCGCCCACCAGTCCGCGTTCACGTTGTTGCCCTCGATCTGGTGCGGGGAGGTGGAGGCTCCCCAGAGGAAGTCCTCGCGCAAGCCGGCCATGCCGGTCTCCTTCGGTCGCAGGTCCGCCCGTGGGCCGAAAAGTTACCACGTTGGTGGTAAGGTTTGGGAAGGGTAACACAGGCGCGATACTGGAGCGATGGCGATGAAACGGGGCAGCTATCGGACCGGGCGCGAGCGCGTCGAGCGCATCCTGGACGCCTCCCACGAGCTGTTCGTCCAGGCGGGCTACCGGGCCACCTCGCTGCGCGACATCGCGGCGGCCTCGGGGATCTCCCATCCGGCGCTGCTGCGCCACTTCGGCTCCAAGGAGGAGATCCTCACGGCGCTCGTCGAGCGCATCGACCGCCGGCACGGGAACTGGCTCGAGAACGGCGTGGACGACGGGGGGCCGCGGGTCTCCGTGGTCGCGGCGGCCCGGCGCAACGAGGCCGAGGCCGGGTGGATTCCGCTGTTCACCGCCCTGCTCGGCGAGGCGACCAGCCCCGAGCACCCGGGCCACGAGCTCATGCGGACCCGCCGGCGGCTCGGCAGCCGGCTGGGCGTCCGGCTGCTCGGCGGCCAGGGCGGCGACGAGCGTTCCGTGAAGCTCGCCGTCCAGCGGCTCGGCGCGGTGTGGGACGGCCTGCAGATCCTCTCGCTCTACTTCCCCGGGCGGATCGACATCCCCGGCCGGCTGGCCGACTTCGAGGACGACCTGAGGGCGAACGGGATTCCCCCCGCGCCCCCGGCGCCGGTGCGCGGACCCGACGCGTCGCCGGGGGGAGAGGCGACCGGGGAGGCGGCCGCGGGGCCGGAGCCGACGCCGCGCGCCCGGGCGTTCGAGAGCGCGGCCCGCCTCTACGCGGCCCACGGGTACTACGGGACCTCGATGCAGGCCGTGGCCGACGGGGCCGGCCTGACCAAGGCGGCGCTGGTGCACATCGCCCCGACGAAGCGCGCGCTGCTCGACCTGGTGGTCGCCGAGCTCACGGCCCCCGCGCCGGACGAGGCCGATCCCGGCAGCCGGCTGAAGGCGCTCCTCGACCGCCCCCGCTGGCAGTCGGCCGCGGAGATGGTGCTGATGTGCGAGGCCACCGTGCCGTCCCACCCCGCACACGCCCTGATGGCCGGTCGGCTCGAGTACAGCCTCTCCAGCACCGTGCGTGACCTCGCGTCAGCCGGATCGCCGGCGGAGGAGGGGGAGCGGCAGGCGGCGGCGCAGTGGCTCGTCGCGCTCGCGCTCGGCGCGCTGATCGCCTGGCTCTACGAACCCGGGGACGTCGAGTTGGGCACCCTCATCGAGGAGGCGGTCCCGCCGCGCCCGCGCGCCCGCGTCGCATGCGAGGCGCCGGCGGGCTGACGGCGAAGCGCCCGGGGGCCGCCGCGGCCCCCGGGCGCTTCGGCGGCGGCTACCGGGCCCCCGCGCCGGGGCCCTCGGCCGGCTCCAGGGCGAAGGCGACCATCTCCCGGTAGGCGGGATCCGGCACGTCGTCGGCGGAGAACCAGTCGCCGGCGCCGGTCCGTTCCTCCCAGGCCAGCTGCGCGCGGCCGAGCGCGTCGACCAGCTCGGAGGCCAGCCGTCCGGCCTCGAAGAGGTCCTGGTCGGTCGACTGCGAACTGGCGCCGACGATCTGGCCGCGGATCTCGGCGGAGTGCCCGTAGCGGAACCCGCCGGCGCCGCACAGGTGGGGGTCGGTCAGGACCGCCTCGCCGTAGTTGCGCCCGAGCCGGCGGTGGCCCGCGGCCTTGGCCGCCGCCTTGGGCAGGAAGCGGTGGGCGTCCTCGCCGACGGTGATCACCGCCATCACCGACCGGGCGTCGGGCACCCAGGGCCCGGCCGTCGGGTCCAGCAGGACGAAGCCCATGCTCGCCCGGGGGTAGGGGTCGCGGGGCGCGGCGCCGGCGGCGGCGGTGTGGTTGCGCCAGATGCCGGCGGCCCGCCGCAGCCCGAGGTCGAGCAGCAGTCCGGCGAAGCCCGCGTCGTCGAAGAGGTGGTGGTACGGGTTGTACCGGTGCTGGGCGCGCACGGTCAGGCCGTGCTCCGAGACGCTCTCCCGGGTGGTCACGTCGGCTCCTTCGGCAGCTCAGGGTGCCCCGGCCGCTCCGGTGGGGTCCGGGGCGGTGCGATTGTGACCACAGCGACCAGCGGGCCGCCAGATCCTTCGCCCCGGGACGGGTGACCGGCGGTGGCGGGCCGTCCCCGCCGCGGGCCGGGCGCACCCGCTCTGGTCTGCGGTTTCTGACGTGGCCATGTCCCGCCGGCGGGACGGCGGGCGGTCGCCGGGTGGTCCCCGGCCGGGGGCCGGTGCGGTGCGCCGGCGGTGGACCGCGATCCGGCCGTTCTCGATTGCTGGTCTAGACCTTGAAGCGGTGCGGTTCGTTCCCCAGAATGATCGACTGTTTCTGGACAACGGGGAGGACAGCATGCGAGGTGCGGATCGGCAGGATGTTGTGAGGATTCTGGGAAGGCGTGCCGGCAGGGGCGTCGAACTCTCCCGGGACCAGACCTCGCTCACCCTCCCGGCGCGCATTCCGATCGACACGTGGATGCGCATCGGTCAGGACCTCGGGGCTGCCGCGGATTCCACCACCTGGTGGCTCGGTGACTGGCTCGTCTACGGCCAGGACCGCTATCCCGAGCGTTATCGGAAAGCCATCGACGAAACCGCGCTGGATTACCAGACACTGCGGAACTACGCCTGGATCGCCCGGAAATTCCCGCCCGGCCGCCGACGCCCGGCGCTGAGCATGCAGCACCACGCCGAAGTCGCCTCCATGGATCCCGAAGTCCAGGACAACTGGCTCGACCGGGCCCAGCAGGGCGGCTGGTCGCGCAACGAACTGCGCCGCCGGATCCGCGCCGCCACGACACCGGGCACGGGTGCGCGGCCCATCTCCGTCGAGCTCAGGCTCGCCGTCACCCAGGCCCGCCGAGGCCTCTGGGAGGATGCCGCGGACCGCGCCAACTGTGACCTGTCCGCCTGGGTGCTGGACGTCCTGGACGCCGCCGCGCGCCGCGGCACCGAGGACCGCGACCGGATGCGGATCGCCGAGGCCGGCTGACCCGGGGCCGGCACGGGCCGGCTTCCGGGCCGACGGACGACGGGCATTGACCCCGGCGAATTCCCCGCTATTTGATGGCGGGGCCGGGAAATCGGGCCGGCCCGGCCGGCGCGAATGCGGGCGGACCGTCGGCCCGCCGGCGAATCGCGAAAGGCGGCGGCGGAATGCGGCCGCCGTTCTCCGGCATGTCCGCGCGGCCCGGCCGCAGCGGATATCGACCGGCCCCGGAACCGTACACGGGAAAGGAACCAGTCATGACAGTCAGCGCACACCTCGATCTGGCGGGCGCGTTCCGCGAGGACGGATTCGTCTTCGCCGGGACACTGCTCTCCGCCGACGAAGTCGAGGCGTACCGGGAGATCTACGACCGCTTCCTCGCCGGTGAGATCGAGAGCGGCGACAAGCGCTCCGACCTCGGCTCGCACGCGCCGCGGGCCGAGGGCGCCGAGGCCGGCGTCGAGAACATCACCCAGATCATGTGGCCCTCCGCGCTCCACCCGCCGATCCTCGAACTGCCGCTGCACGAGCGGGGCCTGGCGCTCGCCCGCGAGCTGATCGGCGACGACGCGACGCTCGACTTCGACATGCTGATCCACAAGGCCCCGCACACCGCGGTGCCGACGCCCTGGCACCAGGACGCCGCGTACTGGATCGACCTGCCGGACACCCGGGCCGTCTCGATCTGGGTCGCCCTCGACGACGCCGGGCTGGACAACGGCTGCATGTGGTACGTCAAGGGCTCGCACACCCGGCCGCTGCGCCCGCACCGCCCCACCGGCGACGGCAAGAACATCGAGACCGACTGCTCGGAGGACGAGCCCGGGGCCACCGCCGTGCCGGTGACGGCAGGCCAGGGCGTCGCGCACTCCGGCAGCACCCTGCACTACTCCCGCGGCAACACCAGCGACCGGGTGCGTCGGGCGTACATCCTCAACTACCGCCCCGCGGCGATGATCCGGCTGGAGCGCGAGCAGGGGTCCGACCACGGCCTGAACGACAACGAGCGCAAGGTCCGCAACGCCGGGGCCGACCGGGCCACCGGCTGACCCGTCCTCACCGACCCCCCCCACACCCCACAACGAGGTAGCCCGATGGATGCCAGTAACGAACCGGCGCAGGTGCGGCTGAGCGGCGCGGTGATGAGTCACCCCAAGCGCGCGGAGGAGGCCCGCAGGCTCGCCGAGGCCGACCCCGGCGGCCGCGTCCGCGTGATCATGGACCCCGAGCCGGAGGGCCGGCCGACCGCCCTGCGGGTGGCACCGCTCTCCTGGTCCTGCGTGGCGCCCGACACCACCCACCACCTGGTGCTGCAGGACGACGTGGTGCTCGCCGAGGGCTTCTACGAGCACGCCGAACGCGCCGCCGCGGCGGCCCCCGGCGAGGCGATCGCCCTCTACGCGGGCTGGGAGGCCCGCAACGGCGCCGTCGCCCGGCTCGCCGCGCTCACCGGCGCGCCCTGGGCGTACACCCTCCAGGAGCACGTGCCCTGCCAGGCGCTGATGCTGCCCGCCGAGGCGGCCCGCGGCTACGCGGCCTACCAGGAGGAGCACGGCGGCGGCTGGCCGTACGACGTGGTGGTGCAGCGCTACCTGAACGCGATCGGCATGCCGGTGCGCTTCTGCACCCCCAGCACGGTGCAGCACGACGACCTGCCGAGCCTGGCCGGCAACACCTACCACGGCTTCCGCCAGGCGACCCTGTTCACCGGCGCGACGGGCCCGGCGGCCGGCGACGGACCGTGCCCGCGCTTCCCGGTGGTCCCCTTCTACCAGTACGGCGAGGCCCGCTGCGCGGTCCTGCGGGGCACCGAGTGGGAGTACCTGGAGACCGAACGGCAGCTCGCCCGCACCGGTCTGCTGGACGCCTGCCTGGCCGCCCTGCGGGCCGCCGGCCCGAAGGCGACGGCCGGGCTCCCGGCCGGCGCCGGCCGGGCCGTGTGGCTGACCGCCTTCGCCCTCGGCGCCGTCAGCGCCGACGCGCCGGAGCCGGACCCGCAGGTCGCCGCCGCCGTCATGGAGACCCTCGGATCGGGCGGCCTGTGCGAGGAGTTCACCGCCGTCGAACTGCTCGCCACGGCCCCCGCGGTGCGTGACCTCGCGCTCACCGCCCTCGCCGCCGGCCGCCGCGCCGGCGCCGACCCGGGCACCCGCGCGCCCCGCCCGGCGCCGCTCGCCCGGGTGGCCGTCACCGGTGGCGACCCGGCCTTCGCCCGGCAGCTGGCCCGGCTGCTCACCGACGCCGGCCACGAGGCCGGGCACCTGGCCGGCCGCCCGTCCGCCGGGGACCTCGACGGCGTCCGGCACGTGGTGCACCTGGGCCGCCCCGAGGAGGACGGCCTGCTGGACGACGTGCTCGCCGCCGCCGCCAAGGCCGGGACCGAGCGCGTGGTCTACGCCGGCTCCTCGGCCGTCTACCGGGGCAGCCGCGAACGGACCGTCACCGAGCAGGCCCCGGCCGACGCCCCGGCGGACCCGGTGGCCCTGGCCTGGTGGCGCGAGGAGCGGGCCGCCCTCGCCTGGGGCGCCGAGCAGGGCGTCCCCGTCCAGGTGCTGCGGCTCGCCGACCCGGTCGGCCCGCACGCGCCGCAGGACAGCCCGCTGGTGCGGTGGGTGAACCTGGCCTGGACCAGGCGCCCGCTCGCCCTCAACCCGCTGGGCCGTCACCAGGTGCTGGACCACCGCGACCTCGCCGACGCGCTGCGCGCCGTCCTGGCGGCCCCGCCCGCGCAGCCGGTGCTCAACGTCGCCTCCGCGGCCTTCGACGAGCAGGAGCTCGCCGGGTTCCTCGCCGATGTCTCGCGCCGCACACCCTGGGAGTGGGTCCAGGACCCGACGGTCGACCGCTGGACCATGGCGACCGGGCTGATCGAGACCGAACTCCACTGGCACGCCTCGGCCGCGCTCCGCGAGAGCATGCGCGCCCTCGCCCAGTGGTGGGCCTGCGACATCCACGGCGACTACACCGTGCCGGACCCCCGCGCGTAGCCGCGCGCCGGCCGGCGGCGCCCCGCCCGGCGCCGCCGGCCGCCCGCGCACCACCCGTCACCCCTCCTTCACCCGCCACCGCGCACCCCTGGGAGTACCGCATGTCCGCCATAGCCGGCTGGGTCGACTTCTCGCACGAGACCGCCGACGGGCAGGCCGTCGTCCGGGCCATGACCACGGCACTGGCCCGGCGCGGGCCCGACGGCGAGGGGCAGTGGAGCTCCGCGCACGCCGCCCTCGGCCACCGCCGCACCGCCCGCGACCCGCACCCGCAGCCGCTGACCGCCCCCGGCGACACCGGCCCGCGCGCCGTCCTCTCCTTCGCCGGCCACCTCACCAACCCGCGCGAACTGCGCGACCGGCTCACCGCCGCCGGGCACCGCGCGGTCACCGGCGGCGACGCCGAGGCCGTCCTCCAGGCCTACCTCGCCTGGGGCGAGGACTTCGTCACCCGGATCGAGGGCGGCTACGCGCTCGCCCTGTGGGACCCGCGGCGCGAGGAACTGCTGCTGGTCCGCGACCGGATGGGCGTCAAACCGCTCTTCTACGCGACCACCCCGGACGGCGTGCTCTTCGGCTCCGAGCCCAAGGCCGTCCTCGCCCACCCCGGCTTCCGGCCCGCCCTCGACGCCGACGGCCTGCGGGACATCCTCTCCGTCGCCCGGGTGCCCGGCCACGCCGTCTTCCGGGGCCTGCGCGAGGTCCTGCCCGGCGCGCTGCTGCGGGTCACCCGCGCCGGCGCGACCGAGCGCCGCTACTGGCACCTGCGGGTCGCCGGGCACGCCGACGACCTGGACACCACCGTCGACACCGTCCGCGCGCTCCTGGAGGCGGCCGTCGCCCCGCACCTGGACGGCGAGGAGCTGCCCTGCTCGCTGCTCTCCGGCGGCCTCGACTCCAGCTCGCTCACCGCGCTGGCCGCCGCCCTCGCCCGCCGCCAGGGCCGCGGGCCGATCCGCTCGCTCGCCGTCAACGACCAGGAACCGGGCACCGACGGCGCCGCCGCGCAGGGCAACGAGGACCACCTCTACGCCCGCCTGATGGCCGACCACGCCGGTACCGAGCACGGCGAGATCTCGCTCGCCGGCCTGGACCTGCTCGACCCCGCGCTGCGGGCCTCGGTGCTCGCCGCGTACGACATCCCGATCAACAAGGGCGACCAGTACGCCTCGCTGCGGCTGCTGTTCGGCGAGGCGCGCGGGCACGCCGCCGTCGCGCTGTCCGGCGAGTGCGGCGACGACGTCTTCGGCGGCTACAACTGGAACCGGCTGCCCGAGTGGATCGCCCGGCCCACCTTCCCGTGGGTGGCGGAGGGCCGCCCGCGCTTCCTGGGCACCGACGTCGTCTTCGACGCCGACCTGCTCGGCAAGCTCGACCTGGCCGGCTACGAGCGGGACTGCCACCGCGCCGCCGTCGCCGAGATCGCCGCCGCCGACGCGCTCGACGACCCGGTCGAGGCCCGCTACCGCGAGGTCACCTACCTCGCGCACACCCGGCACACCCGGGTGCTGTTCGACCGGCTGGACCGCCTCGGCACCGCCGCCGGGCTCGACATCCGGGTGCCGTTCGCCGACCCCCGGCTGGTCGAGTACACCTTCAACATCCCCTGGGCGATGAAGGCGTTCGACGGGCGCGAGAAGAGCCTGCTGCGGGCGGCGATGAAGGACCTGCTGCCCGAGCCGGTCGCGATGCGGGTCAAGACGCCGTACCCCAACCTGCGGGACGCCGGCTACGACCGGGTGCTGCGCGAGCGGCTGGCCCGGGTCGCGCTGGACCAGGACAGCCCGCTCGCCCCGCTGCTCGCCCCCGGGCTGCGCAGCGCGGTGGCCCGCGACGGCGCCGACGCCCTGGTCGAGGGGGTCGGCCGGGCCGCGTTGGAGACCGCCCTGCAGACTGACGCCTGGCTGCGCGCGTACCGGGTCGAACTCGACCTCTGAGCCCGGCCGACACCCCGCCGACCCCGAGCACCCGCCCGCCCCCGCGGACGTCCCGAAGGAGCCCCATGGCCGCGACCCTGGCCGCGCCGCCCGCCCCGCCCGCCCGACTGTGGACCCGCAACTTCGGGCTCTACTTCACCGCCCGCACCATGGCGGTGCTGGGCGACACCATGATCCCGGTCGCGACGGCCGTGGCGATGCTCGCCCTCGGTTTCGGGGTGGGCGCGGTCGGCGTCGCGCTCGGCGCCTGGATGGGCGCCTTCGCCCTGTTCGTGGTGTTCGGCGGGGTGTTCGCCGACCGGTTCCACCCCCGGCCGCAGATGATCGCCGCGGACGCGCTGCGCTGCGCGGTCCAGCTCGGCCTCGCGGTCTGCCTCTGGAGCGGCCACCCGCCGCTGTGGCTGCTGGTCGGCGCGTCGGTGCTCGGCGGGCTCGCCACCGCGATGTTCCAGCCGGGGCTGACCAGCCTGGTGCCCCAGGTCGCCGCCGACCCCCAGCAGGCCAACGGCGTGCTGAGGGTCAGCCAGGGCGTCGCCACGATGGCAGGTCCGGCGCTCGCCGGCACCCTGGTCGCCGCGGTCTCCCCGGCCTCGGTCTTCGCGGCGACGGCGGCCACTTTCGTCTTCAGCGGGCTCTGCCTGGCAGCCCTGCGGCTGCCGCACGTCGAGCCCGACCGCACCGCCTCCACCCTGCAGAACCTGCGCGAGGGCTGGACGGAGTTCCGCTCCCGCTCCTGGCTGTGGTCGGTGATCCTGATCTGGTGGGTCCTCGGCGTCGCGGTCTGGGGCCCGATCACCCCGGTCGGCGCGGTCTCCATCATCGACGCCCACGGCAAGGCGGCCTTCGGCTGGGCGGAGAGCGCCTTCGGCGTCGGCTGCGTGCTCGGCGGCCTGGTCGCGATCCGCCTGCGCCCGGCCCGCCCGCTGTTCGGCGGGGCGGTGGCGATGCTGCTCTTCCCGCTCATGCCGCTGTCCGCCGCCCTGGTGCCGGCGGTGCCGCTGCTGATGCTCGGCTACCTGGTCAGCGGCATCGGGTGGGCGTTCTGGGGCGTCCAGTGGGCGACCTGCGTCCAGACCCGGATCCCCGAGGACAAGCTCAACCGGGTCGCCGCGTACGAGATCGCCGGATCCATCCTGGCCGTCCCGCTCGGCCAGGCGGTCGCCGGGCCGGCCAGCGAACTCGTCGGCGTGCACCGGCTGCTGCTGCTCGGCGCGCTGGTCGGCCTGGGCTGCGCCCTCGCGCTGATCGCCGTCCGGCCCGTCCGCCGGCTGGACCGGAGCACCTGCTGAACCGGAGCACCGGCTGAACCGCCGCCCCGGCGACGCCATCCACTCCCACCCACGACAGGAGACCGCCCATGCGCCACCGCCTGACGGTGATCGGCAGCGGCTACCTCGGCATCACCCACGCCGCCTGCATGGCCGACCTCGGCCACCAGGTCCTCGCGCTGGACATCGACGAGGACCGGGTCCGCTCCCTCAATCAGGGGGAACTCCCCATCCACGAGAAGGGGCTGGAGGAGCTGCTGCGCCGCGGCCTGGCCGCCGGCCGGCTGCGCTTCGGCACCGACCCGGAGGAGGCCGCCGCCTTCGCCGACCTGCACTTCCTGTGCCTCGGCACACCCCAGCGCAAGGACTCCGGCGCCGCCGACCTCTCCCAACTCGACGCCGCCGTGGACGCGCTGGCCCCGCACCTGCGCCGGCCCTGCCTGGTCGTCGGCAAGTCCACCGTCCCGGTCGGCACGGCCGAGCGGCTGGCCGCCCGGCTCACCGCCCTGGCACCCGCCGGGGAGGCCGCCGAACTCGCCTGGAACCCGGAGTTCCTGCGCGAGGGCCACGCCGTGCAGGACACCCTGGCGCCCGACCGGATCGTGCTCGGGGTGCGCCCCGGCCGGGCCGAGGGCCTGTTGCGCGACCTCTACGCGCCGCTCGGCGACATCCCGACCGTGGTCACCGACTACGCCACCGCCGAACTGGTCAAGGTCGCCGCCAACGCCTTCCTGGCGACCAAGATCTCGTACATCAACGCGATCGCCGAGGTCTGCGAGGCGGCCGGCGCCGACGTGGTGCGGCTGGCCGACGCGCTGGGGTACGACGAGCGGATCGGACGGCGCTTCCTCGCCGCCGGACTCGGCTTCGGCGGCGGCTGCCTGCCCAAGGACATCCGGGCCTTCGTCGCCCGCGCCGAGGAGCTGGGCGCCGGCGAGTCCCTGGAGTTCCTGCGGCAGGTCGACGCGATCAACCTGCGCCGCCGCACCCGGGCCGTCGACCACGCCCGGGAGCTCGCGGGCGGCTCCTTCACCGGCCGCCGCGTCGCCGTGCTCGGCGCCGCCTTCAAGCCCGAGTCGGACGACATCCGCGACTCGCCCGCGCTCGACGTCGCCACGGCGATCGCCCGCGAGGGCGGGCGGGTCTCGGTGTACGACCCGGCGGCCCTGGACAACGCCCGCAAGGCCTGCCCCGACCTGGGCTACGCGACCTCCGCCGCCGAGGCCGCCCGTGGGGCCCACGTGGTGCTGGTGCTGACCGAGTGGCGCGAGTTCGTGGAGCTCGACCCGGCCGAGCTGGGCGAGCGGGTCGCCGTCCGCGCCGTCGTCGACGGCCGCAACGTGCTGGCCCCGGAGGCGTGGCGCGCGGCCGGCTGGAGGTACCGCTCGCTCGGCCGCCGCTGACCGGGACCCGGGGCGCCCTGGCCAGGTGGCCGACCCCCATACCGGGGCGCCCGAGGTGTGGGCCGCCGCCATGGGGACGGCGCGGCGGGATCCGTAGCCTGGCGCCCACTGGAGCCTCGGCGTGGAGGAGTGGGCGCGGTATGTGGAGAAGAAGTGGACGTGGCGGGCGCGCGGGCGCGGGCTGGCTGCTCGCGGGTGTGCTGGCGCTGATCGGCGCGGTCGTCCCGGCGGTGCCGGCCTCGGCGGCGGTGCCGGCCCACCTGACCCTGGAGGCGACCCACACCAGCGTCGCCAACGGCTGGGACCGCGTCGAGCGCTACCTCGACACCACCACCGGCTTCCGCCAGGAGCAGTATCCGCCGGACGGCCGGGGCAACCAGGACGGCCAGCGGCTCACCTTCTTCGGCGGCGTCAAGCAGCCCTACTCCGGCCGCTTCCTGCTCTACTCCGCGCCGGGCTGGAACACCGGCGCGCACCAGGTCCCGGTGCTGCTGGTGCACGGCGCCAACGACAACCCGGACCGGGCCTGGGCCAACCCCGGCGAGGGCGGCGCCTACGGCTGCGGCTCCGTCTCCTGCCCGAACACCGGTCTGATGCAGTACCTGTCCGGCCGGGGCTACCGGGTCTTCGCGGTCGGCTTCGCGCACAAGCAGGGCGACAACCTGCTGCAGGCCCAGGCGGTCGGCGACGCCGTCGCGCTGATCCGCGCCAAGCTCGGCGTCCCCCAGGTGGACGTGGTCGGCTGGAGCAAGGGCGAGATGTCCGCCCGGTCCTACGTGTCCTCGGTCAAGCCCTCCTGGGGCCGCCCGTACGCGGGCGACGTGCGCAAGCTGATCACCATCGGCGGCCCGAACGGCGGCTACGACTACCCCTTCGCCCACGGGTGGGCGCACGACTTCTCCATCTGGCCGCAGTGCGGCGGCCAGATCAACGCCCCCGCGCCGCACCTGCGGATGACCTGCTACGGCACCTACACCGCGCACCCGGAGTTCTCCTTCGCCCCCGCGAGCGGCTACGACGTCTACCCCGGGCAGCGCCAGATGCTGGCCCGCTGGGACTCGGTCTTCGGCATCGACCAGACCCAGCAGGACTGGTACACCACCTACTACGGCGGGCAGGGCTTCTACACCGAGGGCGGCGGCATCCAGGCCGCGATCGACGCCGGCTCGCTGATCGCCCCGCTGCACCAGGCCGGGGTGCCCGCCTCGGTGACGACCTACCTCATGGCGGGCGGCGCGCCCACCGTCGTCGGCATCTTCAACGAGAACCGCGCCCCCAGCGACGGCGTGGTCTTCGTGTCCAGCGCGCTGGACACCACCGGCATCGCCACCGTCGGCGGCACCGCGGTGATCACCCTCGCCAACCACCTGCAACTCGGCTGGGACGGCGCGGCGAACGCGCAGGTCGCCGGCTGGCTGAACTGAGGAACCGCCGGATGATCACCGACCGCCTGATCGCCACCGACCGCCTGACCGTGAACCACGCCGAGATCGAGGGCCGCACCGGGGAACCGGTGGTCCTGCTGCACGGCAACGTCTCCTCCGGCGTGTTCTGGCACCCCACCATGGCCGACCTGCCCGAGCGCTACCGCCCGCTGGCCCCCGACCTGCGCGGCTTCGGCGACACCGAGCCGCTGCCGGTGGACGCCACCCGGGGCCTGCGCGACCACAGCGAGGACCTGCTCTCCTACCTGGAGGCGCTGGCCCTCGGCCCGGTGCACCTGGTCGGCTGGAGCATGGGCGGCGGCGTGGCGATGCAACTGCTGCGGGACCGGCCGGAGCTGGTCCGCTCGCTCACCCTGGTCAACCCGGTCTCCCCGTACGGCTTCGGCGGCACCCACGGGGTGGACGGGAAGCTCAACTCGCCCGACGGCGCGGGCTCCGGCGCGGGCGGCGCGGCCCCGGAGTTCGTCCGGCTGCTGAGCGAGGGGGAGCGGGGCGCCGACTCGCCGTTCGCGCCGCGCTCGGTGCTGGACACCTCCTACGTCAGCGAGCCGCTGGCCGAACCGGACCGCTACGTGGCCGCCATGCTGTCCACCCGGACCGGGGAGGACCACTACCCCGGCGACAGCCGTCCCAGCGACACCTGGCCGGGCTCCGCACCCGGCGGGCGGGGCGTGCTCAACTCCATCGCGCCGGTCCACTTCCGGATCGACGACCTGGAGCGGGTCGAGCCCAAGCCGCCGATCCTGTGGATCCGCGGTGCGGCCGATGTGATCATCTCGGACACCTCGCTCTTCGACCTCGCCCACCTGGGGGCGCTCGGCGTGGTCCCGGGCTGGCCCGGCGAGGACGTCTGCCCGGCGCAGCCGATGGTGGCGCAGACCCGCGCCGTCCTCGACCGCTACGCCGCCGCCGGCGGCCGGGTGCGCGAGGTGGTCGTCGAGGGCGCCGGGCACAGCGTGCACCTGGAGCGGCCGAAGGAGTTCCTGGCCGCCCTGGTGGAGACGCTCGCCGGCGCGTAGCGGACGCCGGGCCCGCTCGGCGGCCCCGGACTCGGTGGCCCCGGACGAGGAGGTCGACCCTCGTCCGGGGCCCGGTGGTGCCGCCGGCTCGGTGGTCCGCACCGCTCGACCGGCGCGGCGAGCCGTGCCGCCCGTTCCGGGGCGATGCCTCGCACGTCGTCGGACACGGGAACTCCTCGGGGGAGGCGGGCGGTGCGGGGCGAGCTGCGGTGCCCGCGTCCCGGGGGCCCTGCTCTTCCGGACGTGGTCACCCGTCGGCCGGCGGCAGCTCGCTCGGGAGGTGGGCGTAGCCGGCGTGGCCCGGCCGGGCCTGGGCGAGGGCGTGGCGGAGCCGGGCTGGCGGGGTGCGGTGGATCGTCGGATAGTCGCGTTCGCCCAGCTCGGGGCGGACCGGCCAGGCCAGCCGTTCGCGCTCCAGGTCGTACCGCGTGTCGACGCCCTCGCGGTTGCCCCGGGCGTCCAGCCGGGCCCAGCGGTCGTCCAGGTGCACGGCGTTGAGGGCGTGCAGGGCGAAGCCGCCCTCGCCGTCCTCCAGGCGCTGGTAGCCCAGGCCGGTCGGCACGCCCTGGGCCCGCAGCAGGGCGGCGAGCAGGTGGGACTTGCCGTGGCAGATCGCGTTGCGCGCGGCCAGCACCTCGGAGGCGCGGTACGCCCCGCTGTACGCGCCCGCGTCGGCGGAGTGCCGGACCTGGTCGCGCACGAAGCGGAAGGCCGCCTCGGGGGAGGCGAGTTCGGCGGCCAGCAGGCGCAGCTCGGGGTGCTGGTGGTCGATCACCTCGTCCGCGGCGAGGTAGCCGGTGAGGTCGTCGGTCTCCGGTCGCAGGATCATGCCGCCCACCGTGCCCCGGACGGCGGTACGTGCGGGCGGAATTCCAGCATCCGGACCTGCGGGGCGGGGCCATGTCAATGCGAGGCTGCGGCATTCGCTCGTTCGAGCGTATCTGACTTCACGTCAGTTTACCGGTGCCGCTCGGGAGCAGGATCCGCCGGGATGGCGCCCCCCGGGTGCCCTGTCTGCCTCGAAAGGGCGGTTCGTATGACTATTGCTGGTGGAGACCCGACCCCGTCGGTCACCGAGGCGACCCTCGGTGACATCGCCACCCACGGCATCTGGCGCGGCGCGGGCCTCGACATCAGCCCGTCCGTGCTCGCCGTCGCGGGCGCCCTGCTCGCGGCCCTCCAGGGCACCGCGCCGGCCGGCGCGCTGCCCGAGGAGTTGCGCGAGCTGGTGGAGGGCGTCCGGCAGCGTGCCGGCGCAAGCATCCAGCAGGTCCCCGTGACGGAGGACCTCAGCCTCTCCGCGTTCCTGATCAAGCAGAACACCCCGGAGCGGCGTCCGGTGGTGATCGTCCCCGCCGGCTGGAACCCGTACGGCTGGCTGCCGTTCATGGTCGGCTACCTCACGCTGGCGGCACGCGGCTACCACGTGCTGGCGTACACGCCGCGGGGCATGGGCCAGCCGGGCAAGTTCTACTCCTCCGACGGGTTCATCGACGTCGCCGGGCCGAACGACTGGGCGGACGGCTCAAGGGTGATCGACCACGCGCAGGCCGAGTTCGCGCCGAGCAAGGTCGGGTTCATGGGCCTGTCCTACGGTTCCGGCATCAGCCAGCTGGTCGCCGCGCACGACGAGGGCGAGCGGGTCGCCGCCGTGGCCGCCCTGAGCACCTGGGGGAACCTCGCCACCAGCCTCTACGACAACGGCACCCGGCACTCGGAGGCCGTGGAACTGCTGATCAGGTTCACCGGCGCCGAGGAGGGCAAGGAGGCGGAGAAGTTCGACGAGGAGACCTGGCGCATCCTCCAGTCCTTCCGGGCCGGCGAGGACATGGACGAGGTGGTGAAGTGGGGCACCCGGCGCTCCCCGGAGACCCATGTCGGCCGCACCAACGCCCGGGGCATCCCGACCTTCTACTCGAACACCTGGCACGAGAGCCTGTTCCCGGTGGGCGAGGCGATCGCCACGTTCGAGCAGCTCACCGTGCCGAAGCACCTGAACCTGTGGATCGGTGACCACGGCGCCCCGGAAGGCCTCGGCATCACCGGCTTCCCGGGCGGCGTGCCCTTCGTCGGCTCCCTGACGCCGGCGCTGGAGGCCTACGCCTGGCTCGACCACCACCTGCTCGGCGAGGCCAACGGGGTTCCGGACTGGCCGGTGGTCAACAGCCAGGTCATGTTCACCTACGAGACCGCCCCCGTCATCGGTGGCGGCCGGCGGATCACCAAGGCGGCCCGGCGCGAGCCGCTCGGCTCCTGGGCCGGGGCCACCACCGGCGGCGAGGCCTGGTACCTGAGCGGCACCAACGGCAACGGCGACGGCACCCTGTCCGACAAGCCCGCCGCGGGATGGAGCCGTGACTTCGTCGCCGGGCACCTCACCACGGCCACCGCGATGGACGGCGTCATGGAGACGGGGCAGAAGGAGTGGTTCGGCAGCCCCAAGGCGTACGACCCGGCCGGCTTCGACCGGACCCGTCTGCTGGTGTGGTCCACCGAGGAACTGGCCGGCGGCCGCCGGATCCGCGGCGCGGCCACGCTGCGGCTCGCGGTCCGGGTCGAGGAGGGTAACGCCGCGACCCTCGTCGCCTACCTCTTCGACGTGGCCCCGGACGGCACCGCCCGGATCATCACCCACGAGCCCCGCACCGTCGAGGGTCTGACGGCCGGCACGGACAGCATCGTCGGCTGGAGCCTCCAGCCCGCCGCCTACGACCTGGCCGACGGCCACCGCCTCACCCTGGTCGTCAACAGCTCCGACAAGCTCTACGCCTTCACGGGCACGAAGGACAGCACCACCACCATCACCTCGCTCACGGGGGAGGAGGCCGTCCTGGAGCTGCCGCTCGGCTGAGCGACGCCCTGACCGGCAGGTGCGAGGAACGGTGCGACGGCGCTGGTACGACCGGGTGACGGCCCTTCGGCCGTTCGGTGTGCCGGGGCGCCGTCGCACCGGGCCCGCCCGGTGCGCGGGCTACGTTCGGGTGCGTGACCGGCAACAACGCGGTCCTGGCGTTGATGGTCCTCACGGCGCTGGGCTTCGACTTCACCAACGGCTTCCACGACACCGGCAACGCGATGGCCACCTCGATCGTCACCGGGGCCCTGTCGCCGCGCGTCGCGGTCGCCGTTTCGGCGGTGCTGAACCTGGTCGGCGCGTTCCTGTCGACCGCCGTGGCGGCGACCATCGCCAACGGCCTGGTCTCCAGCGGGGAGGTGACGCTGACCGTGGTCTGCGCCGGTCTGACCGGCAGCATCCTGTGGAACCTGGCCACCTGGTACCTCGGCATCCCCTCCAGCTCCTCGCACGCGCTGATCGGCGGGGTGATCGGGGCGACGGTGGCGGCGGCCGGCTCCTCGGCCGTCAAGTGGCAGGGCCTGGTCTCCAAGGTGATCGTGCCGGCGGCGCTGTCGCCGTTCATCGCCGGCATGGTGGCCGTGGTCGGCACCCTGCTGGTCGCCCGGATCACCCGGGAGGTGTCCGAACGCCCGCGCGAGCGCGGGTTCCGGCTGGGCCAGATCGGCTCGGCCTCCATGGTCTCGCTCGCCCACGGCACCAACGACGCGCAGAAGACCATGGGTGTCATCACCCTCGCCCTGATCGCCAACGGCACCCTGGCGCCCGGGGCGAAGGCCCCGGACTGGGTGATCGCCTCCTGCGCGCTGGCGATCGCCCTCGGGACGTACGTCGGCGGCTGGCGGGTGATCCGCGCCCTGGGCAAGGGCCTGGTGGAGATCGCGCCGCCCCAGGGGATGTCCGCCGAGTCGGCCTCGGCCGCCGTGATCCTCTGCTCCACCGACTTCGGCTACTCGCTCTCCACCACGCACGTGGCCACCGGATCGATCCTGGGCTCGGGGGTCGGGTGGAAGGGGGCCGAGGTGCGCTGGCACCTCGCCCGCCGGATGGTGACGGCCTGGCTGTTCACCCTGCCGGCCGCCGCGCTGGTCGGCGCGTTGGCCTACTGGCTCGCGAACGGGATCGGCGGGACGGCCGGTGTGGTGGTGGTCTTCGCCGTGCTGGTGCTGGCGTCGGTCGCCTTCTTCATCGCCTCCCGCCATCCGGCGGTGACACCGGAGAACGTCAACGCCGCGTGGACCGGTTCGGTGATCCCGGAGCCCGCCCCGGACAAGGTGGCCTCGTGAACACCTGGATCAACCTGCACGCGGTGTGGAAGATCGTCGTGGTGGGCCTGCTCACGGGGGCCGGCCTGCCGGCGCTGTTCGCCCTGGGCCTGCGCCTGCTCAACCCTCCCGCCCCGGCCGGCGGACCGGCTGCCGGGCCGGCTGCGGGGGCGGCCGACCGGCCCACCGCCGGACCGGTCGGCTACGCCCTGGCCGTGCTGATCTTCGCGGTGGTGCTCGCGTCGATCGGCTGGGGCATCTCCGTCATCGTCAACCACCGCTGACCGTCCGCCGGCCCCGGTGACCGGCAGGGTGCCCCGGCGTCAGGGTTCCGTCAGGGCAGGCCGGCCGGGCTTGCCCCGCGGGGTGCGGCTGGCTTTGATGAGGGACGTGAACCGCTCGACACGCCACCACGACCGCCCGCCGCATCCGCGGCGACGGGTCGTCGCCGTCGCGGCCCTCACCGCGGTCCGGTAAGCCCAGGCCTCCCCGCCCGCTACCGGTCCCGGACGGCCGGCCCGCGCGATCCGCCGGGTCCGGGCCGTTCCCGGCCGTCCGACCCCCGCGCTCCCGCCGCGCACGTCCGCGGCGGGAGCGCGGGCCGGCCGCCGGCTCGCATCACCTCTCGCACCACACCCGCACCCGCCGGCGCCCGCCCGGGCGCGTCCACCGACGCGCCCGGGCGGCACCCCGGTGGTGCCCTTCACCCCTGGATGGGTCATGTCCGACGCAGTTCTGTCCGCCTCCACCGCCCTCGTCACCGGCGCCTCCTCCGGGATCGGCTGGGAGACCGCCCGGCTCCTCGCCGGTCACGGGGCCACCGTGCTCGTCCACGCCCGGACGGCCGCCGAGGCCGGGGACGCCGTCGAGCGGCTCGTCGCGTCCGGCGTCCGGCGCGACCGGCTCGTCGAGCTGGCCGCCGACTTCACGCACCTCGCGGAGATCGCGGTGCTGGCCGGTACGGTGGTCAAGCACTACCCGGCCCTCGATCTGCTGGTCAACAACGCCGCCGTGCTGGCCCCGGAGCGCTGCACCCTCACCGACGACGGCAACGAGGTCTCGCTCCAGGTGAACTTCCTCGCCGCCCACCTGCTCGCCAAGCTGCTCCGGGCGCCCCTCGCGGCGGCCGGCGGCGCCCGGATCGTCAACGTCTCCTCCTCGCTGCACCGCACCGCCTCGATGAATTGGTCGGACCCGCACCGGATCAGGAAGTACTCCCGGGTCGCCGCCTACGCGCAGTCCCAGCTCGCGCTCACCATGGACACCCGCGACATGGCGCCCGAGGGCTCCGGCATCACCGCCGTCAGCCTCAACCCCGGCCAGTGCGCCACGGCGCTCCTCCCGCTGTACGGCAGGGTCGGCGCCCCGGCGGCGGAGGGCGCGCAGGCCGTCGTCCGGCTCTGCCTGCCGGGGACGGCGCTGGTCAACGGCGAGTACTACGACGGCGGCGACCTCGCCGCGACCGCCGCGATCGCGCAGGAGGAGCGCTCGCAGCGCCGCCTCGCCAAGCTCGCCGACCAGCTCGTCGCCCGCGGCTGACCCGGCCGGACCGCCGCGAGGGGTCCGTCAAGATCGACGCCGGGGGCGTCAGGGAGACGTCAGGGAGGCCTGGCACCGGGCCCCGGCCGCCTAGTGTCGGTGGTGCAGAAACGGTCCGCCCCTCGGTCGTGGGGGCCGCAGGGGCGGACCGTGCCGAATCCCGGCACCGGCGGTTGTGCCGGGGCCGGGGCCACCTTCGGCGGCCAGTGAAAACAGGGGAGGGGAGGCGGGGGGGGGGGCGGGGGGGGCGCCCCCGCCGCCGCGCGGAGGCGCCCCCGACCCCCCGCCCGGGGGGGGGCGGGCGCGAGGCGCGGGGGGCGGGGGCGGGGTTATAGGTCTGAGG
>NZ_JBEOWI010000031.1:0-104378 GCF_040296005.1 Kitasatospora sp. NPDC002551 | reverse complement strand
GCGAGCAGGGCCTGTTCCGCGGCGCCATGAAGGGCCGCACCATGTACGTCGTGCCGTTCTCGATGGGCCCGGTCGGCTCCCCGCTGGCCGCGTGCACCCGCCAGTACCAGTTTCGCAGGTGTACGAACCGATCGGCGCGGCAGTTGGTGGACAAATATCCCTGTTGATCTATGTTTGGAGGGCAAGGCAGGCAAGAGAGCACGTCGAGCAAGGAGCAAGGTCATGGCCAACAGCGCGAAGCCCAGGATCGTCGTCGGTGTCGACGGCTCGCCCGCCTCGGAGAAGGCGCTGCGCTGGGCGGTCGACTACGCCCGGCTGACCGGCGGCACCGTCCACGCCGTCGCCGCCTGGGAGTACCCGGCGTTCTACGGCTGGGCCGGGGCGAGCGTGCCCGCCCCCGAGTTCAACCCCGAGGAGCTGGCCGGCAAGACCCTGTCCGACACCGTCGCCAAGACCGTCGGGACCCGGCCCGACGTGGGGATCACCGAGTCGGTGGTCCCGGGCAACGCCGCCCAGGCCCTGCTGGAGGCCTCGCGCGGCGCCGCGCTGGCCGTGGTCGGCAGTCGCGGCCTCGGCGGGTTCACCGGCGCCCTGCTCGGATCGGTCAGCCGCCACCTCACCGAGCACGCCCCCTGCCCGGTGGTCGTGGTCCGCCACGGCGCCACCGGCGAGGAGGCCGACGGCGAGGCGTGACCGCGACCGGCTGCGGCGGGCCGCCGCGCGGAGGGAGGATGGAGGCATGCCAGAAGGTGACTCCGTCTACCGCGCGGCGGCCCGGCTGCACGAGGTCCTCGCCGGGCAGGTGCTGACCACCGGCGAGCTGCGGGTGCCCGCCCACGCCACCTCCGACCTCGCCGGACGCCGGGTGCTGGAGGTCGTCCCGCGCGGCAAGCACCTGCTCACCCGCCTCGAAGGCGGCCTCACCCTGCACACCCACCTGCGGATGGACGGCCGCTGGGTGCTCTTCCGCCCCGGCGAGCGGTGGACCGGCGCGCCGGCGCACCAGATCCGCGCCGTGCTCGGCACCGAACGCGGCACCGCCGTGGGCTACCGGCTTCCCGTCGTCGAACTGCTGCGCACCGGCGACGAGCACCGCGCCGTCGGGCACCTCGGGCCGGACCTGCTCGGGCCCGACTGGGACCCGGCCGAGGCGGTCCGCCGGCTGCTCTCCCACCCCGGCCGGCCGGTCGCCGAGGCGCTGCTCGACCAGCGCAACCTGGCCGGCGTCGGCAACGTGTACGCCAACGAGCTCTGCTACCTGGCCGGTGTCACCCCGTGGACCCCGGTCGGCGAGCTGGCGAGCGCCGACCGCCTGGTGGCCCGCGCCCACCAGGTCCTGGAGGCCAACCGGCTGCGCTCCGGCCACGTCACCACCGGCGACACCCGGCGCGGCCACCAGCAGTGGGTCTACGGCCGGGCCGGGCGGCCCTGCGCGCGCTGCGGCACCACGGTGCTGACGGCGCAGCACGGCACGGCGCCGCAGGACAGGCCCGCGTACTGGTGCCCGTCCTGCCAGCGCGGTCCGGCCCCGGAGGTCCGGTCCGGGCGGCCCGGAGCGCCCGGGCGGCGGGCGCGCTGACGGCGGTTCGGGCAGCCGGGGCGGGCGTGCGCGGGCCGGTCGGACAGCGGCTCAGGCGGGCTCGACCAGGGCCGGGTGGCGCGGGTCGTCGAGGCGGACGGTGAGGTCGGCCGCCTCGGCGGGGACGGTCTCGGCCTCGTAGCGGGCGAACGCGGGCAGCGTCCACCGGTCCTCCGGCGCGGTCCGCCGGGCCAGCGCCGCCGGTGAGAGCGCCAGGTGGACCGTCAGCTCCAGCGGCAGCCACCGGCCCAGCAGCAGCGCGCCGTCCAGCAGCAGCACCCCGCCGGGCGCCAGCTCGGTGTAGGGCGCGCGGGTGGCGCGGTCCGCCACCGGGTCCCGCAGCGAGGGCAGCACCCGGCCGGTGCCGCCCGGCTCCAGCGGGTCCAGCACCTCGCGCAGCAGCGCGCCGTCGTCGAGCCACAGGTCGTGGAAGGCGTCCGCGTCGTGCCGGCCGTACTCCAGCCGGACCGAGGCCGGGCGCAGGAACCCGGCCGCCGGGACCCGCAGCGCCGGCAGGCCGCGCAGCCGCAGCGGCTCGACCAGCGCGTCCGCGAACGCGCCCGGCCCGGCGGCCGGGGCGCCGTCCACGGCCACCCGCAGCCACCGTCCGCCGGCCCCGGGCAGCGCGGTGATCCGGTCGGCGAGCAGCTCGACGAGACGGTCGGGCGAGATCGGGCGAATCGGCACGGCATCATCCTGCGGTCGGGGACGGAGAGGGCCTGGGCGGCCGGCGCTCGTCGTCGAACGCCCCGGACGTTCAGGGCACGGGCAGCCCGCCCAGACAGTAGAGCGTGCTGTCGTGGCCCACGAACAGCCGGGTGCCGTCGCTGGACACCGACCAGACGTCCACCCCGGGACCGGAGTCGGCGAAGGTGGTGAACACCCGGCCGGACTCCGTCTCGACGAACTGCACGCCCGCGTCGGCCGGGCCCGGCACCACCAGGGTGGTACTGGTCAGCAGCGGGCGGCAGCGCCGGTCGAGCCGGAACGGCAGCTGGAGCTGCCAGAGCTGCTCGCCGCCGTCCGCCGCGTGGGCGGTGACCAGGCCGCTGTCGCGCAGCACGTAGACCCGGAAGCCGTCGCTCACCGGGGGCAGGGCGCGCCACTCCTCGCCGGAGCGGGGGCGCACCGACCAGCGCGGCGAGCCGTCCTCCAGCCGCAGCGCCTGGACGCCTCCCGACCCGGCCGGCAGGTAGACGTGCCGCCCGTCGGCGCCGGACCAGGCGGTGCCGGTGTTCGCCACGGACCACAGCCGGCGGCCGTTGGCGCCGTCCAGCAGCGCGAGGCCGGCGGTCGGGTCGGCGTCCCAGGCGAGCAGCCGGCCGGCGCCGAGGCCCAGCACGGCGACCAGGAGCTCGCCGCGCTCGGCGGCCGGGCGCGACCAGACCACGCCCTTGCCGCCGGCGTCCATCGCGAACAGGTGGCCGCGCAGGTCGGACCTGTTCCCGACGCGGCCGTACACCTGGGCGCCGTCGCAGCCGAGCAGGGTGATCGAGTCGCCCAGCTCCGCGGGCAGCGGCAGGCTCCAGCTCGCGGTCGGGCCCACCAGCGTCCGGGCGTCGACGTGGCCGGTCGAGGTGCTGAACAGCCGGCCGTCGCCGACGATCAGCGGGCTGTCGTCCGTCCGGCCCTGCGCCCGGCCGGCCTCGACGACCTCGGTCAGGACGCCGCGCTCGGGGTCGAGCAGGCGGATGCCGCTGCGGCTGACGTAGGCGGGTGCGAACAGCCGGCCGTCCAGCCGGTCCGGTGTCATCGGCTCGGGGCCCTGGTAGACCCACGCCGGCTCCGGGCCGACCACCCGGGTCGGTACGGGCCGCGGTTTCGGCTCCGGCGTGGGCTCGGGGCCGCCCGCCGAGCGGGACACCCCCCAGACGGCGGCGCCCGCGGCGAGCACCCCGGCGCCGGTCAGCAGCCGGCGGCGGGTCGTCCACGGCCCGCGGCCGTCGCTGTCCGCGCCCCCGCTCACCACGTCACCGGGGGCGCCGGCGGCGCGGCCCCCGTCCTCCCCGTCCCACTGCCAGGACGCCTCGCCCGCCGATCGATCGGACGGTGTGGACCCCATGCTTCGCTACTCGTTTCCCCCGGGGCAGCCGTTGTGCGCTGCGCTGTCCAGGGAGAATACCCAAACCGCCCCCGGCCGCCCCCGCCCCGCCGGACGCCCCCGGCGGGACCCGCCGGGGGCGTCCGGGTCAGGACGGGACGCCGTGGTCGGCGAGGTCGGCGAGGACCTCGGCGTGGCAGGGGAGCGGGGCGCACCAGCAGCCGAGGCGGCGGCCGCGCAGGCCGGGGACGAGCGCCAGCAGGTCGGGGTGGCCGAGGAGGTGGGCGCGGTACCTGACCTTCATCTCCTCGCGCGAGAGGTCCGGGCCGGGGCGGTACGGGCAGTGCAGCGGGGACTCGGCCAGGTGCCAGCCGCCCCGGTGCATCGCCCGGCCGACGTAGACCACGTCGGCGAACGCGGGGTCGTCGCGGTGGCCCTTCAGATTGACCACGGTGGTCGGACCGGGGCCGGAGGTGCGGGGCGTCATGGGGTCGATGGTGGCGCAGCCGGGGCCGCCGGGCACCCCGGGACGGGTGGGGCCCGCCTTGACAGCCCCCGGGCCCCGGCGTAGCAAGAGAGGATGCGCGAGGCTGTGCCGGCGGACCCGCCCGGTCCGCGACCGAGCGGCGGCGGTGTCCGGGCGGTGCGGCCCGATCCGGGGCCGCGGAGCCTGCGTGAGCGCATCGGGCTGTCCGTGGAGGAGCAGGCGGCCCGCGACCGTGACGCCCTGCTGACCTCCGCCGTGCGCACGCTGCTTGGCGGGACCGACGCGCACGGCGCGACCGTCCACCTGCGCTCCCGCGACCGCCGCTCGCTGGTGCTGTGTGCCGTCGCGGGAGTGCCGCTGTCGGTCCTGGGCCCGTTCCGGCGGATCGCCGCCGCCGGGCCGCTGCCGGTCGCGGTCGGCTACCGCACCGGCCGCACGGTGCTGCTCGCCGACACCGAGGACACCATGCGCCGCTTCCCGCAGTTCGCCCTCGGGCTGCCGTACGACTTCGCCTCCGCCTGGATACCGGTCCGGGCGGGCGGGGAGACCTACGGGGTGCTGGGCGTGCTGTGGCCGGCCACCGGCGACGGCGTGCCCGAGAGCGCGCGCCGCCACCTGCGCGCCGTGGCCGACCGGCTGGCCGCCGGGCTGGCCGGGCTGGAGGAGGCCGGCCACCCGGTGGAACCGGACGGCGAGACCACGGTCGCGGAACTCGGCCCGCCGTCCGCGCCGACCACCCGGGTCGGCCTGTTCGACTGGAACGTGCCGGCCGGCACGGTGAGCGCCGACGACCAGTTCTGCGAGATCTTCGGCCTCGCCCCCGGCGACTTCGACGGCCGCGCGGACACCCTGGCCGCCCGGGTGGCCCCCGGCGACCTGCCCGAGTTCCGGTCCGCCGTGCGCGGCGCCCTCGACGGCGACCGGGGGGTCGCCGCCCGGCTGCGGGTGCTGGACCGCGACGGCCACCCCTATCCGGTCGAACTGTGGGCGCGGGCGCCGCACGACCGCCCGGGGCAGTGGGGCCGACTGGTCGGCGCCGTCCTCGACACCCGGACCGGCACCGCCGCGACCGCCGCCGTGGAACGCCTGAGCGACGGCGTCTTCTCGCTCGACCCGGACGGCCGGGTCACCTACGCCAACCACAGCGTCGAACTGCTGCTCCGGGCCCGCCGCGAGGACCTGGTCGGCCACCCTCCGTGGCAGGTGCTGCCCTGGCTCTCCGACCCGGTCTACGAGAACCGCTACCGGGCCGCGATGCTCTCCCAGCAGCCGACCGCGTTCCTCGCCCTGCGCCCGCCGGACCACTGGCTGGCCTTCTCGCTCTACCCCGACGCGCACGGCGTCACCGGCCGGGTGGTCGCCGCCGAACCGCCGCCGGACGCCGCCGCGCCGCCCGCCGAACCCGCGCCGCCCGGCACCTGGACCGGCCTCGGCGCCATGTACCACCTGCTCCAGCTGGCCAGCGCGCTGAGCGAGGCGGTGACCGCCCGCGAGGTGTTCCGGGCGGTGGCCGACGAGATCCTGCCGGCCCTCGGCGGACAGGAGCTCGCCGTCTACGCGGTGCGCGAGAAGCGGCTGAACCTGGTCGCGCAGAGCGGCTACCCCGACGGCTTCCTCGACCGCTTCGAGGGGATCCCGTTCGGCGCCCGGGTGCCCGGGGCGGAGACGCTCAGCTCCGGGACCCCGATCTTCTTCGAGTCCGTCGACCAGCTGGCCGCGGCCTACCCCGGCCTCGCCCTGGACGACATGGGGGCCTGGGCCTTCCTTCCGCTGATCGCCTCCGGCCACCCGGTCGGCAGCTGCATCCTCGGCTTCGACCGGCCCCGCGTCTTCACCCTGGAGGAGCGTGGCCTGCTCACCGCGCTGGCCGGCTTCATCGCCCAGGCGCTGGAGCGCGCGCGGCTGTACGACGCCGAGTTCACCCTGGCCCGCGGCCTCCAGCAGGCACTGCTCCCGCACCGGCTGCCGCACGTGGCGGGGGTCCGGATCGCGGCCCGCTACCTGCCCGGCACCCAGGGCATGGAGATCGGCGGCGACTGGTACGACGCCATCGTCACCGGCCGGGACCTCTGCCTGGTCATCGGCGACGTCGAGGGCCACAGCGTCGGCGCGGCCGCCACCATGGGCCAGCTGCGCAGCGCGGTGCGCGCCTTCACCACCGGCGGCCATCCGCCGGACGAGGTGCTGGCCCGCACCAACCAGCTGCTGCTCGAACTCGACCCCGGTCTGCTCGCCAGCTGCTGCCTGGTGCGGCTCACCCCCGGGGAGGGCACCGCGCTGGTCGCCCGGGCCGGCCACCTGCCGCCGGTGCTGCGCCACCCGGACGGTCGGGCCGAGGCGCTGGACGTGCCGGGCGGGCCGCTGCTCGGCGTGGACGGGACGGCCGGCTACCCGGTCAGCCCGCTGACCCTGGAGCCCGGCTCGGTGCTCGCGCTGTACACGGACGGGCTGGTCGAGGACCCGGCGGTGGCGATCGACGAGGGCGTGGAGCGGCTGTGCGCGGCGCTGGCGGGCCCGGACGCGGGGCAGCTGGTCGCGAGGGCGGGGCCGGACGGGCTGGCCGACCGGGTGCTGCACGAGCTGGGCTCGACGCACCGGGTGGACGACATCGCGCTGATGATCACCGCGTACCGGTGACGCGCGCGGGCCGGGGCAGCGACTTTCGTCGGCCCCGGCAGCGACGAACGGTGGCGGTGGCGGGTGCGGCCGTTTCGTTAGCCTCGACGGGTGGACGCGATAGCAAGAGCCTGGTCGAAGGCGGTACGCACGGCGCTGCCCGGGCCCTGGCGGCTCTGGACGGTGGTCCTGGAGGTGGTCGGCGCGGTGGTGCTCGGCGGGCTCGCGGCGCTGATCGAGCTCGCCAGCCGCTCCGGCCTGGCGCTGGTGATGGGGCCCGCGGTCGCCGTCCTCTTCCTGCTGCGCCGCGGCCTGCCCGCGACCGCGCTGGTGCTCACCGCGGCGGCCAGCGGGTTCGGCGGCGGACCGCTGCCGCTGACGATCTGCGTCGGCTGGTCGGCCGGTGCCCGGGTGCGCCGGGTCGCCGTGCTGGTCGGCTCCTTCGCCGTCGGCTGGGTGCTGATGACGGGCCTGGGCGTGCTGAAGGACGCCGGGGAGCTTCCGGCCAAGCTCGTCATCGGGTTCTCGCTGGGCGGCTACCTGCTGTTCGCGGTGCTGCCCGCCCTCTGGGGCCGCTACCGGGCGCAGCGCCGGGCGCTGCTGGACGCGCTGCGCGAGCGCAACGAACAGCTGCTGCGCGAGCGCGCGATGGTCGCGCACCAGGCGCGGCTGCGCGAGCGGCACCGGATCGCCCAGGACATGCACGACAGCCTGGGCCACCAGCTGGCGCTGATCTCGGTGCACACGGGGGCGCTGGAGGTCGACCGGACGCTCACCGACCGGCAGCGGGAGGCGGTCGGGGTGCTGCGGCTGGCGGCGGTCGCGGCGATGCGCGAGCTGCGCGAGGTCGTCGGGGTGCTGCACGACGAGTCGACGGCGGCGCCGTCCGCGCCGGGGGTGGGCGCACCCGGCCGCGGAGCGTCGGGCGTCGGCTCGCCGGCCGCCGGCGGCGCCGGGACCGGCGGGGTGGACGGCATCGACGGGCTGGTCGCCTCCTCGCGGGCGGCGGGCACCGTGGTCACCCTGGTCCGCGACGGCGAGCGGCGTGCGCTGACCGCTTCCGCCGGCCACGCGGCGTACCGGGTCGCTCAGGAAGCGCTCACGAACGCGCACAAGCACGCCCCCGGCGCGCCGATCACGGTCGCGCTCCGGTACGAGCCGGACGCGCTGGTGGTCGAGGTGGTCAACCCGGCGGCGCCCGAGCCGGTGGGGGTGCGCCCCGGCGGCGCGGTGCCGGCGGTCAGCGGCGGCCAGGGGCTGACCGGTCTGCGCGAGCGGGCCCGGCTGGTCGGCGGCATGGTGCACGCCGGGCCGACGGCCGGGGCGGGGTTCCGGCTGGCTGCGGTGCTGCCCTACGAGGGCGCGGAGAGCCCGGCCGGCGCAGGGAGCGCGGGCATGGGCACCAGCGTGGACGGCGCGCAGGAGGCGTGGGACACGGAGGGGGCGCCGGTCTGGGCACTCGACGGCGTGCCGCCGGTCGGGGCCGCGCCCGTGAAGCGGCGCAGCCCGGCGATCGGCTGCGCGGTCGGGGGCGCGGTGGTGCTGCTGGCCGTCCTCGGGCTGGCGGTCTGGGGCCTGGTCGGATTCATCCGGTCCGCCGAGAACTCCACGATCAAGCGGTCGGTGTACGAGGAGTTGCAGGTCGGCGCCCCGGAGGAGGAGGTGAGGCGGCACCTCCCGCCGGGCAGCGAGTTCTTCACCCAGAACCTGCGGGGCACCGGACCCACGCCGCCGGTGGGGTCGGTCTGCCACTACTTCCTCTCCGACGAGTCGGGGGAGAGCTGGGACGAGGAGAACGCCGTGCGGTTCTGCTTCAAGGACGGGGTGCTGGTCGACAAGCAGTACTACCGGGTGAAGCAGTGACCCGCGCGGGTGTTTGGATGGTCCCCGGCGCGGCCGGGCGGTCCGGCGGCGCACCGTCAGGACCAGTACAAGGGGATGACCAGCCGTGATCCGAGTCCTCGTCGCCGACGACGAGCCGCTCATCCGGGCCGGGATCAGGATGATCCTGTCCTCCGCCGAGGACATCGACGTGGTGGCGGAGGCCGCCGACGGCCGGCAGGCGCTGGAGCTGGCGCGCGCGCACCGGGCGGACGTCGTACTGCTGGACATCCAGATGCCGGTGATGGACGGGCTGACGGCGCTCGCCGAGCTGCCGCGGGCCGCGCCCGGCGCGCGGGCGCTGATCCTCACCACCTTCGGGGAGCGCGAGAACGTACTGCGCGCCGTGAGCGAGGGGGGCGCGGGCTTCCTGCTGAAGGACACCGCGCCGGGCGAGCTGATCCAGGCCGTGCGGGCGGCCGCGACCGGGCACGCCTTCCTGTCGCCCGCCGCGACCCGGCACATCGTGGACTCGCTGGCGGGCGGGCACGCCGGTCCGGCGGCGGCGCGCGGGGCGCAGGCGCGGCGGCGCCTGGAGGTGCTGACGGAGCGTGAGCTGGAGGTGCTGGCGCTGCTCGGGGAGGGCCTGTCCAACGCGGACGCCGGCGCCCGGATCCACATGAGCGAGGCGACGGTGAAGACGTACGTGAGCCGGATCCTGGCCAAGCTGGGGTGCGACAACCGGGTGCAGGCGGCGCTGCTGGCGCGCGACGCGGGGTTGGACGGCGCCGGCTGAGGCGCGCGCACGGGGCGTCCGCGCCCCTGCGCGGGCCCGCTCGCGCCCCCGTTCGGTGCGTGCGCGGACGGGTCGTGTGCCATGCGCTGAGCGATTTTTCGCTCACTCTCGGTAGTTGGAGTGGTGAGCACCACATCGACGGCGGGTGGAATCGGGAACTCCGATTCGCGCGGTGACGGCGCGTCAGATCTCCGTAGCGATTTGTCGACGGCGCGGCCGGCTCGGCGCTCGGCAGGGTGTGAGCGACGGCACGGAAATCGATCGTTTGGGCCGGGAAATGCGGTCAAAGCCGGTCGTTTCCCGGTCGACTACATGATCGATACCGCCGGTAACGGTCAACTGACCTGCGGCGTCCAAGAATTGCTTGATGCGGCGCGGGGGCCGCCCGTAGCTTCATTGGCGGTGCAACGAGCACCACCCGGGTTCACCCCCGACGCATCGCCCGCCGACTGACCACCGGCGCGAGGGCGGTGCCCGTTGACGCGACCGGCTCGAACGGGCCGTCGGCGAGCGGAGGGTGGCTTGGGCGGCACGGCACGTCGGACACGTGCCCGGCCGCCCGTCGAGTGAGGGAGCGACAGCCGGCCCCGGCAGGGGCCTGGTTCCGCACGCCTGCCCGGGGCTTGTCGAGAGGAATTCCATGAATCCCCGTCACGAGACCGCCGCTTCCACCACCGTCGACAGCACCACCACCGGCACCAACGGCACTGCCAAGCGCAACCGGGTCCGGCTCGCTGTCGTGGCGGGCGCCGCCATCGCGGCGCTGCCGGTGGCCGGCCTCGTCACGGCCACCTCGGCCTCCGCCGCCCCCACCTCCTCCTGGGACGCCGTCGCCCGGTGCGAGAGCGGCGGCAACTGGAGCATCAGCACCGGCAACGGCTTCTCCGGCGGACTCCAGTTCGCCCCCTCCACCTGGAGGGCGTACGGCGGCACCGCGTACGCCCCGCAGGCCCACCAGGCGAGCCGCGAGCAGCAGATCGCGGTCGCCGAGAAGGTCCTCGCCAAGCAGGGTCCGGGCGCCTGGCCGGTCTGCTCGGGCAAGGCCGGACTCAGCAGGGGCGGCGCGTCCGCCGCCGACGACGCGCCCGCCGCGGCGCCCAAGGCCCAGCAGCCGGCCAAGCAGCAGCCGGCGAAGCAGGCCGCCCCGGCCAAGCCGGCCCCGGCCCAGGGACAGAAGGCGACGCCCCGCAAGGCGGCCCCGGCCCAGGCCCAGGCTCCGTCCCAGGGGGCTGCGAAGCCCGCCGCGAAGCCTGCCGCGCCCGCCGCGCCCTCCGCCTCCGACCGGGGCGCCGAGGGTGGCAGCTACACCGTCAAGAGCGGTGACACGCTGAGCGGCATCGCGGCCAAGTTCGGCCTCGACACGGCCGGACTGCACGCCAGGAACATCAAGGCGATCGGCACCAACCCGAACCTGATCTTCCCGGGCCAGACCCTGTCGTTCTGACACCGCCCGGTGCACCCGTTCCGCTGAGCCCGTCCCGCTGAGCCCGTCCCGCCGGGCCGCACTCCCCGGCACCCCCTGCCCGGGGCCGTCCGGCCACCCTTGCCCCCGAGGGTGGCCGTCCGGCGTTCGCGGAGGGAGGGCTCGGTAGTTGAACGTTGAACGCGACGTCCGAATACCGCCGGACCCGCAGGTCGCGCGGACCGAGGATCGAGTCATGTCCGCGAACGACCCAAGGAGTTCTGACGATATGACGACGACCACGCTCGCGAAGCTCGACGGCAAGGCGGCCCTGGTGACCGGCGGCAGCCGGGGCATCGGGGAGGCCGTGGCCCTGCGGCTCGCCGAGGAGGGCGCCGACGTGGCGGTGACCTACCTGGGCAGCGCCGAACGCGCCGAGGCGGTGGCGGCCAAGATCACCGCGATGGGCCGGCGCGGCTGGGCGGTCCGGGCCGACAGCGCCGACCCGCAGGAGGTGCGCGCCGTCGTCGAGGCGGTCGCCGAGCGGTTCGGGCGGCTCGACATCCTGGTCAACAACGCCGGGGCGGGCTTCATCGGCCCGATCGAGGAGACCGGCCTGGCCGACGTCGACCGGGTGCTGGAGACCAACGTCCGGGCGCCGTACCTGTACGCCCAGGCCGCCGTCGCCCACCTGACCGACGGCGGCCGGATCGTGACCATCGGCAGCTGCATGGCCCGGCGGGCCGCCTTCCCCGGCGGCAGCCTCTACGCGACCAGCAAGGCGGCGACGATCGGGCTCAGCAAGGCGCTGGCCCGTGAGCTGGGCCCGCGCGGGATCACCGTCAACGTGATCCACCCCGGCCCGATCGACACCGACATGAACCCGGCGGACGGCCCGTCGGCCGGGTTCCAGTCCGGCTTCACCGCGCTCGGCGGGTACGGGCGGCCGGCCGACGTCGCCGCGACCGTCGCGCACCTGGCGGGCGCGGAGGGCCGCTACATCACCGGCGCCGAGATCGCCGTGGACGGCGGCTTCGCCGCCTGACCCCGCTGCTCCGCGGGCCGGCCCGGGGTGTTGCTCCGGGCCGGTTGTCGGTGCCCCCGTCTACGATCGGCCGGACCGACCACGTTCGCCGGCACGCGTCCGCGGCGCGCGCCGGCGCGCGGGTCCCGAATGAGGGGCCGGTGCGGCCCCGACGACGGAGAGGTGCGTCATGACCGGAGCGCAAGACCCGATCGAGCTGCTCGCCCGTGCGCTCGCGCAGACCGCCGGCCTGATCGACGGCGTCGGCGCCGAGCTGGCCGGCCACCCGACGGCCTGCCGTTCCTGGGACGTCGGGCAGCTGATCAGCCATCTGCTGCACGACCTGGAGCAGTTCACCGTCCGGGCGCAGGGCGGCACGCCCGACTGGTCGCAGTCCTTCGAGCGGGTCGAGGACGACTGGCTGCACCGCTTCGAGGCCGGGGCCGAGCGCCTGGTGGCCGCCTGGCGGCAGGCCGGGGACCTCGGCGGCGTGATCGAGGTCCCCGGCGCCGGCGCACTGCCGGCCCGCTTCCCGGTGGACCAGCAGATCGCCGAGTTCGCCGTGCACGGCTGGGACCTCGCCCGGGCCACCGGCCAGTCCACGGCCGGCCTCGACCACGAGGTGGCCGAGGCCTCGCTCACCTGGGCGCACGGCGCGCTGCGGCCGGAGTACCGGGGGAGCGAGGAGGAGCGGCACGCCTTCGGCCCGGAGGTCGAGGCCGCCGAGGACGCGCCGGTGTACGACCGGCTCGCCGCCTTCTTCGGCCGCGACCCCGGGGCCGCCGGGCCGGCGTAGGGCCCGGGCTCAGCCGCGGCTCCAGACGAAGGAGATCTCCGGGTAGCGCGGGGAGGGCGCGTCCAGCAGCGGGGACGGGCGCCCGTGCAGAAAGCGGTCGAAGTGCGCGAGCACGTAGGCGCGGGCCAGTTCGACGGCGCGCGCCGGGGCGATGGTGCCCGTCAGCCGCAGGGCGGTCTCCGGTGAGGTGTTCTCGGCGAGGTGCCCGGGGCCGACGGCGTACGGCAGGTCGGTGACGCTCAGATGGCCCGAGTCGTGCTGCAGCAGCTGGCGTCCCCAGCCGCGCTGGTGCTCGCGCCAGCGCTGCCAGGTCTCGTGGTCCTCCAGCGTGGTGAACAGCAGGAACGGCCGGTCCACGCCCTCGTCCGCGACCGGCGAGCCGAAGAAGCCGCCGTCCAGGTTGAGCCCCGCGGTGAACCGCCGGTCCTGGCGGATCGCCTCGGCGGCGGCCGCGCCGCCCATCGAGTGTCCGAACACGCCGATCCGCCGCGGGTCGGCGCAGGGCAGCCCCGCGTGCCGGCGCAGCGCCCGGCCGGTGGTCAACTCCGTGGCCACGAAGCGGAGATCGGCAGCCCGGGCGGCGATCTCCTTGCGCTCGGTGGCGTCCCAGTCGGCCGGCTCGTCCTCCAGGACGCTGCGCACCAGCCGGCCGTCCGGAAACTCCACGGCGGTGGCGTCGTAGGTGTGGTCGAGCGCCGCGACCAGATAGCCGCGCGCCGCCAACTCCTCGGCCAGCGCGGTGCAGTTGCTGCGCCCGCCCTTGCGGCCGTGGCCGAGCAGCAGCAGTGGCAGCGCGCCCGGGAGCGCCGGGGCGCCGAGCCGTGCCGTCGGGCGCAGCCGGGCGATGGTGCCCGGGTCGAGGAAGGTGCCCTGGTCCAGCGCGGCCGCCACGCGCGCCGTGGTGTACGGCGCGCGGGGGCGCCCGGCGGCGGCGCGGGCGGGGTACCAGAGCTGCACCATCAGCTCGCGCGGAGCGGGGGTGGGGGCGAACGGGTCCTGCCGGTGCTCGTCGACCAGGTGCAGGGAGACCGTGCCGACCGTCCGCCGCACGGTCGGCGCCGGCAGGTCGATCGGCGCGGCGGACGACGGCGCGGTGGCGGGCGGTGCGGCGACCGGCGTGACGGTCGGCGCGGGGGCGGGTGCGGCGTACGCCGGGGTGCCCGGCAGTGCGAGCGACGCCCCGCCCAGCCCCGCGAACGTCAGCAGTGAACGGCGCCCGATCATGGTCATCCACCCTCCGGAACAACGGCTCTGACGCTTCCTCACCCTAGATCGAGCGGGTCGCCCGGGGACAGGGGGTGTCCGCACAGTGGTACGGGGGTGGTGCGGGGGCGCGCGGTCAGGCGCTGGTGAGGGCGACGCGGATCCAGCGCTGGGCCTCGGTGGTGGCGCGGTCGAGGGCGAGGGCGCCCGGGGCGGCGGCGGCCTGGACGATCAGGCCCTTGAGCAGGCCGACCACCGCCGTCGCGGCGGCGTCCGGGTCGACCTCCGGCCGGACCTCGCCGTCGGCCGCTCCCTGGCGGATCACCTCGGCCACCCAGTCGCGCATCCGGGCGTCCAGCCGGGCGACGGCGTCGGTGAGTTCCGAGGAGCCGGCGAGGGCCTCGGCGCCCAGCACGACGAAGGCCCGGCCGAGGTCGGTCGGGTTCCGCACCCCGTCCAGGCAGGCGGCCCGGGCGAAGGCGCACAACTCCTCGACGGCGCCCGCGCCACTGCGCTCCGGCGCGGCGGCGGCCATCGCCTCGGCGAGCGCCTCCTCCTGGAGCCGGGCCAGCAGGGCGCCCTTGGAACCGAAGTAGTGCGAGGCCAGGCCGCGGCTGAAGCCGGCCTCCTCGCCCACCCGGGCGAGGGTCACCCCGGCGCTCCCGTGCTCGGCGATCAGGCGCGCGGCGGCGGCGAGCAGCGCGCGCTCGGCCCGCGCGCGCCGTTCGGCCTGGGTGCGGCGTGGCGGCTCCGGGTGCTCCGCCGGTGCGGGGGAGGGGCCTGCCGGGGAATCTGGCGGGGAAACGTGCGTGGGCATACCACCATGCTAGGGTGGAACTTGCTTGTTGAACAACAAGTAAGTTCGGATGGTGCGGCCGCCGACCGCGCCACCCCTGTGGAAGGGAACCGGGATGACCGCCACGATGCTCGCCGGCCGGCTCGACGTCGCCAAGGGCGCTTTCGCCGTCGAGGAGGTGCCGGTGCCCACGCCGGGGCCGGGACAGGTCCTCATCAAGGTCGGCGCCGCCGGCGTCTGCCTCTCGGACGTCCACCTGATCGAGGGCATGCTCAAGCCGCTGCACCTGCGGGGCGACAAGGTCACCCTCGGCCACGAGGTCGCGGGCACCGTGCACGGCCTGGGCGAGGGCGTCGGCACCGCGGCGGTCGGCGACCGCGTGCTGCTGCAGGCCGGCGAGAGCCGCGACGGCGTCGTCCTCACCCGGGGCGTCGACTACGACGGCGGCTGGGCCGAGTACGCGCTGGCCACCGCCGAGACCCTGGTGCCGATCCCCGACGAGCTGCCCTTCGAGCAGGCCTGTTTCATCCCGGACGCGGTCTCCACCCCCTGGGCCGCCATCACCGGCACCGGTGCCGTCCGCCCGGCCGAGGCCGTCGGCGTCTGGGGCGTGGGCGGTCTGGGCGCGCACGGCGTGCAGCTGCTGCGCACCGTCGGCGCCCACCCGATCGTCGCGGTCGACCCGCTGCCCGCCGCCCGCGAGCGGGCCCTCGCCTTCGGCGCCGACGCCGCGCTCGACCCGGGTGACCCGGAGTTCGCCGCGAAGCTGCGCGCCGCGACCCGCGGCCGTCCGCTGGCCGCCGCGTTCGACTTCGCCGGGGTCGCCCCGGTCCGCGAGCAGGCGATGGCCGCGCTCGGCGAGCACGGCCGTCTGGTCCTGGTCGGCCTGACCAACCAGCCGCTGACCATCACCAACGGCACCCTGGTCAGCTACCTGCGCCAGCAGATCCGCGGCCACTACGGCTCGGAGGGCCAGGACGTCGTCGACCTGGTCGACCTGGTCCGCGGCGGCCGCCTGGAGTTCTCCCGCTCGGTGAGCGGTAGCTTCCCGCTGGCCCGGGCCGCCGAGGCGGTCGAGGCCCTGGAGCAGAAGAAGGGCGATCCGATCCGGCTGGTCCTCAAGCCCTGACGCCCGGTGGCGTAGCCTGCCGGTGGTGCACGGCGGACGAAGGGGAGGGCGTCGCATGCTCGGCTGGTGGTTCCTGGTCAAGGCCCCGGCGACGGGGGAGGGTGAGGGCGAGGTCCTCGCCCAGTGGGAGACCGGCCTCGGTGGCCTCGACTGGATCGCCGCCCTGGTCGGGGCCGACCGGGCCGAGCAGTCGCGGTTCGACGGCTACCCCCTGCGCTACACCGCCCGGGCCGGCGACGTCCTGCCGCTGCTCGCCGACGGCTCGGTGTTCGACACCGGGCCCGGCGCGGAGTACCGGCGGCGCGAGCAGTTCCCCGAGCGGATCGCCGTCTGCCCGCCGGACGCCCTGCTGACCGTCGACGCCTGGGACCAGTCCTAACCGCCGGCGCCGCCCGCGGCGGTTCGGGCGGCGGCGCGCTTGACGGCCTCGCGGATCCGGGGGTAGCTGCCGCACCGGCAGATGTTCTGGATCTGGTCGATGTCGGCGTCGGTGGGCGCCGGGGTGCGGCGCAGCAGGGCGACGGCCGTCATGATCTGGCCGGGCTGGCAGAAGCCGCACTGGGCGACGTCGCACTCCAGCCAGGCCTCCTGGACGGGGTGCAGGGTGTCGCCGTCGGCGAGGCCCTCGATGGTGGTGACCCGGCGGTCCGCGCAGGCCTTGACCGGCACGATGCAGGGCTGCACCTCCTCGCCGTCCAGGTGGCTGGTGCAGGCGCGGCAGACGCCGACGCCGCAGCCGTACTTGGGGCCGGTGACGCCGAGCTTGTCGCGCAGCACCCAGAGCAGCGGCATGTCGTCCGGTGCCTCGACGGTGACCGGCCGGCCGTTGAGGACGAAGGTGTGGCTGGGCATGGGAGGGGCGTGTCCTCGGTGTCGTCGGGGAGCGGTCGTCGGGGAGCGGTCGTCGGGTGGGGTCGGGAGGCCACCGGGGCGGAAGCCGAGCGGGGTCAGAAGTTGAGCGGGAAGGAGCGCGGGCTGGTGCCGGTCGCCCGGGCGTAGGCGTTGGCCACCGCGGCGGAGGCCGCCGGCACGCCCAGTTCGCCCGCGCCGCCGGGCGGTCCGCTCGGCGGCAGCAGGTGGATCTCGACCACCGGCGGGCTGTGCTTCTGCCGCGCGTAGTGGAAGTCGCCGTAGCTGCCCTCGCGGACGGCGCCGCGGTCGATGTGGTTGCCGGCCTGCAGGATCACCGAGATGCCGTCGATCAGCGCGCCGGTCAGCTGGGCCTCCAGGCCGGTCGGGTTGATCACCGTGCCGAGGTCGGCGGCGATCACCGCCTTGGTCACCCGGGGCTGGGTGGGCCCGGAGGCGTCGAGTTCGACCAGGTAGGCGGCCCGGCCGCCGTTCTCCTCGTGGTAGCCGATGCCCTGGGCCTGGCCGGGCGGCATGGCGCGGCCCCAGCGGCCGGCCCGGGCGACGGTGTCGAGCACGGCCTGCCCGGCCGTCTCGCGCAGCCGGGCGCGGCGGAAGGCCACCGGGTCCTGGCCGAGGCGGCGGGCCAGTTCGTCCATCATGATCTCGTCGGCCACCCGTACGGTGCCGGAGTAGACGGAGCGCCAGCTGCCGGTCGGGATCTTCAGCGGCACCTCGGCGAGCACCTGGGTGGGGATGCCGACGGCGTACGGGTTGCTCTGGCTGAGCAGGAAGAACACCTGGGCGAGCGAGAGCCCGGCGAGCTCCAGCCGGAAGCCGGCGGCGGTGAGCGCCTCGCCGAGGCCGTGGCCGAAGTCGGTCGTCACGGTGGCGACGCGGTGCTCGTAGCCGAGCACCTGGCCGAGCCCGTAGGTGGCGCGGACCCGGTGGTGGGTGGCGGGGCGCATCCGGCCGTGGCGCATGTCGTCGTTGCGGGTCCACATCAGCTTGACCGGCCGGCCGGCCGCCCGGGAGATCAGCGCGGCCTCCAGCGCCGCGTCGTAGAACAGCCGGCGGCCGAACGACCCGCCGCCGCGCACCACGTGGACGGTGACCGCGTCCTGCGGCAGGCCGAGTTCGGCGGCGATGGTCTGCTGGGCGACGATCGGGGTCTGCGCGGCGAACCAGAGCTCGGCCCGGTTCGGGCGGACGTCGGCGATCGCCGTCAGCACCTCCATCGGCGCGTGGTTGACGAAGGCGAAGTCGAACTCGCCGTCCACGTACTGGGTGAGCAGCGGGGGCACCAGGAACGGCGCGTGCGCGGAGCGCAGCCGCTGCCGGATGTCGGCGTCGGAGAGCGCGGCGACCGGGCCGGGGTGCCAGCTGGTGCGCAGGGCGTCGCGGGCCCTGAGCGCCTGGTCGAACGTTTCGGCGAGGACGGCGACGCCGCTCGGGACGGTCACCACACCGAGCACGCCGGGCATGGTGCGGGCGGCGGAGGCGTCCAGGGAGGCCAGGGTGCCGTTGATGGTGGTGGGGCGGGCGACGACGGTCGGCACCGCGCCGGGCACCGCGAGGTCGCCGGCGTACTTGGCACGGCCGGTGACGATGTCCCGGGCGTCGATCCGGCCGGTGGGCCGGCCGATCACGCGGCGCTGCCCGGCCGGCTTGGGGGTGGCCGGCACGGCGGGCACCGCGATCGCGGCGGCCGCGGCGGCGAGTTCGCCGTAGCCGGTCCGGCGGCCGTCGGGGGCGAGGACGGCGCAGTCGGCGGTGCGCAGGGTGGCGGCCGGCAGCGACCAGCGCTGGGCGGCCGCGGTGACCAGCCGGGCCCGGGCCGCGGCGGCGACGGCGCGCACCGGGTCGTAGAGGGTGCGGACCGAGTTGGAGGCGCCGGTGAGCTGGTTGAACAGCAGGTCGGGGCGGCTGTCGGAGAGCGGGACGTCGACGTCGGCCAGCCGGGCGTCGAGCTCCTCGGCGACCATCATCGCCACGGTGGTGGTGAGGCCCTGGCCGACCTCCAGACGGGGCAGGTGGAGGACGGCGCGGCCGGCGGCGGTGATCTCCAGGACGAGCAGGTGCGCGGTGGGCAGGCCGGCGATCTGCAGCGCCTGGCCGAGGTCGACGATGTCGGGGATGCCGGGCAGGCCGAGCAGCGGCGAGGTGGCGCTCCGGCTCCCGCCCGCCTGCGCCCCGGTGGCCGCGGCCTCGGCGGCCCGGGCGGCGGCGGGCGCGGCGGCGTCGAGACCGGCCCGGGCGGCGACGGTGAGGGTCGGTGCGGCGAGCAGGTAGGTCAGGAAGCGGCGGCGCGCCGTGGCCTCGGGCCGCTGCTCGGGGGCGGGGCCCGTGCCGCCCGGGGGTGCGGTGGAGGTGCTGATGGGAGAGCCCTTCTCGCCGGGTGACGGCTCCCGCCGGGTGGGAGCCGCGGCGGTCCCGCCCGGTGCCGGACGGCGCTCGCGGGGCGTGCACGTAGTTATCGTGTCCACGATCGCGAACGAGGACGCGGATGAGCATAGGAGGGCCCTACTGACGGGTCAACACGGCTTTCCGGAGCGCTCTCGGACAGCCGACCGGATGGCGGACGGGACGGGCACGGAGCGCGCGGGGAGGGCCTGGCGCGGCGTCAGGTACCGCCGTCCGGGTGACGCGGCCCCCCCGGGGGGCGCGCGCCGGGCGGAGGGGGCGGGCGGTGGCACGGCCCGGCGCCGGGCGGGGTGCCGTGCGCCGGGTGCCGGTCACCACCGGGGATGCCGCCGACGCCTGCTGACGCGGCGTCGGCCGGGCGGGCCGGCGGGTCACGGGCCGCCGGGGGCGGTGCCAGACCATACGGTGAATGATGATCTTCAGCCACCGACCGCACTGTTTCCCGTCAATCCAGTCCGGAAAGCGGGGATTGACGCCCCTTCGGCTCCTCCTCGCAAGAATCTCCTGTCGCACACGTCTTCCCCTGTTGATCGCGGCCTGCCAGGCTGACCGGGTTTGCAGAACCGGAGGAGGTTTCGTGTCTCGTATCACCAGCGCGGCACTGGCGGTCACCAGTGCCCTCGCCCTCGTCGCCGGCTCGGCCGCCGCGGCCGTCGCCGCACCGGCCCCCGGCCCGGCCGCCGAGGCCAGGGTGGCTCCGGTCGACTGGAAGCCGTGCAACCCCGATCCGACCCAGCCGGACCCGAAGATCTACGACTGCGCCGTCTACCAGGTGCCGCTCGACTACGACCACCCCAACGGCGAGACCACCGGCATCGCGATGATGCGCCGCCGCGCGAGCGACCCGGCCAAGCGGATCGGCTCGCTCTTCCTCAACCCCGGCGGCCCGGGCGGCAGTGGCTACCTCTGGGCCACCACCACCCGCTTCGGCAAGGACGTCCAGGACCGCTTCGACCTGGTCGGCTTCGACCCGCGCGGCGTGGCCCGCAGCAACCCGCTCAAGTGCTTCACCACCGACGAGGAGGCCGCCGGCGTCAACGACCGGATGGTCGGCGTCCCGGTGACCAGGGCCGAGATAGCCCGGACCATCGACGCCACCGAGGACTACACCGACGCCTGCTCGCGCAACGCCGGCCCGCTCATCGAGTACATGTCGACCATCAACGTGGTCCGCGACCTCGACCGGATGCGCCGCGCCGTCGGCGACGACAAGCTCACCTTCGCCGGCTTCTCCTACGGCACCCTCATCGGCGCCACCTACGCCGGCATGTACCCGAACAAGGTCCGCGCGCTGATCGTCGACGGCAACGTCGACCCCAACCTGCGGATGCACAACGGCGTCGAGTACGACCGCCAGCGCGCCACCGGCTTCGAGGTCGCCCTCGCCGAGTACCTCAAGCGCTGCCAGGCCGCCGGCGCCCCGCGCTGCGCCTTCGGCGACGGCGACACCCGCACCAAGTTCGACACCGTCCGCGACCACCTGCGCACCAACCCGGTCACCCTGCCGGACGGCACCGAGGTCACCCTCTCCAGCTTCACCAGCCAGGTCGCCAACGCGCTGTACGCGCAGAGCCGGCAGGCGCCGCTCGCCAAGTCCCTCCAGGCGCTGTACTCGGTGATCCAGGCGCCGGCCGCCGCGGCCCAGGGCATCGCCCCCGTCGCGCCGGTCGACCCGGCCGCCGTCGAGGACGCCAAGGTGCTCGCCCAGACCCTGCCGAACGCCCTGCGCGAGGCGCTGCCGGAGACCCCGTACTCCTCCGACGACTCCTACTACGGCGTCAACTGCCAGGACAAGCCGTACCCGTCCAACCCGTGGACCTTCACCGGCCTGGCCAAGGCCTGGGAGAAGGAGTCGCCGACCTTCGGCCGCTACCAGGCCTTCGACGGCCCGACCTGCTCCACCTGGCCGGCCCCGGCCCGTGACGCCGAGCGCTTCACCGGCCCGTGGAACAAGAAGACCGCCACCCCGGTGATGGTCATCGGCAACCTCTACGACCCGGCCACCAACTACACCTTCTCCCAGCGCATGCAGCGCCAGCTGGGCAACGCGGTGCTGGTCTCGGTCGACGTGGTCGAGCACTGCGCCGTCGGCCGCAGCAAGGAGCTGGGCAAGCTGGTCACCGACTACCTGGTGAACCAGAAGGCCCCCGCCCCCGGCCAGCTGCTCAAGCCGGACGCCGAGGCCTTCCCGCCCGTCGCCTGACCCGCCCCGACCAACGCGCAACCGAACGGCCCGCTCCCGGGAACAGCCTTCCGCGAGCGGGCCGTCCGGCTCTCCCGGCCCCGGCCCCGGCCCCGGTCAGAGGTCGGTGAGGGGGACGTCCGGGTCGGCGAGGGCTTTGGGGTCGACGGTGCGGCCGGAGCGGACGAGGGTGCGGATCGGGTCGGTGACGTCCCAGACGTTGACGTTCATGCCGGCCAGGACGCGGTTCTCGGAGAGCCAGAAGGCGATGAACTCGCGGGTGGCCGGGTCGCCGCGGAACACCACCCGGTCGTAGCCGCCGGGCTCGACCCAGCCGACGTACTCCATGCCCAGGTCGTACTGGTCGGTGAAGAAGTAGGGGACGCGATCGTAGACGGCGTCCTCGCCGAGCATCGCGCGGGCGGCGGTCTGGGGCTGGTTGACGGCGTTCGCCCAGTGCTCGACGCGCAGGTGGCGGCCGAACAGGGGGTGGTAGGCGTTGGCGACGTCGCCGGCCGCGTGGATGTCCGGGTCCGAGGTGCGCAGGTGCTCGTCGGTCTTGATGCCGTTGTCGACCTCCAGGCCGGCCGCCTCGGCGAGCGAGGTGTCGGGGGCGATGCCGATGCCGACGACCACGGCGTCCGCCGCCACCGCCGTCCCGTCGGCCAGCCGGACGCCGGTCACCCGGCCGTTCTCGCCGGTCAGTTCGGTGACCTGGACGCCGAACCGCAGGTCCACCCCGTGGTCGCGGTGCAGGTCGGCGAAGACCTGCGCCACCTCGCGGCCCAGCACCCGCAGCAGCGGCAGTTCGGCCGCCTCCAGCACCGTCACCTCGGCGCCCGCCGCCCGCGCCGCGGCCGCGGTCTCCAGCCCGATCCAGCCCGCGCCGATCACCACCACCCGGGCGCCCGCGCGGAACGCCTTGCGGATCCGCTCGCTGTCCTCCACCCGCCGCAGGTAGTGCACGCCCTCCTGCCCGGCGCCGGGGACCGGCAGCCGGCGCGGCACCGAGCCGGTGGTCAGCAGCAGCTTCGCGTACTCCACCCGGCCGTCGTCGGCCAGCGTCACCGTGTGCGCCGCCGGGTCGACGGCGACCACCGCCGTGCCCAGCCGCAGGGTCACGTCGTGGTCGGCGTACCACTGCGGCGGGTGGACGTAGATCTTCTCCCGGGCGGTCTTGCCGAGCAGGTAGCCCTTGGAGAGCGGCGGACGCTCGTACGGGCGCTCGTGCTCGGCGCCGATCAGCACGATGCCGCCGGTGTAGCCGGCCTCGCGCAGCGCCTGCGCGGCCTTCGCGCCCCCGAGCGAGGCGCCGACGATCACGAAGGGGCGCTCCCGCCCGCCGCCCGCGGTGCCTGTGCTGTCCGTGCTCATGGTGAACTCCTCGTTCTCCGGCGGAAATCACGGACAGCCTGCCGCCGGGCGCGGGGGCTGTCGAGAGCGCGTCCGGCGCGCCGCCGCGGCTCCCCCGAACGGGTGACACGAGCGGGACAGGGGGGAGCGGGACAGGGGGACCGGGACGGCCGAGCGGCACGGGGGCGGGGAGCGGTCAGGGCGTCATCGCGTCCCGGACCAGCGCGGTGTCGGTGAACTGCTCGAACCGCACGATCCGCCCGCCGCGCACCGTGAAGTGGTGCACCATCCGCACGGACAGCGGCCGCCGGGTGGCCTTGTGCACCGCCGTGTACCGGCCCAGCACCACCACGTCCTCGCCGGCCACCACGTACCGGTCGTCGTGCGCGGCCCAGTCCTCCCAGTCGGCGGACAGCCGCTCCATCACCCCGCCGGTGACGCCCTTGGGCGTGCGGTAGGTGCCGGCCAGCGGGAAGCCCGCCATCTCCGTCCACTCCACGTCGTCGGCGAGGGTCGCCCGCAGCGCCCCCAGGTCGCCGCGCGCCGAGGCCAGGTACTGGCGGCGCACCACGTCGGCCGGGGCGTCGGACTCCGCGAACGCGGCCTGGGACCGCGGGATCTCGATCACCGTGCTCAGCCCCAGCTCAGCTCGCCCTTGGCGACCTTGGTGCCGAGGTCGACCGCCAGCGTCATGCCCAGCCCGGGGAAGCGGTGCTCCAGGGCCGCGCGGGCCGCCGCCGCGTCCGGCGCCCGGCCGACCTCCGTCTCGAAGGCCCGCAGGTAGTCCCGGGTGTGGTCGATCGAGGAGGTGTCGGTCGGCGCGTCCGCCGTCCGGTGCCCGGCGACCACGAAGGCCGGCTCCAGCGCCGCCATGCCGTCCAGAAGGTCGATCCAGGCCGCCCGCTCCTCCGGCGTCGGCGTGTCCGCCGTCCACACGTGCAGCCCCTGGAACAGCAGGACGCCGCCGAGCACCGTGCGGTGGTGGTGCTGCCACAGGTAGTGCCGGTCCGGCAGGTGGAAGTCCGCCCCGCGCAGCTCGAAGCGGTGCCCCTCGAAGACCAGCTCGTCGCCGCGCAGCACCTCCGGGCGCACCAGCCGGGTCGGCAGCTCGGGCCCCAGGTGCGCCCAGGCCCGCAGCTTGGCCTCGTAGGTCTCCTGGATGTGCTCGACGGTCGACGCGGTGGCCAGGAACCGGGCCTGCGGGAAGACGTCCTGCACCTCCTGGGCGCCGAAGTAGAAGTCCGGGTCGCCGTGGCTGACGAACACCGTGGTCAGCCGCTTGCCACTGGCCTTCACCCGCTCCGCCAGCCGACGCCCGTCGGACCGGGTGAACCCGGCGTCCACCAGCAGCGCGTCCTGCGGCCCGGTGACCAGCACGGAGGTCTTGTTGAGCGAGCTGTCCGGGCTGTCGATGACCTCGAAGTCGAGGGCGCTCATGCTGTGTCCTTCCTCGGGGCCGGGACCGGCGCGCGCGGGTGCGGGTGCCTCGCCGCCCAGCATCGGCGACCGGGCGGGCGCTCGCACCCCGGGAACGGGACGAGCCTGGTCAGCGGCCCGGACGGAGGCGGGCGACGGCGGCCGCGGCGAGCAGGGTGGTGGCGGCGAGGACGGGCCACAGCGCGTGCGGGCCGACGGCCAGCAGGGCGGTCAGGGCGGCCGGTGCCGCGGCCCGGCCGACGCCCGACGAGAGCTCCCAGCGGGCCAGCGCCCGGCCGAGCAGGTGCGGCGGGGCGCTCGCCGCGACCAGCGCGGTGCCCGAGCCGGTGTAGAGGATCTCGCCAAGCGTGAAGAGGACCGACACCGCCGCCACCCCGGCCGCCCCGGCCGTGCCACCGAGCGCCCCGGCTCCCCAGAAGCCCAGGTAGGAGAGGGCGAGCGCGGCGCCGCCGGCGGCCAGCACCAGGTGCCGGGCCCGGCCGGCGAGGCGGACCACCACGGCCAGCTGGAGGGTGATCACCAGCACCGTGTTGCCCACGAACACCCCCGAGGACCACGCCGCCGAGGCGTGCAGGTGCAGCACCAGCAGGGCGGGCAGGGCCACCTCCAGGACGTCGAAGGCGAAGGCGAACGGCAGGTTGGCCACGCTGAGCAGGGTGATCCGGCGCAGCGCCGGGCCGTCGGCGCGCTCGGTCCCGGCGGGGGCCGGCGGCGCCTGGGGAGCGGTCACCCGCAACGAGTGCACCAGCGCAGCCGCGAGCAGGCAGGCCGCCCCGGTCACCCCGGCGAGCAGCCGCAGCGCGCCCGTGCCGCCCGCCACCGCGAGGGTGGCCAGCAGCGCGCCAGCGCCCAGCCCGGCGTTGCGCAGCGTCCGCCCGGCCGCCAGCGCGGCGTCCCGGGTACGGCCCTCGGTGAGCGTCGAGACCACGGCGGCGTGGGTGGCGGGCCAGGACTGGCCGCCCACGCCGAGCAGCACGGCCGCCGCCGCGAACCCGGCCATCCCGTCGGCCAGCAGCAGCACCACCGACCCGGCCGCCCGGACCAGCAGGGTCGCCGCCGCCGGCAGGCTGCGCGCGCCCCGGTCGATCCAGCGGCCGGTCAGCGGGATGACCAGCAGCCCGGCGACCATGCCGGCGGACATCGCCAGGCCCGCCGCGCCCGCGTCCAGGGCGAGCACGCCGACGCCGTAGAGCAGCAGGAACGGCCGCAGCAGGCCGGTGCCGAGGGCGTCCACCACCAGCGCGGCCGCGTAGCGCGGGCCGCCGGCGGCGGTGAGCAGGCCGAGCAGGGCGGCCGGCCCGCCGCGGGAATCGGGGGGAGGCGTGGGGTGGTGCCGCTTCGGGTCCTCGATCAGGGTCATGAGCGGTACCGTCCGCCCGCTCCCGGCCCGCGGGCACGCCGATTGACGAGTCCCGTCAATCAGCGCCGGGCGGCATCGGCGCAGGTGACAGGATCGGATCCGTGAGCCTGACCATCGACATCACCGGCCTGCCCGACGAGCGCCTGCTGTTCACCCCCTCACCGCTGGCCGAGCTCAGCGCGATGCTGCACGTGCTCGCCGAACCGGCGCACCACCCCGACCTGCACGGCTGGGCGGCGAGCACCACGGCCGCCGTGCCGCCCGCGCTCGCCGAGCGGCTCGCCGAGGCCGACTTCGTCTGGCGCTCCTCGCGCGCCGACTTCCTCGTCCCCGGCCTGCCCGGCGCCACCCTCGCCGAGGAGCTGGACGCCGTCGACCGGATCGACGACGAGCAGTACGTCCGCGCCGCCCTGGTGATGACCTGCGGCGCCTCCCGGCTCGCGCACCGCTTCGCCTCGCCGCTCACCGACCCGCGGGCGCAGGAACGCGCCCGGGAACTCGCGCTCGCCCGGGGACCCCGGCAGGCCGAGTTCGCCGACCGGCTGCTCACCGACCCGCCCGCCGTGCGGGCACTGGTGCGGCGGATGCTGGAGGACTGCGCGGACGCGTTCTTCGCCGACGCCTGGCGCCGGGTGCTGCCCGAACTGGCCGCCGACGCCCGCCGCAAGACCGACCTGCTGGTGCGGCACGGCGCGGCCGAGGCGCTGGCCGCCGTCTCCTCCTCGGTGGCGCTGGAGGACGCCGGCGAGGGACGGCGCCGGATCGTCGTCGACAAGCTCCAGGACAACACCACCAGCGGGACCGCCGCCGGCGGCGTCACCTTCGTGCCGACCGCGTTCGGCCGCCCGCACCTGCTGGTGGTCTCCGCACCCGGCTGGCGCCCGGTGGTGCAGTACCCCGTCGCCGAGGAGGGCCTGCCCGAACCGGTCTCGCTCGCGCTGGTCCAGCGGCGGCTGGAGGCGCTCGCCCACCCCGTCCGTCTGCGGCTCGCCCGCACCATCGCGCGCGGGCCGCACACCACCGGCGAACTCGCCTCCGCCTGGCAGCTCAGCGCGCCGGAGGTGTCCCGGCACCTGGCGGTGCTGCGCAAGGCCGGGCTGCTGACCACCCATCGGCGCGGGCGCTACATGCTCTACCAGCTCGACCTGGCCGTCGGCGCCCGGCTCGGCACCGACCTGCTGGAGGCGGTGCTGCGGTGAACGGGAAGGTGACGGGGAACACGGGTGGGGCGGGCGGCGTTCGAGCCGTCATGACCAGTGACGACGCCGCTCCCGGCGCACCCGAGATCCTCCGCTACGCCGCCTTCGCCACCGACCCCGGCGGCGGGAACCCGGCGGGCGTGGTGCTCGACGCCGCCGGTCTCTCCGCCGAGCGGATGCTCGCCGTCGCCGCCGGGCTGGGCTACTCGGAGACGGCGTTTCTGACGCCCGGCCCCGACGGCGGCCACACCGTGCGCTACTTCAGCCCGCTGGCCGAGGTGCCGTTCTGCGGCCACGCCACCGTCGCCTCCGCCGTGGCCCTGGCCGAACGGGTCGGCCCCGGCCACTACCGCTTCGCCACCCAAGCGGGCGAGGTGCCGGTCGAGGTGGTGAAGGACGCGGACGGCGGCCTGCGCGCCACCCTCACCAGCGTGGAGCCGCACGTCGAGGCGGTGGACGCGGCGGACGTCGCCGAGGCGCTCGCACTGCTCGGCTGGGCGGCCGAGGACCTCGACCCGGCGCTGCCGCCCCGCTGCGCCTACGCGGGCGCCCGCCACCTGGTGCTGGCCGCCGCCACCCGAGAGCGGCTGGCCCGGCTCGCCTACGACTTCGACGGCCTCGCCGCCTTCATGACCGCCCGTGACCTGACCACCCTCCAGCTGGTCTGGCGCGCCGCCCCCGACGTCTTCCACGTCCGCGACCCCTTCCCGGTCGGCGGCGTCGTCGAGGACCCGGCCACCGGCGCGGCCGCCGCCGCCTTCGGCGCCTACCTGCGCGACCTCGACCCCGACGGCGCGCCGGCCACCGTCACCCTCCACCAGGGCGAGGACCTCGGCCGCCCCGCCCTCCTGCACGTCGACCTGCGCTCGGCGGCCCCGCGGGTCCGCGTCTCCGGCGCGGCGGTGGCCATCCCGTAGGGCGGCCGGGCCGGGGCGGTCTCAGGGCGTTGCCCCGGCCTCCGCCGCTTCATCCGTCCAGACGCCCGGCGGGTGGGCGTCCACCGGCAGCCGGAGGCGGGGCTGGGCCCGGCAGCCGGGGGGAGGCGTCCGGGTCCCAGGGCCAGTGGTGCTCCCGGTGCGGCCAGACCAGTCGGCGCACCGGGACGGGGCCGCGGCGGTAGAAGCCGACGGCCGTGCCGAGCAGCGGCCGGTGGCAGCCGGGGTGGTACGGGCGGGTGCGGGCGGAAAATGGGTCGCGCGGACGGGGCGGGTGCGGGACCCTGCCCCGGTGAATCGAGCGAACGGTCGGACGGTCAGCGTCCATCTCACCCACGGCGGCGACTACCTGGGGCCGGTGGGCCCCTTCGAGGTGGGGGAGCCGTGGTGGTCGTCGGTCGGGCCGGTGGTCGGCCGGGTCTCGGCGGAGGCCGGGGTGCCGGTGGCGGTGGTCCGGCTCGTCGGGGTGACCGGCGGGGAGGGCGGCAGCGGCGGGCACACGGTGTACCACGTCGAGGCGTGGGAGCGGCCCGGCGGGTGGGCGGCGCGCCCGCTGGACGCCGTCACAGGGGCGCTGCTGGGACCGGCCGAACGGCGGGCGGGCTGGGCCACGCCGGAGGGGCTGCGGGCGGCGGTGCGGTGGGCGCGGGAGGCGCTGGCGGCGGCCGGACGGCCGGTCACCGGGCGGGCCGAGCAGGTGCGGACGTGGAACCTGTCCGGGCTGCTGCGGCTGCCGACGGCCGGCGGGCCGGTCTGGCTGAAGGTGATCAACCCGGCGTTCAACGCCCGGGAGGCGGAGGCCGTCGCGCTGTTCGGCGCGGCCGACCCGGCGCTGGTGCCGTCCGTGCTCGCCGCCGACCCGGAGCGGGGGCGGGTGCTGCTGGACGAGGTGCCCGGGGAGGACTGCTGGGGCCCGGCGGCGGCGGAGGTGGCGGACATCGTGCCGCGGCTGGGCGCCGCCCTGGCCGCGCTCGCGGCCGACGGCCGGGCCGCCGCGGCCGGGCTGCGCGACCGTACCCCGCGGGCGCTGGCCGCCGCCGTCCCGGCCCTGCTCGACCGGCTGGAGGGCGAGTCGGACCTGACGGCCGGGGAGCTCGCCGCCGCCCGGGCGCTGGCGGCCCGGCTGCCCGCGCTGGTCGAGGAGCTGGCCGCCTGCGGGCTGCCCGAGACCGCGGTGCACGGCGACTTCCACCCCGGCAACTGGCGCTCCGGCGACGGCGGTGGTGGCAGCGGCAGCGGCCTGGTGGCCATCGACTACGCGGACGCCTGCCTGGGCCACCCGGTCATGGACGGCCTGCGGCCGCGCGCCTTCGTCGACGAGGAGCGGTGGGCGCAGCTGGCCGGGGTGTGGGCGGACGCCTGGCGCGCGCGGGTGCCGGGAAGCGCTCCGGAGCGGGCACTGGAGCTGGCCGGGCCGCTCCACCACCTCGGGTACGCGCTGCGGTACCAGGAGTTCCTGGACCACATCGAGGACAGCGAGCGCCCGTACCACGAGGGCGATCCGGCGGGCGAGGTCCGGCGCGCGCTGGAGGCGGCGCGGGGGTAGCCGCAGGCCCGGCCGACGCCCCGGCACGCGGTGCCGGGGCGTCGGCCGGGAGCGGGGCGTCAGCCGCCCGGGCTGATCCGGCGGCCGTCGTGGGCGCCGTACAGGCTGAGCGCCTCGACCGGGCAGTAGTCGACGGCCTCGGCCAGCTCCGGGGTGAGCGGTTCGCCGGCGGCGCCGGTCGGCTGCTCGCGCAGCGGGCGGGCCAGGCCGTCGGTGCCGAGCGTCAGCGACCCGGGCGCGGTGAGCGCGCACATGCCCGAGCCGATGCAGCGGTCGCGGTCGACCTGGACGATGACGGCGGGTGCGGTCCGCGGATCCGTCACCAGACGACCTCCAGACGCTGCGGGCTGCGGGTCAGCAGACCGCTCCGCCAGTCCACCGGCTCCCCGGGCGCGGCGAGCCGCAGCCCGGGCAGCCGGCGGGCCAGCCGGTGCAGCGCGAGCTCCAGCTCCATCCGGGCCAGCCAGGCGCCCAGGCAGTGGTGCGGCCCGGCCCCGAAGGTGTACGTCGGCGCGGCGAGCGGGGAGAACAGCTCGGTCAGCAGGTCCCCGGTGAACACCCCGGGGTCGCTGTTGGCGGCGGTGACGTCCGCGGCGACGACGCTGCCGGCGGGGATCCGCACCCCGCCGATCTCGACGTCCTCGACCACCCGGCGCAGCAGGCCGGGCATCGTGTCGGCGTCGCCCAACGGGACGGCGCGCAGCAGCTGTTCGGTGGCGGCGGCCGCGCTCTGCTCGTCGGAGGCGAGCCGGTGCCAGGCGTCCCGGCCGTCGCCGAGCAGGTAGACCAGGGCGTTGCCGAGCGAGGTCATGGTGGTCTCGTGCCCGGCCACCACCAGGCCGACGACGAGCGTGACGATCTGCTCCTCGGTGATGCCGGGGGTGTCGTCGGCGGCCGCGAGCAGGCTGCTGACCAGGTCGTCGCCGGGTGCGGCGCGGCGCTCGGCGATGACCTCGGCGCCGAAGGCGGCGAACTCCTCCATCGCCGCGCGCACGGCCTGCGCGGTGTAGGCCGTGGTGGCCAGGGCGTGGTCGCTCCAGTGCTCGATGCGCCTGCTGTCGAGGAGGTCCAGGCCCATCAGCCGGCCGATCACGGCGATCGGCAGCGGGCGGGTGTAGCCGGCGACGATGTCGGCGGGCGAGCCCCGGTCGATCAGCTCGTCGATCAGGCCGTCGACGACCGAGGCGACCCAGGGGCGCCACCGGGCGATCGCGCGCGGGGTGAAGGCGCGCTGCACGGTGCGGCGCAGCCGCTGGTGCTCGACGCCGTCGATGTTGAGCAGCGCGGTCGGGTCGTCGAGCAGGTTGGGGACGCGGGTGACCGGCGGGGCGTCCGGCGCGTAGAGCGGGGCGCGGCCCAGGCGCGGGTCGGTGAGCACCTGCCGGACCTCGGCGTGCCGGCTGATCAGCCAGACCGGGGTGCCGGTGGGCAGGGCGGCCAGCCGGGGCGGGCCGGGGGCGAGCAGGCGCAGGCAGTGCAGCGGGGGCAGCACGGCCCGGGCCGTGCCGGGGTCGGTGGCGGTACCGGTTCCGGCACCGGTCGCGCGGTTCTCGGCGGACATCCGTACTCCAGACTCCAGGGGGTGGCCGCGCGGAGGCGGCCTGCGGGGGGTGGATCCGGTGGTGCGCGGGGGACGGGCGGGGACGGCCGACAGGTGCCGGAGCGGCCGGGTTCGCTTCGACCGTACGTGGCCGAGGGGCCACAGACAGCGAGGATTCCAGCCAACGGCCGGGAGGGGCGGGTGCGCCGAGAGTGCGGCGCCTGACCGGGGCGCTCGGCGGTAGCCGCACGCCCCGTGCCGCGCCCCCGGCGTCCGCGGCGCGGCGGGTGCCCCCGGTGAGCCGGATCACCCGGGAGGCTCCCCGGCCGCCCGGCGGCGCGGGCGATACGCTTCGTGGGCGAGTCACCCGACTCGCGTCGACGCAGGTCAAGCCGGTGCAGAGTGGCACCGGCCGACGGAGGTGGAACCGGATGGCCCAGCAGGTCAAGGCAGTGATCGCACGCGCCAAGGGCGCGCCCGTGGAGGTCACGACGATCGTCGTGCCCGACCCCGGGCCGGGCGAGGCCGTGGTGCGGATCCAGGCCTGCGGCGTGTGCCACACCGATCTGCACTACCGCGAGGGCGGGATCAACGACGAGTTCCCGTTCCTGCTCGGCCACGAGGCCGCGGGCATCGTGGAGACCGTCGGCGAGGGCGTCACCGAGGTCGCGCCCGGCGACTTCGTCGTCCTCAACTGGCGCGCCGTCTGCGGCCAGTGCCGCGCCTGCAAGCGGGGGCGGGCCCAGTACTGTTTCAACACCCACAACGCCAAGCAGAAGATGACGCTGCTGGACGGCACCGAGCTGTCCCCGGCCCTGGGCATCGGCGCGTTCGCCGAGAAGACCCTGGTCGCCGCCGGCCAGTGCACCAAGGTGGACCCGGCCGCCGACCCGGCCGTCGCCGGGCTGCTCGGCTGCGGCGTGATGGCGGGCATCGGCGCCGCGATCAACACCGGCAACGTGGGCCGGGGCGACACGGTCGCGGTGATCGGCTGCGGCGGCGTCGGCGGCGCGGCCGTGCTGGGCTCCCGGCTGGCCGGCGCGGCGAAGATCATCGCGGTGGACATCGACGACCGCAAGCTCGCCACCGCCGAGAAGCTCGGCGCCACCCACACCGTCAACTCCCGCAACACCGACCCGGTGGAGGCGATCCGCGAGCTGACCGGCGGTCACGGCGCGGACGTGGTCGTCGAGGCGGTCGGCCGCCCGGAGACGTACCAGCAGGCCTTCTACGCCCGCGACCTCGCCGGCACCGTCGTGCTGGTCGGCGTGCCGACGCCGGAGATGAAGCTGGAGCTCCCGCTGCTCGACGTGTTCGGCCGCGGCGGCGCGCTGAAGTCCTCCTGGTACGGCGACTGCCTGCCCTCGCGGGACTTCCCGATGCTGATCGACCTCTACCTCCAGGGCCGCCTGGACCTCGGCGCCTTCGTCAGCGAGACCATCGGCCTGGACGCGGTGGAGCAGGCGTTCGAGCGCATGCACCACGGCGACGTGCTCCGTTCGGTGGTGGTCCTGTGAGCGCCGCAACCGCCCGCGTCGACCGGCTCGTCACCGCCGGAACCTTCGAACTCGACGGCGGCAGCTGGGAGGTGGAGAACAACGTCTGGATCGTCGGCGACGACGCCGAGGCCGTGGTGATCGACGCGGCCCACGACGCCGCGGCGATCGAGGAGGCGCTCGCCGGGCGCCGGCTGCTCGCCATCGTCTCCACCCACGCCCACAACGACCACATCGACGCCGCCCCGGAGCTGGCCGCGCGCACCGGCGCGCCGGTGCTGCTCCACCCGGACGACCTGCCGCTGTGGAAGCTCACCCACCCGGACCGCCTGCCGGACGGCGAACTCGCCGACGGTCAGCGGATCGAGGTCGCCGGCACCGCGCTGACCGTCCTGCACACGCCCGGCCACGCCCCCGGCGCGGTCTGCCTGTACGCCCCGGACCTCGGCACGGTGTTCACCGGCGACACCCTCTTCCACGGCGGCCCGGGCGCCACCGGCCGCTCGTTCTCGCACTTCCCGACCATCATCGACTCCATCCGCGAGCGCCTGCTCACCCTGCCCCCGGACACCGTGGTGCGCACCGGCCACGGCGACCCGACCACCATCGGCGCCGAGGCCCCGGCGCTCCCGGAGTGGATCGCCCGCGGGCACTGATCAGGGTCCCGGGCCCGGCGGCCGGCCGCCGGGCCCGGGCACGTACGATCGCGGGCATGGCCCATGATCCGCGCGCGCTCGACGACGCCTTCCTCGCCTTCTGGCGGGAGCGGCACATCTCCACCCTGACCACCCGGCGTCCGGACGGCTCGCCGCACGTGGTGCCGGTGGGGGTGACGTACGACCCGGAGAGCGGTGTCGCGCGGGTGATCAGCAGCCGCACCAGCCGGAAGGTGCGCAATGTGCTGGCCGCCGGAGCGGACGGGCAGCGGGTGGCGGTCTGCCAGGTGGACCGGGCGCGCTGGTCGACGCTGGAGGGCGTGGCCGTGGTCCGGGACGCGCCGGAGGCGGTGGCCGAGGCGGAGCGGCGGTACGCCGAGCGTTACCGCGAGCCGCGGGTGAATCCGGACCGGGTGGTCATCGAGATCACGGTGGACCGCGTCCTCGGCCGGGCCTGAGGGCGGGCGGGGTTCCGTTTATCCGGCGTTGATCGTCACGCTCTACCGTCGGGGCATGAACGAGGGAACGACGGGGGACCGGGGCGTGCGGGCCCCGGCCGAGGGCGGCCGGATGACGGCCGAGGACACGGACCGGTTCCGGGTGCTGCTGGCCCGGCTGGAGGACTCGCTGGCGGCGGACCGCCGCGGCGTGACGGTGCCGGCGGCGAGAACGGCGCCGGGTCGCGATGGATGAGCGCCGCCCGGCCGCGCGCGTCGCGGTGCTGCCGCTGTGGCAGCGCGGCGCGCGGACGGGCGACCCGGAAAGGATTCCCGTGCCCCGTGGGCTACTTGGCGAAGCGGACCTCGGGGAACCGCGGCGAGGGCCGGTCGAGCAGCGGGGCCGGACGGCCGAGCAGGTGCCGGTCGAAGAACGCGCCGAGGTAGGCGCGGGTGGCGGCCAGTGAGCGGCGGCTGTCGACGGAGCCGAAGGTCTCCTGGTAGTACCCGGGCGGCAGGTGGTCCTCCAGGTGGAGGTCGTCGACCATCCAGTGCTCGTCGGAGAAGGACAGGTGCCCACCGGTGGGCAGGTCCACCCAGTAGCGGGGGCCGGTGAACCGCTTCCAGTTGTCCTCCCAGTTCCGGGTGGACTCCGGTGAGGCGCCCACTCCGGCGCTGAACAGCAGCGCCGGGCGCCCGGTGTCGTCCCCGGCCGGGATCCAGATGCTGCCGTCCAGGTTGGCGGCGGCCTTGATCCGCGGGTCCTCGCGCATCGCCTCCAGGGCGGCCGCCCCGCCGATCGAGTGCCCGGCGGCGCCGATCCGCGAGGCGTCGATGCTCAGGCCGCGGACCGGGCCGCCGTGCCCGGGCGCGGTCAGCCGGTCGATCACGAAGCGCAGGTCGGCGGCCCGGGCGCGGGACGACTTCGCGCCGAACTCCGGGTCCGTCTGCTCCTGTCCGCACGCCTGGCAGGACTCGATGCGGCCGCCGGGGAACTCCACCGAGGTCTCGTAGGTGGAGTCGACAGCGGCCACCGCGTAGCCCCGGGAGGCGAACTCCTCGCCGAGGGCGGTGAGCGTGCTGCGGCTCATGCCGAAGCCGGGGGAGAGCAGGACCAGCGGATGCCGGCCGGCGGCCGGCCGGGCGTCGGCCACCGCTCCGGTCCGCAGCGCGGCGGGCTGGTCGAGACCGTACAGTGCCCGGGACAACTCCGCCGAGACGTACGGCGCACGGGGTCCCCGGGCGGATTGCGCGGGGTACCAGAAGGTGACCATCAGCTCGCGCGTCGGGGTGTCGGCGCGCCACGGATCGGGCCGGCCGGGATCGACCAGGTGGACGGACTTCGTCCCCACCGGCCGGTGCGCGGTCGGGGCGGGGACGTGCGGTGCGCCGGCGCGGGCGGCGCCGGCCTCCGCCGTGGCGGCCGGGGGAGCGGCCGGGGCCGCGGCGGCCAGCGCGGAGGCCGGGCCGGCCAGGACCAGGGTGGTGGACGCGATCGTCAGGGCGGCGGAACGCCACCGTCGCTTCTTCGACATGACGCCACGTTAGGTTCGCTCCCGGCCCCGGCACGTCGCTCCGCCGGTGGAACGGCGGTACGCCGCGAGGGGGAGAGGCCCGCCGCGGCGTACCGCCGTCGGACCGGGGCCGGCTCCCCCTGTGGGCTCAGCAGTCGCAGCCGCAGCTGCAGTCACCGCAGTCGCAACAGCCGCTGCAGCAGTCGGAGCCCTCGCCGCAGCACTGGCAGGCGTCGCAGCAGTTGCCGCAGTCGCAGCAGTCGTTCCGGGCGCAGAAGCCCTCGCGGCGCTCGCCCGTGAACGGGTGGTCGTGCTCGCAGCAGAGCAGCTGGCAGGTGCAGCCCATCAGTGCCCACGCCGCGCACCCCGCCAGCAGGTTGCGGCGGTTGGGCGGCGGGGCGCCGGGCGGGGTGAAGCCGGGGCCCTGCGGCACCCACGGCGGGACCGGTGCGCCGGGGCCCTGCGGCGGGGGCTGGTCGGGGTCGTGCCGCGGCGGCGCCTGGTACGGGTTGGCGGCGCGCGGGGTGCCGTCCACGGTGGTGAGCGGGGTGCCGTCCACGGCCCTGAGTGCGGTGCCGTCCACGGCCGTGAGTGCGGTGCCGTCCGCGGCCTTGACCCGGCACGCGGTGTGGCCGGCCCGGCCGAAGACCCGCTCGACGGCGCGCTCGGTCTCGTGCGCGAGCAGGACGTGCACCAGGGTGCGGTCGGTCAGTTCGACGTCCCGCAGGGCGAGCCGGATGCCGTGCACGGCGTCCCGGCAGAGCCGTTCGGCCTCGGCGCGGTCGGTGCCGGTCGCGGTCAGCGGGTTCCAGGCGCCGCTCGCGGCGTCGGCGGCCTGGTCCTCGGCGGCGTCCAGCAGGTGGGCGAGCCGCCCGAACAGCCGCCCCGCCTCGGCCAGCGGCGCCGCGTTCCCGGGCCGGCCGGCCAGCGCGGCGGTGTGCGCGAACGCCGCGGCGGTGGCGGTCTCGGTGGGCTCGGTGACCAGCAGCAGCGAGCCGCCGGCCGGCAGTGCCCGCTCCAACTCGCTCTGCCGGGAGGCCGCGTCGAGCAGCACGGCGGTGTCGAAGCCGACCACCGAGGCGCTGCCCGCGCTCTTGCGGTCCCAGCGCCGGGTGACCGCCCGGGCGCCCGCCGCCACCGAGCGCCGGGCGAACACGCCGTCCCGGTCCTCGACGTGGTCGCGGATCTTCACCGAGGCGAGCGCCAGCGAAACGGCGGCGGCCAGCCGGGCGCCCTCGCCCCGGGCGACGGAGGCCGTCCGCATGCCGCGCAGCGGGCAGGGCCCGGCGGTCCGCCGCCCCGTGCCGTTCTCGGCGGCGGCCTGCGCCTCGACCAGCACCGAGATGATCAGCCCGTCGTAGTTGGTGGCGGTGCGCGCCAACTGCCCGTGGTCGTCCCGCAGTGCCAGGCAGAGCCCGCAGAGGTGGGCCATCCAACTCGCCTGCAACCGTTCGGAGAGGCGGTGGCGGCACGGTCTGATGATGCCGAACATGTGGTTCCCCCGTGTCTCGCGTGGGCCATCCGGGCCCGTGATCGCGCACATCATATGATCGCGGCCCCGCCGGCCCGGAAACCTCGGCGGTCCGGCGTGCCCCGTCCGGGCCCGGTCGTCCGTCCCGGATCCGGGATAGCATCACGGATATGGGAATCGACACGGCCGCCGACGAGCGGTTGGCGGGGCGGCTCGCGGAGTTGCGGGTCGAACGCGGGTGGACGCTGGAGGAGTTGGCGCGGCGGGCGGAGGTCAGCCGCTCCACGCTGTCGCGGGTGGAGCGGGCGGAGGTCAGCCCGACGGCGGCGCTGCTCGGACGGCTCTGCGCCGTGTACGGGCGGAGCATGTCGCGGCTGCTCGCCGAGGTGGAGGCGGCGCCCGCGCGGCTGGTGCGGGCGGCGGACCAGCGGGTCTGGCGGGACGAGGCGACCGGGTTCGTCCGGCGCTCCGTCTCGCCGCCGCACGGGTCGCTGCGGGCCGAGGTGATCGAGGGACGGCTGCCGGCCGGCGGCGACATCGCCTACGACAAGCCCTGCGACACCGGCCGGGAACACCACCTCTGGCTGCTGGAGGGCCGGTTGGCACTGACCGTGGACGGCGACGAGCAACTGCTGGAGGCCGGCGACTGCCTGCGGTTCGTCCCCGAGACCACCCGCTTCCGCTGCCCCGGCCCGGCCGAGGCCCGGTACGCGCTGGTGGTGGTCGAACCGTGAGCGCGACCGGCGCGATACCCGGGGCACCCGTCAAGGAGCGGTTCGACGCGGCCGGGCGGCGGGTGCTGATGGTCTGCGTCGCGGGCGGGTTCACCACCCTGCTCGACCAGTCGGTGCTCAACACCTCGATCCCCGCGCTGCGCGAGACCCTGCACGCCCAGCCCGCCCACCTGCAGTGGATCGTGGCCGGCTACTCGCTCGCCTTCGGCCTGGCCCTGATCCCCGGCGGGCGGCTCGGCGACGTGCGCGGCCGCAAGTGGTTCTTCGTCGGCGGCCTCGCCCTGTTCACCGTGGTCAGCCTGCTCTCCGCGACCGCCACCGAGCCCTGGATGCTGGTCGCGTCCCGGCTGCTCCAGGGCGCGGGCGCCGGACTGGTGAACTCCCAGATGATCGGCACCCTCCAGGACGTCTTCCAGGGCCAGCTGCGGGCCCGGGCGCTCGGGATGTACGCGGTCACCGGCGGCCTCGCCTTCGCGCTCGGCCCGCCCGTCGGCGGCGCGGTGCTCGCGGCCGTCGGACCGGAGCACGGCTGGCGGCTGACCTTCCTGCTGAACGTCCCCTTCGGGCTCGCCACCGTGTGGCTGGCGGCCCGCCACCTGCCGCGCCCGCGCGCCGCCGCCCGCAACGCCGACCTCGACCTGGTCGGACTCCTGCTGGTCGGCGCGCTGACCCTGGCGCTGATGCTGCCGTTCGTCCAGCCGCCCGGCTGGGCCGGCTGGTTCGGCTTCGCGGCCGCCGCGGCCCTGCTGCTGGGCGCGCTGGCGTGGTGGCAGCGCCGCTACGCCCGGGCCGGCGGCCACCCGCTGATCCACCCGGCGCTGACCCGCTCGGCGCCCTACGCGCTGGGGACGGCGGTGGCGATGGCCCAGTTCGGCTCCTCGCTGGCCGCCGGGCTGGTGCTCACGATGTTCCTCCAGGACGGGCTCGGCCTGTCGCCGCTCGGCGCGGCCCTGGTGGCCCTGCCCTCGGCGGTCGCGATGGGCTTCGCCTCGGCGGTCGCCTGGCGGGTGGTGGCGCGCTTCGGCCGGCGGACCGTCACCGCGGGCATGACCGGCTCGGCGCTGACGATGCTGACCGGCGGCCTGGTCGCGATGTGGGCACCGGTCGGCTCGCTGCCCTGGCTGCTGGCGCTGCTGCAACTGCTGGGCGGCGCCTCGATCGGGCTGATGGGGGCGTCCAACCAGGCCTTCGTGCTGCGGCACGCGCCGGCCGAGGCGGCCGGGGTGAGCGGGGCGATCCTGCAGATGGCGCAGCGCATCGCGGCGGCGGTCGGCGTCTCGGCGCTCTCCGGCGTCTACCTGCGGGCGACCGGCGGGGGCGGCGGGCACCGGGCGGCGTTCGCCTGGTCGAGCGGTGTCTGCGCGGCGGTGGCCGCGCTGGCGGTGCTGGCCTCGGTGCTGGCGGGCCGGGCGACGGCGCGCGAGGAGTCGGCACCGCAGGCCGCCTCGGCGGAGCCCGCCCGGGAGGAGACCCGGGCCTCCGGTTGAGCGGTGGGCGAACGCGGGGTCCGTGGACGCCGGACCCGGCCTACCGTGGTCGGCATGACCGGTCATCGGATGGTGGAACTGCCGGGCCTCTCCCTCGCCTACCGGGAGAGCGGCCCGGCCGACGGCCCGCCGCTGGTCCTGCTGCACGCGCTCGGCGAGCGGGCCGCGGACTGGGACGTGGTGCTCCCGGCCCTCGCCCCGCACCACCGGGTGCTGGCGCTCGACCAGCGCGGCCACGGCGACAGCGGCCGACCCGGGCGGTACGGGCTGGAGGCGATGCGCGACGACGTGCTCGCCTTCCTGGACGCGCTCGGACTGGCCCGGGCCGACCTGGTCGGCCACTCGATGGGCGGCGCGGTCGCCTACCTGGTCGCCCAGCGGCGGCCCGAACGCGTCGGCCGGCTGGTGCTGGAGGACGTCCCCGCCCCGCGTCCCCGCCCGGCGAGCCCGGTGGCCGACGCCCCCGACGGGCCGGTGGACTTCGACTGGGCGGTGGTCCGGGCCGTCAAGGAGCAGATCGACCGGCCCGACCCGCGCTGGCTGGAGGGGATGGCCGCGATCACCGCGCCCACCCTGCTGGTGGCCGGCGGCGCGGCCAGCCACGTCCCGCAGGCCGGGGTGGCCGAGCTGGCCGGGCTGATCGCGGACTGCCGGCTGGTGACCGTCGAGGCCGGGCACCTGGTGCACCGGACCCGGCCGGCCGGGTTCGTCGCGGCGGTGGCGCCGTTCCTGGACCCGGCCGGCGGTGACGGTCCGGCGGGCTGATCAGACGCCGATCAACCGCGGATCAACCGCCGACCGAACACCGATCAGACGCCGTGCTCGGCCGGAAGCCGGCCCGACCGGATCGCCGCCACCAGGTCGGCGTGGTCGGCCTCGGTGCGGTCCGCGTAGGCCACCGCGAACGCCGCCACCGCCTCGTCCAGCGCCTCGTTCTTGCCGCAGTAGCCGCTGACCACCCCCGGGTCGGCGGTGTGGGCGTGGGCGCGGGCGAGCAGGGCGCCGGTGATCCGGGCGTAGTCGTCGAGCTGGGCGGGCAGCAGCGCGGCCGGGTCCACGCTGCCCTTGCGGTTGCGGAACTGCCGCACCTGGTAGGGCAGTCCGTCCACGGTCGTCCAGCCGAGCAGGGTGTCGCTGACCACCTGCATCCGCTTCTGGCCCAGCACCACCCGGCGGCCCTCGTGGCTGTCCGGCGCGGTCACCGGGTACCCGGCCCGGGCCAGGTACGGCAGCAGCACCGACGGACGGGCCTCCTTCACCTGGAGCACCAGCGGCTGCTCGCGGTGGTCGGTCAGCAGCACCACGTACGAGCGGGTGCCGACACTGCCGGTGCCCACCACGCGGAACGCCACGTCCTGCACCCGGTAGCGGGACAGCAGCGGGTGCAGCTCGGCGGGCACCGTGCGCACGTACGGGGCGAGCGCGGTGGCCACCGCGGAGGCCTCGGCGTCCGCCACCTCGCCGAGCACCGGAGGAGCCGCGGTGAACCGCCAGCCGCCGTCCTCGGAGCGCACGGTGGACTTGGCGGCGAAGCGCGCGCTGGTGTTGCCGAGCGCCTTGGCGGCCACCTTCTCCAGCACCTCGGCCAGGTCGTGCGCCTGGGCGAAGGAGACCAGTTGCTCGTCCGCGACGGCGTTCCAGGCGTCCAGCGCCGACAGCTTGGCCAGCGTGCGCATGGTGCGGCGGTACGCGCCGACCGCGTCGAAGGCGGCCTGGCGGGCGGTGGTCTCGTCGGCGCCCACCTCCCGGCCGGCCAGCACCAGGCTCGCGGCGAGGCGCTTGAGGTCCCACTCCCACGGGCCGGGCACGGTCTCGTCGAAGTCGTTGATGTCCATCACCAGCCGGCCCCGGGCGTCGCCGTACAGGCCGAAGTTGGCGGCGTGCGCGTCGCCGCACAGCTGGGCGACGGTGCCGCTGGTCGGCGTGGCGGCGAGGTCGGCGGCCATCAGGCCGGCCGAACCGCGCAGGAAGGCGAACGGGGTGGCGGCCATCCGGCCCAGCCGGATCGGCACCAGCTCGGTGAGGCGGCCCGCGTTGGAGGCCTCGATCGCCTCGACGGCGCTCGGACGGTCGGCGGCCGGGGCGAACTCGGCGTGCCGCTCGCGCGGGCTGCGCTCGCGCAGGGCCTTGCCGCGGGCGCGGGCACCGCCGTCGTGGCCCGGCGCGAAGCCCTCGACCGTGAACCGCCGCCCGGGCTCCCGCCCGGCCCCCGCCCCGTCCGCCGGTATGCCGGACCCGATCACCGTCTCGGTCAGCTGCGTCACTGCGCCCGCCTGTTCTCCGTCGTTCCCGCCCGTGGCCTGCACGGACCCGGCCGCGTACGGGCCGGCCAGCAGGCTACCGGGCCGCCTGTGCGGCCTGTCGGCAGGGAGGGACGCGGGGTGGACCGGCCACGGTTCCGCCGACGAGGGCCGGGGCGACTAGGGTGCGGTGGTGGACGGTCTTCGGAGGCGGTGGGTGGCGCGGGCAGCGGCCGTGGCGGTGGCCGGGCTGACCGTGGCGGCGGGGCTCGGGGTGCGGGCGGTGGCCGGCGGCGACGCCGCCAAGTACGCGGGCGACGCCCTCTACACCGTGCTGCTGTACACGCTCGTGGTGCTGCTCGCGCCGCGCCTGCGGCCGTGGCCGGCGGCGGCCTGGGCGGCCGGGCTGAGCTGGGCGGTCGAGCTGTTCCAGCTCACCGGCGTCCCCGACGGGCTCGCCCGGCGCAGCACGCTCGCCCGGCTGGTGCTCGGCTCCACCTTCAACCCGCCGGACCTGCTCTGGTACCTCGTCGGCGCGGCGCTGGCCGCCCTCGCGCACCACGGCGCGCGGGCGGCCGGGCGGGCCCTGTCCTGACGGACCGTCAGAGTGGCAGCAGCTCGGGCCGCTTGGCCTCGACGTGGTCGCCGGAGGACTCGCCGCGCAGCCGGCGCCCGACCCACGGCAGCAGGTACTCGCGCGCCCACTGGATGTTCTCCCGCCGCTGCTCGGCGGCGGAGAGCACGGGCGCGGACGGCCACGGCGCCTCCGGGTCCTGCTCGGTGCGCAGGCCCAGCGAGCGGGCGGCCAGCAGCGCGACCCGCTGGTGGCCCCCGGGGGAGAGGTGCAGCCGGTCCTCGCTCCAGGCGCGGCGGTCCTGGACGGCCCGCAGCGACCACAGATCGGCCACCGTGCAGCCGTGCCGGTCGGCGACGGCCCGCATGTGCCCGTTGTAGGTGGCGATCTTGCCGCGCAGGTGCTTGAGCAGCGGCACGCCGCGGGTGTCGAAGCCGGTGCAGATCAGCACCGTGCCCGCCGCGTCCGCGAGCTGGGCGACGGCATCCTCGAACCGCTCGGCCACCTCGTCGGGGTCGCTGCCGGGCCGCAGGATGTCGTTGCCGCCGGCGCAGAAGGTGACCAGGTCCGGCTGGATGCGGCGGACCTGCGGCACCTGCTCGGCCACGATCTGGTCCAGCAGCCGGCCGCGCACCGCGAGGTTGGCGTACTGGAACCCGCCCGGCGGCCGGCCCGCGGCGAGCAGCACCGCCAGCCGGTCGGCCCAGCCGGCGAAGGCACCGTCCGCCGCGGGGTCGTTCAGCCCTTCGGTGAAGCTGTCCCCGAGGGCGACGTACGAATTGAGGTCAAGGGTCTCCTGGAGGTTCGGCATGAAAGAGATAGTTCACTGTCTCAAGTGACCTACGCCACCGTAGGTGACCGGTGGCGGTACGTGAGATCGGCCACGTGCTGTCGCAGCGGAATGATGCGCGCCCCCGTGCGCCGGGTGCGCGGGGGACTGCGCCGCCCGGTCCTCCCACGCGGGTGTGCGAACGGCGTCGCCGGGGCAGCCGCCCTCTGGACCCGCAGGGCGCCGGTGGCGAGCGCCTCCCGCGCCGGTCCCGTTCGTTCTCCAGTCCCGTTCGATGGCGGAGGTCGCCGCATGCCCCACCGATTCCCGGAGCGCGTCGCGAGGCCGCGGCGCTACCTGATGTGCCGGCCCACGTACTTCACCGTCGACTACGCGATCAACCCCTGGATGGACCCGACGCGGCCGACCGACACCGCGCTCGCCGTCCGCCAGTGGGAGCGGCTGCGCGCGCTGTACGCGGAGCTCGGCCACACCGTGGAGCTGATCGATCCGGTGCCCGGGCTGCCGGACATGGTCTATACCGCCAACGGGGCGACGGTGCTCGGCGGCCGGGCGCTGGTCGCGACCTTCCGCCACCCCGAGCGGGCCGCCGAGTCGGACGCCCACCAGGCCTGGTTCCGGGCCGGCGGCTACCGGGAGGTGCGGCGGGCCGCGCACGTCAACGAGGGCGAGGGCGACCACCTGGTGGTCGGCCGCCGGGTGCTCGCGGGCACCGGCTTCCGCACCGACCCGGCCGCGCACGTCGAGGCCCGGGAGGTGTTCGGCGTCCAGGTGCTCAGCCTGACCCTGGTGGACCCGCGCTTCTACCACCTGGACACCGCGCTGGCCGTGCTCGCCGACGACCAGGTCATGTACTACCCGGAGGCGTTCACCCCGGACAGTCAGGCCCTGCTGCGCAGCCTCTACCCGGAGGCCATCCTCGCCGAGCGGGAGGACGCCGAGGCGTTCGGCCTCAACGCCGTCTCCGACGGCCGCCGGGTGCTGCTCCCGGAGGCCGCGAAGTCCCTGGCCGCCCGCCTGGCCGACGCCGGCTACGAACCGGTCCCGGTGGACGTCTCCGAACTCCTCAAGGGCGGCGGCGGCCCCAAGTGCTGCACCCTGGAACTCCGCCCGGCCTGAGCCCGGCGAGCGGGCAGCGGGCGGCGGGGCTCAGCCGGCGTCGGTGACCAGGACGACCTCCAGGGTGCGGGGGCCGTGGACGCCCTCGACGCGGGTGAGTTCGATGTCGCTGGTGGCCGAGGGGCCGGAGATCCAGGTCTGCGGGCGGGTGGGGTCGAGGCGGGGGAGGGCGAGCGGGACGGAGGCGACCAGCTGGTCGGGGGCCAGGACCACGCAGACGTGGTGGTCGGGGACGAGCGTGAGCAGGCGGCGGCCCTGGGCCGGGCCGGCGTCCAGGACGAGGGTGCCGGTCTCGGCGATCGCCAGGGCGCAGCCGGTGAGCACGCTGTCGACGGTGTCCAGGCGGGCGGCGCTGAGCGGTCCTTCGGGGCCGTCGTCCGGCAGTGGCCGGGCGTGGGCGATGGCGAGCCACTCGGGCGGCAGACCGGGCGGCACGGCCACGGTGCGGGCGCCGCGGGCCTCGTACAGGGCGGCGAGCAGCAGGGGCAGCCGGTCGGGGGTGCAGCGGTGGACCAGGGCGCGGTAGTCGGCGAGGTTGCGGTGCAGCAGGTCGAGCAGTGCGGCGGGGTCGTCGGCGGGGACGTGGCTGCGCAGGTAGTCGCGCGGCACGGGCGCCTCGTCCGGGAGCGGGGCGTCGCCGCCGGTGCGCAGCGCGGCACGGATCCGGGCGAGCACCAGGTCGCGCGAGCCGGTGGGCGGGGCCGGGCTCGGGTTCGGGGGCGTGTTCATCCGCGGTTCCTCCGCCACCAGTCGCGGAACGGTTCCGCCGGGACGGCCGGCAGGTCGCGGGTGTCGGTCCAGGCCCGGCCGGGGCCGGGGAGGCGGCGCGGGTGGAGCCGGCGGGTGCGGGCGGCGGCCCGTTCGGCGGCCCGCAGCAGGGCGGGGCGGTCGAGCACGTACGTGGCGGCGGCCATCGCGGCGCGCTCCAGCCGGTGGCCGCGCTGCCCGGCGACCCGTTCGCGCAGGTGGACCAGCACCTCGGGGATGTCGATGGCCACCGGGCAGACCTCGTAACAGGCCCCGCAGAGCGTCGAGGCGTACGGCAGCGAGGCGTCCAGCGGGCTGTCGGTGCCGCGCAGTTGGGGAGTGAGGACGGCGCCGATCGGGCCCGGGTAGACCGAGCCGTAGGCGTGGCCGCCGGCCCGCTCGTACACGGGGCAGACGTTGAGGCAGGCCGAGCAGCGGATGCAGCGCAGCGTCTGGCGGCCGACCCGGTCGGCGAGCGCGTCGGTGCGGCCGTTGTCGAGCAGGACGAGGTGGAACTCCTCGGGCCCGTCGCCGCCCGGGCCGTCGGCGTGGGTGCCGGTCCAGAGCGAGGTGTAGGGGTTCATCCGCTCGGCGGTGGCGGAGCGGGGCAGCAGTTGCAGGAAGACCTCCAGGTCCTGCCAGGTGGGCAGGACCTTCTCGATGCCGACCACCGAGATCAGGGTGCGGGGGAGGGTGAGGCACATCCGTCCGTTGCCCTCGGACTCGACGACCACCAGGGTGCCGGTCTCGGCGATCATGAAGTTGGCGCCGGAGACGGCGACTTCGGCCCGCAGGAACTTCTCCCGCAGGTGCAGCCGGGCCGCCTCGGCGAGTTCGGCGGGCGCGTCGGTCAGTCCGTCGGGGGCCGGGCGGCCCCAGTCGGCCATCCGCCGGGCGAAGATCTCCCGGATCTCGCCGCGGTTGCGGTGGATCGCCGGGACGAGCAGGTGGGAGGGCCGGTCGTCGCCCAACTGGACGATCAGCTCGGCGAGATCGGTCTCGTAGGCGTGGATGCCGGCCTCGGCCAGCGCCTCGTTGAGCCCGATCTCCTGGGTGGCCATGGACTTGACCTTGACCACCTCGCGGGCGCCGGCGGCCCGGACCAGGGCGGTGACGATCCGGTTGGCCTCGGCGGCGTCGGCGGCCCAGTGCACGGTGCCGCCGGCGGCGGTCACCTGACGCTCCAACCGGACGAGGTGGTGGTCCAGTCGGCTCAGGGTGCGGTCCTTGACGGCCTTCGCGGCGGCGCGCAGCCCGGCCCAGTCGGAGAGCTCGGCGACGGCGCGGGCGCGCTTGTCCCGGATGGTGCGGGTGGCGCGCCGCAGGTTGGCGCGCAGCCGCTCGTCGCGTACGGCGCGGGCGGCGGCCTGCGGGAAGGTTGTTCCGGGGGAGACGCCCGGCGGGAAGGCGGGCATGCCGAGGAAGGTCCCGCTCACGGCGCCGCCCGCCAGGGTGCGGCCTCGGTGCTGGCGAGGATCTCGGCGAGGTGGAGCGGGCGCAGCCGCGCGCCCTGGCGGCGCAGCGTGCCGCCGAGGTGCAGCAGGCAGGAGTTGTCGCCGCCGCACAGCACCTCGGCGCCGGTGGCCAGGGCGTTCGCGGTCTTGTCGGCGGCCATCGCGGCGGAGACCGCCGGGTTCTTGACGGCGAAGGTGCCGCCGAAGCCGCAGCACTCCTCGGCTTCGGGCAGTTCGAGCAGCTCCAGCCCGCGCACGGCGCGCAGCAGCCGCAGCGGGCGGTCGCCGAGGCCGAGCAGTCGCAGGCCGTGGCAGGAGGGGTGGTAGGTGACCCGGTGCGGGAACCACGCCCCGACGTCCTCGACGCCCAGCACGTCGGTGAGGAACTCGGCCAGCTCGTACACCCGGGGCGTCAACTCGGCGACGGCGGCGGGGAGTCGGCCGCCGGCGCGGGCGGCGATCCGGGGGTGGGCGTCGCGCACCATGGCCACGCAGGAGCCGGAGGGCGCGACCACGTGCTCGTACCCGGCGAAGGCCCGGACGGTGCGGCGCACCAGCGGTTCGCAGGCCTTCGGGTACCCGCTGTTGTACTGCGGCTGGCCGCAACAGCTCTGCGCGGGCGGGAAATCGACGTCGACGCCGAGGCGCTCCAGCAGCCGGACGGTGGCGATCGCGGTGGACGGCAGCAGCGCGTCGTTGACGCAGGTGGCGAACAACGCGACGCGCAACGGTCCTCCCGTGCCCTCGGTCCGGTTTCGAGCCGGATGCTACTGGAAATCACCGCCCGATGCGCGCACGCTGGGAACAGGGAATTCCACGTCGCCACGCGGTCCGAAGGACGACGGAACGGAACCGGGCCGTCACTCCCCGAACCGCGAGCGTGCATTTCAGAGGTGACACCATGACCAGGGCAATAGCCCGAGAGGTCGCCCGGCCGATCAGCCGGGTCACCCCGGACGACTTAAACCAGGAATCCGCCGCCAAGGAATTCGAACAGTATCTCGCGGAATTCGGTGCGGCCCAGGTGGCCGAGTTGCGTGGCCGCCGCCGGTATCCCGACGACCTCGTGGCCCTGGTGCCGCAGGGCGGCGGTGAGCTGGTCGAGGATTTCAAGCGCGACCTGCTGGAGGGTCTCCTCCATCGCGTCCGGCCGGAGCTCGTCCAGCTCACGGTCGATGTCCACCCCGGCAGCCAGGTGGTGGCGGCGCCCTACGACAACAGCTGGCAGACCGGCCTCGGGCTCCCGCTGTCACGGCTCGACGGGCACATGACGCTGCTCGGGGGCGACACCTTCTCGGGCGCCGGCTTCAGCTTCTTCGTCCGCGCCAGTACGAGGGCGGCGATCGTCGTCACCCCCCAGGGGACGTACGAGCACTCCTTCGTCGACCTCCAGACCGATCCCAATCTGCAGACCCGGGGCGGAGCGGGGGCGATCGTCTACCGGAACATGGTGCAGAGCGCCAAGACCGAGATCACCCTGTGGAACCGCGTCGGCATGACCCCGGGCTCCGGGGAAACGGTGAACCTGGCGATCTCCGACCTCACCGGAATCTCGGGTGGGCCCTTCCCCGGAAGCCGGCTCTTCCCGGTCGTCTTCGACATCGACCAGGGGGACGTCTGCGAAGTGTGGATCTATCTGTGGAACGCCTGCTCCGGCACCGAGGGCAAGCCGTTCCTGTGCAGCCAGTCCGGCAAGGTGCCGCTGGTGACCGTCGACGCCGAACCGCCGTTCGTCCCGCCGCACTGAGCGGCGTGCCGCGCGGGCGGGGGACGAACGGCGGTTCCGCGGGGGCCTACCGGCGTCAGGCGTCCTGGCCGAGCCAGAGGTCCGGGCCGAACACCTCGTAGTGGATGTCGGCGGCCGGGACGCCCGCCGCCAGGAGCTGGCCCCGGGCGGCGCGCAGGAAGGGCAGCGGGCCGCACAGGTAGGCGGTGGTGCCCGCCGGGATCTCGACCGAGGCCAGGTCGACCAGGCCGGTGCGGTCGGCAGGCCAGTCGCCGAGCGGCCGCTCGTAGAAGACGTGGGTGGTGGCGTTCGGCAGCTTGGCGGTCAGCTGGGTGAGGTCGGCGCGGAAGGCGTGCGACAACTGGTCGCGGTCGCCGTGCACGGTGACGACCCGGCGGGTGGAGCCGGTGGCGGCGAGGTGGGCCAGCATCGCGGTCATCGGCGTGTTGCCGATGCCGGCCGAGGCGAGCAGCACCGGACCGTCGCCCTCGGCGAGCGCGACGTCGCCGAACGGCGGGGTGATGTCCAGGGTGTCGCCGGCCCGCAGGGTCTCGTGCAGGTGGTTGGAGACCTCGCCGACGGGGCCGCCGGCGAGGTCCGCGACGGCGCGCTTCACGCTGAACTGGAGCGCGCCGTCCGGGGCGCCGGAGAGGCTGTACTGGCGGATCTGCCGGGCGCCGTCCGGGAGTTCGGCGCGCACCGAGACGTACTGGCCGGGCCTGGCGGCCGGCAGCGGCTTGCCGTCGGCCGGGCGGACCAGGTAGGTGGTGACGTCGTCGGTCTCCTGGTAGCGGGCGATCACGGTGTAGGGGCGCCACAGGTCGGCCGGGTCCAGGCTCTGGGCCGCGGCGGTCTCCTCGCGCAGCCGGTCCTCGATGGCGATCAGCGCGTTGGCCATCAGCCAGTAGACCTCGTCCCAGGCGGCGGCGACCTCGGGGGTGACGGCCTCGCCGAGCACCTCGACGATGGCGGCGAACAGGTGCTCGTGGACGATCCGGTACTGGTCGTTGTTGATGCCGACCGAGACGTGCTTGTGGGCGATGCGGGCGAGCAGCGCGTCCGGACGGCTGTCCGGGGCGGCGATCAGCGCGGTGGCGAAGGCGGCTATCGAGCCCGCGAGCGCCTGCCGCTGGGTGCCGTTGGCCTGGTTGCCCCGGTTGAACAGGTCGGTCAGCAGCTCCGGGTGAGCGGCGAACATCTTCCGGTAGAAGAGCGGCGTGATGTCGCCGATCGCACCGCCCACGACGGGCAGGGTGGCTTCGACGACCTCGGCGGACTTGGCGGACAGCATCGCTGGCACTCCTGAATTGGTATCTGAGAGTCGTATTTTCGGCCGTGCGGATGCGCGGACCGGCGTGGGAGGTGGCGTGGTGCGACGGTGGGGCCGTGCGCGGGGTGGTGCGGTGGTGCGTCGGGGTGTGCCGGAGCGCGTCAGCCGGTGGGGCCGGCGACGGGTTCGGGAATCGGGGCGAGACCCGGTCTCAGGGTGAGGTCGAACAGGACGGGGCCGGTCGGCGTGGTCACCAGACCGCCGATCGAGAGCGGGTCGAGCGTGGCGAAGAACGCCTCCTGCGCGGTGCGCAGTGCCCCGCGCAGCCGGCAGGCCGACCGCAGCGGGCACGGCGGTTCGTCCTCGCAGCCGACCACGTCGCCCACCCCCTCCAGTTCGCGCAGCAGGACTCCGAGCGAGCCGTCGCGTCCGAGCGGGGTGAGGGACAGGCCCCCGCCCCGGCCGCGCCGCGCCTCCACCATGCCAAGGTGCTGCATCCGGCTGACCACCTTGGCGGCGTGGGTGTACGGCACGCCGACCGCCTCGGCCACCTCGCGGGTGGTCGGGTTGGCCCCCTCGTCGAGGACGGCCAGCCGCATGGCGATGCGGAGGGCGATGTCGGTGCTCTTGGTCAGCCTCACGTTCGAAAGGCTAGCGAATGCGACTCCAGGACTCCAATTTCCTGCACGCGCCACGGTGCGGAGCCGAACCGTTACCCGGCGGCGGTTCCCGGAGGCTGTCCGTCCCGAAGGTCAACTGCTTTACTGGCCAAGCTCGTTCGCCGACCAGCGGGCGGGGGAATGGGGGAAACATGGACAGTGGCACTCAGCCGCCACCTCCGCCACAGGGACCACCGACGTATCCGCCGCCGCGACCGCCCGCCCCGCCGCCGGGGTATCCGCCGGCCCGGCCGATCCCGCTCGGCCCGGTCCGGCCCGCGCCGCAGGCCACGCCGACGCACCCCGGCCCGTCCATCGCCGCGCACGCCGTGCCGCCGCCGCTCACGGGCCCGCCGCCCGACGCCTCGCCGTCGGCCGCCGCACCGCCGTCCGCCGCCTCGCCGTCCGCCGCCGGCGTGCCGCCCGCCGGGCCGCCTCCGGCCTCGACCGCCGTGCCGGCGACGCCCGAGAACCTGCGCCACCAGGCCGGCCCCGTCCCCGGCGATGCCACCCGCTACCTGTGCGCCGCCGCCTGGCTGGACCGCCGCTTCCGCGCGAAGGTGGTCGAGGAACTCGTCGAGCAGTCCTTCCGCATCCCCGCCCCCTCGCCCGGCACCGACCTGGTCCGGGTCCTGCACGAGGCGCTCACCGCCCGCCGCTGGGAGGCCTGGAGCGGCGCGCTCTGCCTGCTCGTCCTCGTCCTCGGCTCCCCGGTCTTCGGGGTGCCCAGCGCGGTCCTGGCCGTCACGCTGGTCGTCCTGCTGGGGATCTTCCGCGGCGCCGGCACCGATCGGATGGACCACCGCCTCGGGCTGGAGGTCGAGCGGCTGGACGTCGGCCGGCCGGTCGCGCGCGGCAAGCCGTGGACCCCGGCCGCCGGCCTGTTCCGCCGGACCGTGGCGGCGGCCCTCGCGCTGGTGGCCGCCCGCCTGGTCCTCTACGGCTACTACGAGTTCAGGTTCTGGCGCGACTACGGGGAGAACACCCTCCTGTCGGACCTCGACAGCTGGAGCCACTGGCTCCTCGACCCCGAGTTCTTCTGGAGAGTGCTGCGCGAGGAAGCCGCCACCACCGCCCTGGCGCTCGTGCCGCTGTGGCTGGTCCTCGCGGGGCTCCGCTACCGGATCCGCCGCCGCCTGGAGGCCTTCGCCGACCCGGAACCCGGCGCCGTCCCGCCGCCGGAGCCCAGGGGCGCGAAGGCGTCCTGGCTGTACGAGCGGCTGGGCGAGCAGCAGAGCGGACCGGAACTGCTCTACCGGCGGGAGGCGCCGCTGGTCGGCCTCGGCGCGGCCGGACGCACCTGGCGGATGACCTTCGAACTGCGCCCCTCCGCCGACCGGGCCGCCCGGGGCCGCGGCGCCGACCCGATCGACGCCGCCGTCCTCTACCACGCCGTCACCGCCCGGGTGCGCGCGCTCGCGCAGGACCAGGGCTACCCGGAGGACCCCCTGCGCGGACTCACCGTCACCGACCGGGTGTTCCGGCCCAGTCTGCGGCACGACGACCCGCGCGGCTGGCTCGGTGCGATGTCCGGCCGGGCCGGCGGACACGTCCTGCTCGAACCCGCCTGGGCGGACCTGCTGAGCCGTACCGGGCACGAGCGGCTGCGCCACTACCTGGCGATCCGGGTCGGCTCCTGGCACGAGGAGGTGGTGGTCACCGTCCTGGTGCGCATCACCACCCGGGGCGGGCTGCTCTACGTGGAGTGGCTGCCCTACGCGCTGGGGCCGGTGGCGCCGGCCTACCACGTGGTCGACCTGCTCGGTCACCGCACCGACCTCGAACACGGGCTGAACGCGCTCGGCTGGTCCGCGCGCTCCCTGATCGGCGACCTCGGGATCGCGGTGGGCCAGCTCCGCGAGGTCCGGGAGTCGCGCCGCCGCGCCGCCCGGCTCTCCGCCCGCTACCGCCACCTGGTCCGGGCCGGGTACGCGGTCGACTACGCGCCCCGGCTGAGCGTGCGCGAACTCGGGGCGTCGGACGAGTTCCAGAACATCTTCCAGGCGCACGACGTGCAGCGCTTCCTCAACACCGTCACCCAGCGGGTGTTCAGCGCGGTCGGCGACGAACTGCGGACGCGCGGCTACGACAGCGCCGCCTTCGAGAAGCAGGCCCAGAACATCACCAACGTGAACAACGGCGGTGTCCAGGTGATCGGCTCCGACGTGCGCGGACCGGTCGCCGGAGGCGCCGGATCCAACGTCAACCTAGCGGACGGACAGGGGACATGACGCGACAGCCGGACGCGGCGCCGGGCGGCAACCGCAACGAGGGCGGCATCCAGGTGGTCGGCTCCACCGTGCACGGCCCGGTGGCCGGCGGCCAGGGCGCGACGGTGTCGATCGGCGCGGGCGCCGCCGGGGCCGCCGTGCCGGCCGGCCCCGAGGGACTGCGCACGGCGGCCGAGGCGCTGCGCGCCGCGCTCGCCCGGCTGCGCGCCGAACAGCCGGGCGCCGTACCGGAGGAGGACGCCGAGGACGCCGACGCCGCGCTCGCCGGCATCCTCGACGAGACCGCCCTCGACGAACCCCGCGAGGGGCCGCTGCGCCGCCGGGTCCGCACGGTGGCCGACGCGCTGCGCACGGTCGCGGTGCTCACCGCGGCGGTGAGCGGTCTGGAGGCAGCCTTCGCGGCGCTGTTCGGGCAGATCTGAGGCCCCGACCGGCCGTCCCTCCGCGCGCTGTGGTTACCATGCGCACCAAGGCGTTCCGCCCGCGGGGTCGACGCGGGAACGCCGCCGGCGGGGCCTGCACGGAGCGGCGACGGGGAAGCGGGAGGGGCGGGATGGCGCGCACTGACGGGGTACCGGGAGAGCGGCCGGGCGGGGGCGGCCGGACGGGGCTCGAACTGCGGATGGACGTCCCGCACTCGGCGCGGGTGTACGACTACCTCATCGGCGGCAAGACCAACTTCGAGCCGGACCGCACCGCCGCGCACGCCGCGGTGCGGGCCTGGCCCGCCCTGCCGACCTCGATGCGGACCACCCGCGGCTTCATGGAGCGGGTGGTCCGCCACCTCGCCGAGGAGCACGGTGTGCGGCAGTTCCTGGACATCGGCGCGGGCATCCCCTCCTCGCCGAACGTGCACGAGATCGCCCAGGAGGTGGCGCCGCGGTCGCGGGTGGTGTACGTCGACAACGACCCGATCGTGCTGACCCACGCCCGCGCGCTGATGTCCAGCCGGCCCGAGGGCCGCACCTCCTACCTGGAGGCCGACCTGCGCGACGTCGACGCGATCCTGGACGCGCCGCAGCTGCGCGAGGCGCTGGACCTCGCGCGGCCGGTGGCGCTCTCGCTGATCGCGATCGTGCACCTGGTCCTCGACGAGGACGACCCGCAGGGCGTCGTCCGCCGTCTGATGGACCGGCTGGCGCCGGGCAGCTTCCTCGCCCTGACCGTCTTCACCGGCGACACCGACCCGGTCGGCGTCGGCGGCGTGGGCCGTGAGTACAACACCCGCGGCATCCCGCTGCAGATCCGCGACCGGGCCGAGACGCTCGCCTTCTTCGACGGCTACGAGCTGCTGGACCCGGGCGTCACCCTGGTCCACCACTGGCACCCACGGCCCGGCGCGCCGTCGGTCCGCGACCAGGACATCGCGATGTACGGCGGCGTGGCCGTCAAGCGCTGACGGGCGTACGCCGCTTCTTCCAGCGGGCCCGGTGGAAGATCGGGTCGACCGCGACGACGCAGAGCGCGTGCATGGGGTACTCCGTGTACCTGGGCTCGAAGAAGCCGACCAGGTCCCCGACGAGGCTCTCGCCGTGCCGGTGGACGCGGGGGTCCCGTGCGACGGCTTCCCCGGCGGCGGTGAGCGAGTCCCCCATCCGGAACAGGAGTTCGGCGCGGGCGGTGATGACGGTCGTCCCGGCGTGCCGGGCGAAGCGGGCGGGGCGGTGCTCGGCCCGGTGGCGGACCTCGTCGGGCCGGTCGGCGGAGCGCGGCGCGGGGGCGGTCACCGTCAGGGGCGAGGAGGTCCGGCGCATCCCGCGCCGCAGCGCCGGCCAGTCGGAGGGCCGCAGTCCGGTGTCCGTACGGGCCAGCAGCAGGGGCGTCGGCCAGGTGTCGGCACAGCCGCCGGACATCGGCCGGGCCCCCGGTGGGACCGGGATGTGCACCGCGCTGTGCGGGCTCGCGGCGGCGACGCGGAACAGGGCGCCGAGGCGCAGCAGGTCGGCGCGGCTCGCGCGGAGGTGGCCGACCTGCTGATCCGGCGGGTGGAGGAAGGTGTTGCGGAGCATCGGACCGGTGTCCAGGATCCGGCCGAGCCGTGATCCGGCGCGGGCCACCGGATGGCTCGTCACCCGCAGCCGCATTCGCCCGTCGCCGTTCTCCATGGGCCGAGTACAGCACGCGTGCCCGGGGCGGTCCAGCCGCTTTGCCGTGCCGGCCGGGGTGCCGGTTCAGGTTGTGCGGGGCTCGCCGGTGATTTCGGTCATGACCTCGTCGTAGCGCTGGAAGAAGCGGGGGCCCGGTTCGGCGGCGTCGTGGTCGGCGCGGCGCAGCAGGCGCCAGCAGTCGGCGGTGAGCGCCCGGGCCTCGGCGCCGGGCCAGGGGTGGGGGAGGAGCTCGGGCGGCAGCAGCGGGTCCGGCGCGGTGGCGCGGGTGAACTCGGCGGCCAGTTCGACCGCGATCGCGAGCCGCTCGATCCGGGTGGGCGCGGCGCCGGGGGCGGTGGCGGACAGCCGGGCGAGGCGGTCGGCGGCGAGGACGGCGAGGCGGCGGTGGCCCTCGGCGAGGTCGTCCAGCGGCCAGAGCCGGCGGGCCAGGGCGAGCGGGTCGTCCTCGCCGGCGATGCGCAGGTCGGTGCTGGTGAGCAGGGTGACGCAGTCCCGGACGCCGAGGTGGTCGACCTCGGCCCCGACGTAGGGCTCCCAGGCGTTGGCGCTGACGTAGAGCCCGCCCTGGAGGGCCGCGCCGCCGAGCCGGACCAGGGCTTCGCGCAGGGCGTCGCGGGCGGCGCGGGCGGATTCGGGGACGGCGAAGGCGACGAGGTGCCAGCGGCCGTCCCAGGGCGCGAGCCCGGCGTCCTGGGCGTACATGTGGCGGACGAACCCGACCTCGGGCTCGGCGGAGCGGCGGGCCCGGTCGGTCTCGCGCAGCACGGCGCGCCGGCCGCGGCCCTCCTGGACGAGCAGGCCGTCGGCGGCCATCCGCTTGACGCACAGACGCACCTGCTGGTCGGTCATGCCGAGGGCGCCCGCGACCCCGTACAGCTCACCGGCGTCGACGGTGCCGTCCGCCCGGACCATGCCCTCGACCAGGGTCCGGGTGGGCACCTCGGCCCGCGCCTCCTCGGCCATCGCCGCCGCTCCTCACACCCCGTGCGTGCCACCCGCCGCGTCGCGGATCTCCTCCCGATGAGTGTAGTACGGGCAGAACTATCGATGTATCGACGATCGTTTCACACGTGAATGCCGATGTCCGGAAGGTTCGAACAGGGACCAACTGACCGGAATTGAACGCTTGGCAACAATCCCGCTCATCTCCTGACGCTTCGTCAATCCTGCTTCTACGCTTCGGGCGATCCGGCGGTCCCCCGGCTCGCACCGCGGGGACCGAGCGCCGCCCGGTGAACCGACCGACGAACCGACGAGTCTGGAGATCCCGTGACCACACGCCCCTCCCCGCGCCGCTCCTGGACGGCCGTGGCCGCCGTCGGCGCGGCCACCGCCGTTCTGCTCGCGCACCCCGGAACGGCGGCCGCCGGCGCCGCGGGCGCGAACGCGGCGCCGCCGCCCGCGGTGGCGGCCACCGTCGCCGTCGCCCCCCACCCGGCCGGCGTCGCGCTCGCGCCGGACGGCACCCGGGCCTATGTGACCAGCCAGAGCAGCGGCACGGTGACCGTGCTGTCCACCGCCACCGGCACGGTCGCCGGCACCTTCACCGCGGGCACCGGCTCGTACGCGGTCGCCCTCGCCCCGAACGGCGCCCGCGCCTACCTCACCCACCACCTGACCGGCACGGTCAGCGTGGTGGACACCGCGACCAACGCCGTCACCGCCACCGTCCCGGTCGGCCGCGGCGCCTTCGGCGTGGCGCTCGCCCCCGACGGCGCCCGCGCGTACGTGACCAACGCGGCCGCCGGCACCGTCAGCGTGCTCGACACCGCGACCGACACCGTGACCGCCACCGTCCCGGTCGGCGCCGAGCCGCACGGGGTGGCGGTCGCGCCCGACGGCGCCCATGTGTACGTCGCCGCCTCCGGCGCCCAGCGGGTCGACGTGATCGACACCGCCACCGCCGCGGTGAGTTCCTCGATAGCCGTCGGCCACGGCGTGTTCGGCCTCGCCCTGACCCCCGACGGCTCCGAACTGTGGACCGGCAACGGCGGTGACTCCACGGTCAGCGCGCTGGACCTCGCGACCGGCACCGTCGCCGACACCGTCGAGGTCGGCGCCAACCCGTACGCCGTCGCCGTCGCCCCCGACGGCCGGTCCGTCTACGCCGGGAACTACGCCGACAACACGCTCAGCGTGCTCGACGCCGCGAGCGGCACCGTCACCGCCACCGTCCCGGTCGGCACGAGCCCGTTCACCCTGGCCGTCGCCCCCGACGGCCGGCGCGGCTACCTGGCGGACTTCGACGCCGCCGCGGTCAGCGTCCTCGACTTCCCGCTGCCGGTGCCGGTGGTCACCGGGATCAGCCCGGCGAGCGGCCCGCAGGCCGGCGGCACGGTCGTCACCGTCACCGGCACCGACCTGGCCGGTGCGACCGCGGTGAGCTTCGGCGCCGCCGGGAACGCCACCTCCTTCTCCTGCACCGCGACCGCCTGCATCGCCACCGCGCCGGCCGCGGCCGCCGCCGGCCCGGTCGACGTACGGGTCACCGCGCCCGGCGGCACCAGCGCCGTCGTGGCCGCCGACCGGTTCGGCTACGAGGCGCCCACCGCCGACCTCGCGCTCGCGCTCGCCGCCTCCCCGGTGTCCGGTCTGTTCGGCGGACGGGTCGACTACACCCTCACCGTCACCAACCAGGGCCCCGGCGAGGCGACCGCCGCCACCGTGGCGGCCGCCCTGCCGGCCGGCCTCGCCGCGAGCAGCACGGACTGCACCGTCGCCGCCGGACGCCTGACCTGCGCGCTCACCGCCCCGCTGGCCGCCGGCACGAGCACCACCCGCCACCTCACCCTGCAGGTGGGCCTGCTGCTCAACCTCGGCCGGACGTTCACCGTCACCGCGGCCCGCACGGCCGGCGCCCCGGCCGACCCGGTGGCCGCCGACGACACGGCGAGTCGCACCTGCCGGGTCGCACTGCTGGCGATCACCTGCGACTGAACCGGTCCGGACACGGCGGGGCCGCGCCCGGGGCGGACGAACCCCGGGCGCGGGCCCGCCGCGCCTCGACCTCTGGACGAAACGTCCAGGCTGGACGTACAGTCCAGAAGTGACCACCGAGACCCCCGACCCGCGGTTGCGCGCCTGGGCCCCCGCCTGCCAGGCCGTGGCCCTGCTGCTCGGCCCCTACGCCGAGGTGGTGCTGCACGACGCCGTCCGCGACGAGGTGCTCGCCGTCTGGAACCCGATGGGAGACCGCGCGCCGGGCGACCCCTCGCTGCTCGGCGAACTCGACGCGCTCGACCAGGCCGCGCCCGACGTCTACGGCCCGTACCCGAAGCTGCTGCCGGACGGCCGGCGGCTCTCCTCGGTCAGCGCCGTGCTCCGCGACGAGGACGGCCGGCCCGCCGCCGTGCTGTGCGTCAACCTCGACCGAGGACCGCTGGAGCACGCCTCCGCGCTGCTCGCCGCCTTCGCCGCGCCGACCGCCCCGCGCCCGGAACCGCTCTTCGAGCAGGACTGGACCGAGCGGATGAACGAGGTGATCGGCGGCTACGTCCGCGCCCACGGACGCCCGCTGGAGCGGCTCGGCCGCGAGGACCGGCTCGCCGTGCTCCGCGAACTCGACCGGGCCGGGGTGCTCGCCGTCCGCCGCGCCGTCCCGGCCGTCGCGACGGCGCTCAAGGTGTCCCGCTCCACCGTCTACACCCTGCTCGCCGAACTGCGCGGCACGCCCGGACCCGCGCAGCCGTAGGACCGACCCGACCCGCTGACCGTACCGAGCGCACCGAGCACATCGAGCACATCGAGCGCACCGAGCGCACCGAGAAACGAGAACCGCCATGACCCGGCTCCCCGACTTCCGGCTGGAGACGTACTTCTCCCGCTGGGAGTTCACCGCCCGCCACCACCTCACCGCCTCCGACGCGCAGACCATGGCGATGTCCGAGCTGCTCGCCCTGGCGGACGCCGAGGACCGGCAGGCCTGGGACACCCTCGCCCTCGGCTACACCGAGACCTTCGGCGACCCCGGACTGCGCGAGGCGATCGCCGGCATGTACGAACAGGCCGGCCCCGAGGACGTGATCTGCTTCGGCGGCGCCCAGGAGGGCCTCAACCTGGCCATGCAGGTGCTGCTCGGCCCGGACGACCACGCCGTCGTCCTCACCCCCAACTACCAGTCCGCCGAAACCGTCCCGCTCTCGCTCTGCGAGGTCACCGGCGTCGCCCTCGACCCCGACCGGGACTGGGCGCTCGACCTCGACGAGCTCACCGCCGCGCTGCGCCCCAACACCCGGGTGGTCTCGGTCAACTTCCCCAACAACCCCACCGGGAAGGTGATCGACGCCGCCGACTTCGCCCGGCTGGCCGAACTCTGCGACGAGCGCGGCATCCACCTGTTCAGCGACGAGGTCTACCGCGGCCTGGAGCGTGACCCGGCGCGCGCCCTGCCGCGCGCGGCGGACCTCTCCGAGCGCGCCCTCTCGCTGGACGTCACCTCCAAGTCGCTCGGCCTGCCCGGTCTGCGGATCGGCTGGATCGTCTGCCGCGACCGGGAGTTGCGCAGCCGCCTGGAGCGCGCCAAGCACTACACCACGATCTGCAACGCCGCGCCCAGCGAGCTGCTCGCCCGGATCGCGATCAAGGCCCGCGAGCCGATCCTGGCCCGCAACCGGGCGCTGATCGCGGCCAACCTGCCGCTCTTCGACGAGTTCTTCGCCCGCCACGCGGACCTCTTCGAGTGGCGCGCCCCGGACGGCGGCTGCGTCGCCTACCCGCGCTACCTCGGCGCGGACGGGGTCGAGGCGTTCTGCACCGGGCTGGTCGAGGAGGCCGGCGTGCTGCTGCTGCCGGCCTCGGTGTTCCGCTCGGAGCTGACCCCGGCGCCCGCCGACCGGTTCCGGATCGGCGTCGGCCGCCGCGACCCGGCGCCCGCCCTGGAGGCCTTCGGCTCCTGGCTGGAGGGCCGCCGCCGCTGAGCCGGTGAGCCGCGCGGTCACCGGGCCCGCGGGCCGGCTTGAGGGGTGTCAGTCCCCGGCCGGCCCGGCCTCCGGCGCCCGGCGGGCCGCCTTGGCCCGGTACTTGAGCCCGAGCAGCGCCCCCGGCACCCCGCGCGGAACCAGCCAGGAGACGTCCTCGCGGTCCACCGCGTCGAAGCGGTACTTGTACGGCTCGGTGCCGCGCAGGAAGTCGAAGGTGGTGAGCCCCTGTCCGGCGGACGCCCGGATCGCCTCGGCGATCACCGCGGTGCCGAGCCGCAGCGGCGCCCAGGCCATGTCCCAGCCGATCTGGTAGTAGGCGAAGGTGTCCCGCCACTGGAAGCCGTAGAGCACCCCGACCACCTCACCGGCCCGCTGCGCGACCAGGAAGGCCGGGCCCTCGCCGCGACCGGTGTCGGCGGCCCGCTCGATCACCCGCAGGTGCAGCGGCGCGCGGGCCTCGTCGAAGGTGGTCGGCCGGCCGAGCGCGGCCCGGCGCAGCCGGTGCAGCCGGACGGCGGTGTGCAACAGCTCGAAGCGCTCCGGGAGTTCGGACACCGCCAGGGCGGGCGGCACCCAGCGGAAGGTGATCCCCTCGGCGGCCAGCTTGCGGCCGTAGCGGCGCAGGTTCGCCCGGAACTGCCGGGAGCCCAGCGCGTCCGGCCCGGCCGTCAGATCGGCGCGCGGGCACGGGGTGCGGCCGATCTCCACCGCGCCGGGCGGCAGCAGCCCGGCCTGCTCCGGGTCGAGGTCGGCGAGCAGCAGGGTGGCCCGCCGCCCGCGCCGGGCCAGCCAGTCGGCGACCTCGGCGCGGCGGTGCGGGGCGACGGCGAAGCCGCAGTGGTCGGCGGCGCCGGGCCCGGAACCGAGCACGGTCAGGCAGGGCACGGGCAGCGGCGCGCGCGGATGCAGGCGCTGGACGGTGCGCAGCAGCGGGACGACGGCCTCGACCCGCCCGTCCCCGTCCCGCCAGACCACGATCTCGCCGTCCTTGGCGGACGAGGGCGAGGCCGCGGACGAGGACGCGGACGAGGACGATGACGAGGACGATGACGAGGACGATGACGAGGACGATGACGAGGCCGCCCCCAGCGTCTCCCACCAGGCGAGCGCCCACTCGGGCGTGGTGAACCAGGAGCCGCCCGGCTCGCCCGCCGCCAGCTCGCGCCAGCCGTCGACCACCTCCGCCGGTAGCGCGGCCGTCCGGTACCGGACCGGTACGGTGCGCGAAACCGCCGACTCCGGATGCGCCGTTCCCACGTCTGCAGCCCCCCAGGCCTCTCCCGTCCCCGGTGCGCCGCCGGTCGGCGGCCGGTCGCGGGCCGGTCGGTATTCTCCCGGATCCCGGCCCGCGGGAGGCGGGCTTCCGTTCAAACCGTCCGGGCCGACCCGCGTTCGTCCTTCGCCGTTCGGTCAGGCCCCGCCGCGCAGGTGGTGCACGGCGGGGTGCAGGCCGGAGAGGATGGTGTCGAACCGGTCCCGGCCGGTGGTCGAGTTGACCCGCAGCCGGCTGATCCGCAGCGGGTGCGGCGGCAGCAGCCGGTCGTGCCGGTGGTCGAAGAGGAAGCCCACCCGGTAGTCCAGGCGGCGCAGTTCGGCCTCGGCGCGCTGGTCGAGGTTGCCGTTGGGGTAGGCGAAGGCGGTGGGCGCCTCGCCGTCGAGCCAGCCGGTGAGCGCCTGGTGCGCGGCGCCGATCTCGTTCCGGACGGTGTCGCCGTCGCACCGGTCGAGACACGGGTGGCCGGCGGTGTGGTTGCCGATCGCGACGCCGCCGCGGGCGAGCGCCGCTAGGTCGGCGGGGGTGAGCTGCTCCTGCCGGGGGGCGGGGCTCCGGGCGCTGTCCCGCAGCTCGGCCAGGGCGTCGCGGCGGTCCCGGTCGGAGAGCGTTTTCATCGTGCGGACCGCACCGCCGGGCGGGCAGTCGGCCAGGGCGCGGGCGGTGCCGCCGTGCGCGGCGAGGAAGGCCGCCTCGCGCCACCAGAACGGCTGGTCGCCGCCGATGAGGTCGGTGACCACGAAGGCGGCGGCGGGAATGCGGAGCCGGGTCAGCACGGGCAGGCCCTCGGTGAGCACCGTGCGGTCGCCGTCGTCGAAGGTGACCAGCACGCTGCGGGGCGGCAGCGGTCGGCCGGTCCGCACCGCCTGTTCGACGGCGGCGAGCGACACCGGGCGGGCGTACCGCACCAGGCGCTCCATCTGCGCGGCGAACACCCGGGGGGCGTCCACCCCGTGGTAGGCGAGCACGGCCAGCCGCCGGGTGGCGGCGAGCCGGAACAGCGGCTGGAGCGGCGAGTTGCGCAGGACGGCGTCGACGGTTGCCCGCCGTCCGGCGAGCCGGGTGCGCGGCGGCGCGGTCCCCGGGCGGTCGGCGACGGCTTGCGCGGTGCCGGTCGGTGCGGTGCCGGTCTGGGCGACGGTGGTCGTCATGGTCGTGGTCGTGCTGGCTCCGGTGGCCGTTCCGGTGCTCGGGCCGTCTGCGGCCCCGGTCGAATGCGCGGTCCCTTCGGGCATGGACGCGCTCCCCCCTTCCTCCCCGTGCGATGGTGCCGGCGGGGATGGAGCACCCTGCACCGGCAGGCCCGGCCGCTCGGCGCACGCCTGCTGGGTGGGCGGCCCGCCCCGCTCCACGAATTCCCAAGATAGTGCAAAAAGCCATGCTCCGAACCGGGTTGAGCGTCCGGGAACGGGTTGCGGCGGGAGGTTGGCGCATTGCCGACGGCCCGGTGACCTGAGCGACGGCTGTGAGCATCCTGAGTGATTGCTGGTGGGAGCGGTGACGGAAGGGCCGGGCGGGAACGGCGCCGGCCACCGGTTGCGGACCCGGTGGCCGGCCCGGGCCGGTGCGCGCGAGGCACCGGCCCGTCAGATCCCCGTCGTCGGACGGGGCATCAGAACGGGCTGGTACAGGTGGTCACCTGCTGCGCCACATCCTGGGCGGGGCCCGCGGTGGCGCAGACTATCCTCAGGTCCTCGGTGACCACGCGGGGTGTCACGGCCTTGGCGAAGCCCTGGGCGTAGGTGGTGGCCGAGGCGGCCGTCACCCACGGGCTGCCCCAGGCGTGCTGGGTGCGCACCTCGACCTTGACGACCGTCAACTGGCTGGGACTGGCGGAGACCTGGGCGACGCCGACGATGCCCGCCCCGTCGGTCTCGTGCCAGACACACGGCTGGTTCAGCACCGTCGTGCACGCGACGGTGCCGGTCTCGGGCGTGGAACCGGCCGCGGTCGTCACGGCCGTCGCCGGAAGGGCCGTGGCCGCCGTGATTCCTGCCGCCGCCGCCATCAGAGCTACGATCCGAGCGCGCATGATGTCAACCTCCTTGGAATGAAAGGGATTTTGCCGTGCGGAAGGAGTCTTGCACAGAAATTTAAGGTTCCCCATGTGTGTTGCATCACACTCATGGTGACCGTTCAACTACGTATCGCAATCGCGCCAGTGACGCCACGGTTACGTTCAGGTGTCAGCGGACCGACGTGCCGGTGCGGGCGGCCGGCGGCCCGATCGACACCGCGTCAGCCGGCAACTCGGGGGCGGCGGCACGTCGTTCACTCGTCCGGGTGGCTTGCGGTTGCCGGGTGGTTCGGACGGCTACGATCGGGCCGACCCCCGGAGGTGAGCTGGATGACCACGGTCATCGTGCAGTTGCCCGATCCCCGCCCGCCGGCCCCGTCCGACCGACGCTTCGCCCGCCTGTCGCGCCCGCCCCGCACCGCCCCGCCCACCCGTCCGGCCCTGCTGCACCTCGGGCCGGGCGACACCGCGGCGTTCGGGCGCGGCGAGCCCGGGCGCGCGCCCGCCGTCCCGATCCCCGACCCGGGCGTTTCGCGTCGCGCCGGCGAGATCACCGCCGCCGAGGACTACTGGCGGCTCTCCAACTTCAGCGCCACCGCCACCTACGTCGTCGAGAACCTCGAAGGCGCCGGCGAGCACGTCAAGGTCGCCCCCGGGCGGCTCGGCGCGCCCGTTCCGTTCGAGATCTCCCGGGTCCTGCTGCCCGCCCACGGCGAACCGGCGGTGTTCAAGGTCTTCGCGCCGCAACACGCCTACCTGGAAGCCGAGTCGGCCGAGACGGGCGGCGAGCGCACGGTCAGCCCGTTCGCCCTGGACCCGACCGCCAAGTACTTCCTGGTCCTGCTGGCGCTCTGCGAGCCGCGGCTGCGCTCGCCGTCCGCCGCGGCCGTCCCCGGTGCCACCGAGGTGGTGGCGCGGCTGCGCGAGCTGCCGTCCTGCCGGGACCTCAGCCGCTCGGCGGTCAACTACCACATCGACTACCTGGTCGGCAGCAAGCTCCGGCTGCGCGACCCGGTGGAGCCGGCCGACCCGGGCGGCAAGCGGGAGGAACTCGTCGCGCTCGCCCTGCGGTTCGACCTCGTGCGGGAGGATCACCTGGCGCTGCTCCCGCCCCGGCGCGGCGGGTGACCCGGCGGTGGCACCACGCGCGGCGCGGCCGCACCCGGCCGGGGCGCCGGACGGCGAGCGCGGGTTCGAGGTGCCGCCCGGCTACCGGGTGGCGGGGTACCGGGTGGGCGAACGGATCGGCGCCGGCGGCTGGGGCAGTGTCCACGCCGCCCGCCGCGACCCGCCCGGACCGCGGGGCGGCGCACCCGCGGACGGCCCGGCCGAGGTGGCCGTCAAGTTCCTCCACCCGGGGCGGCTCAGCCCCGGCCAGCGCGACACCATGCTCCAACTCGCCCGCAGCGAACTGCGGTTCAGCCGAAGCGCCGACCACCCCCACCTGATCCGGACGTTCGCCGCGGTCACCCTCGCCGATCCCGCCCACCCCGAACTGGACGGCGCGCTCGCCCTGGTGATGGAGCGCGCCGCGCGCAGCCTCCAGGACGTCCTGGCCGGCACCCGCCCGCCGGGCCCCGTCCCGGACGCCGGCCGGATCCTCGCCGAGGTCGCCGCCGGGCTGCGCCACATGCACACCGCCGGCTGGGTGCACGGCGACCTCAAGCCCGCCAACGTCCTGCTGATGCCCGACGGCACCGCCAAGCTCGCCGACTTCGGCCTGACCGCCGAGCTCGACGGCACCCACGCCTACGCCCCGCCACTCGGCTCGCCCGACCACGTGCCGCCCGAGTGGTGGTCCCAGCGGACCGGCCCGCACGGTGTGGCGCTGCGCCCGAGCGCCGACGTGTGGGCCTTCGGCGTCCTCGCCCACCAGCTGCTCACCGGCGGCCTGCACCCGTTCCTCGGCGCCACCGCCCGCGCCCGCTCGCTCGCCGCGCTGGCGTACGCGCGCGGCGCCGCACCGCTGCGGCTGGACGCCGCCCTGCCCGAGCGGTGGCGGCCGCTGGTCACCGCCTGCCTGGCCGCCGACCGGCGCCGACGGGCGGACGTCGACCTGGTGGCGCTGCTCGCGGACGCCGTCGGTACCGGCACCGGCGCGCCGCCGACCGGTCCCGTCCGTGCCGCCGTCCGGACGCGGCCGGGCCGCCGCCTCGCCGCCGCGGCGGCGCTGCTCACCGGGGCCGGCGTCCTGCTGGTGCTCACCGGCGCGCCGGAGCCTTCCGCCCCTACCGCGTCGGCCGGGGCGCCGCCGCCGGTGTCCGCCGCGGCGCGGTCCGGCGCGCTCCCGCCCGGCGCCGACGTCCCCGCCGCGCTGCGCGGCCCGATCGAGGACGCGGCCCGCCGCTGCCCCGAGACCGAGGTCACCCCGGCGCTGCTGGCCGCGATGCTCAAGGCGGAGTCCGGCTTCGACCCGGCCGCCGCCCGCCCCGCCACCGGGGAGTACGGCGTGGCGATGTGGACGCCCTCCGTCTTCAACGCCTGGGCGCAGGACGCCGACCACGACGGCGTCAAGAGCTACCTGGACCCGGACGACGCGATCGCCGCGATGGGCGGTTACGTCTGCTGGCTCGCCCAGCGCTTCAAGCAGCGCGGCTACGCCTCGGCCGAGCTGCCCGCCCTGGTGACGGCCGGCTACCGGACGAGCGACAAGACCGTCGCCGACACCGGTGGTGTCCCCGATCGGGTGAAACCGCACGTCACCGAGGTCCTCGGGTACCTCGCGGAGTACGACGGGAGTACGGTGGCCGGGTCATGAGGTCGGCCACATCTGCGGCCCCTCCGGTGGCGCCGCCACGGAACCTGTGCTTCCGGATGGGATGCTCGGCGGCATGTTCACCAAGCTCCGTCCAGTCGTCGCGCAGTGGACCGTCGTCGTGCCGCTGCTGGCCTTCGCCGTCCTTGCCCTGACCTGGCACCGCGAACTCCCCGGGTGGGTGGTGGGCGTGGTGTCGCTGTTCCTGGCGGGCGCCGTGCTCGCCGCCGTGCACCACGCGGAGGTGATCGCCCACAAGGTGGGCGAGCCGTTCGGCTCGCTGGTCCTCGCGGTCGCGGTGACGGTGATCGAGGTCGCGCTGATCGTCACCCTGATGCTGGACGGCGGCGACAAGGCGGCGACACTCGCCCGGGACACCGTGTTCGCCGCGGTGATGATCACCTGCAACGGCATCCTCGGCCTGTCCATCGTGGTGGCCGCCAGCAAGTACCGGGTGGCGGTCTTCAACGCGGAGGGGACGGGCGCGGCGCTGGCCTGCATCGGCACCCTCGCCACGCTGAGCCTCGTCCTGCCGACCTTCACCACCAGCTCGCCCGGGCCGCAGTTCTCGCCCGCCCAGCTGGCCTTCGCGGCCACCGCCTCGCTGGTGCTCTACGGGCTGTTCGTGTCCACCCTGGCCTTCCGCCACCGGGAGTACTTCCTGCCGGTCACCCCGGAGGGCAAGGTCGTCGAGGAGGACGACCACGCCGAGCCGCCGACCCGGCGGGCCACCGTCGTCAGTCTGGCCCTGCTCGGCGTGGCCCTGGTGTCGGTGGTCGGCCTGGCCAAGGGCGTGTCGCCGACCATCGAGTCGGCGGTCGAGTCGGCCGGGCTGCCGAACTCGGTGGTCGGTGTGGTCATCGCGCTGCTCGTGCTGCTGCCGGAGACCATCGCCGCCCTGCGCGCGGCCAAGCGCAACCGGGTGCAGACCAGCCTCAACCTGGCGCTGGGCTCGGCGCTGGCGAGCATCGGCCTCACCATCCCGGCCGTGGCCGTCGCCTCGTACTGGCTCTCCGGGCCGCTGGTGCTCGGCCTGGACTCCTCCCACCTGGTGCTGCTCACGCTGACCATCGTGGTCGGCACGCTGACGGTCATCCCGCGCCGGGCGACGCCGCTCCAGGGCGCGGTGCACCTGGCGATCCTGGCGGCCTACGTGGAGCTGGCGATCACGCCCTGAGCCGTTCACGCCCACGCGAACGGGCCGGTGACCATCGAGGTCACCGGCCCGTTCGTCCGTCCGGGTGCGCGCCCGGGCGCGGGCGTCAGGCGCCGGCGCCGGAGCCGCGGCGGCGGCGGGTGTAGACGACGGCGCCGGCGCCGCCGAGCAGCAGGACGGTGCCCGCGCCGGCCATCAGCAGGGTGCCGTCGCTGCTGCCGGTGGAGGCGAGGTCCTTGCCGGCCGGGGCGGCGCCGGCGATCGGGGTGGGCACGCTGACCTGGGCCGGCATGATCAGCGGATTGTCGGGGTTGACGACGGTTCCGGCCGGCGCGGTGTGCACCGGGACGGTCGCGGTCGGCCTGGGCGCCGGGCCGCTCGGGGTCGGCTCGGGCTCCTGACCGCCCCGGGTGGCGGTCGGCGACGGGCTCGCCGAACCGGTGGCGCCGGGCGTGGCCGACGGCGTCGCGGACGGGGCGGTGGACGGTGTCGTGGAAGGAGCCGCCGACGGGGTGACGGACGGCGCGGTGGTCGGCGTGGCCGGCGGGGTCACCGACGGGGTGGCGCTCGGCGTGGCCGACGGGCTCGGCGGCGTCGTGGTCGGGGCCGGCGTCTGCGTCGGCGTGGCGCTCGGGGTCACGGTGGGCGTGGCGCTCGGCGTCACCGTCGGCGTGACGGTCGGCGTGCCGCTGGGCGTCGTGCTGGGCGTGGGGCTCGGCGGGACCGGCGCCGGCTTGGTGGGCGTCGGCGTCGCGCTCGTGGTCGCGCTCGGGGTGGTGGACGGCTTGCCGGTCGGGCTCGGCGTCGCGGTCGGCGTGGGGGTGCGCCCGCCGCAGTCCACCTTGAACACCTTGTGCTTGGGGTTGTTGAGCTTCGGCGGCGTGGCCGGCAGCTTGCCGTGGTCCAGCTCCACCGACGCCCAGTACAGCTTGTACTGGCCGTCCGGCAGGTTGATGTCCTCGGTCCGGACGTGGCCCTTGCCGTCCACCGGGATGTCGCCGTACACGACGGCGGTCTCGCCGCCGCCACCGCCGGAGTGCATCCGGGCGATCAGCCAGACGATGTCCTGGCCCGCGTCGAAGCCGAACGAGTCCAGGTAGAGGGTGCAGACCTTGGGCTCGTTGTTCCTGAGCTCCTCGCCCGTCACCGAGTCGTGGATCTTGACCGTGCCGTTGTTGCCCTTCGCCGCCTGGCCGCCCGCGGTGGCCTCGGCGGCGGGAGCGGCGAGCAGGAGGGCGGCGACGGTGGGGACGGCGACGAGGGATCTCGCCGCGGTGGAGCGGATGCGCATGGCTGAGTCCAACGGGATCGGCGGGCCCGGTGGGACCGCGCGGGGAGTGGGAGCCCCTCGGTCGACGGAGGTCGGCGAGCGAGAGGCATCAAGGTGCCGCAGTGGCTTCCCGGCCTGCAAGGAGGGTTTGGCCGAATTGCGGCCAAGGGAGGCTGATTGTCCGACAAGTCCACCGCAACAATCCGGTCACTCCGATGTGAGAGACCCGTGTGCCGGATCGGCCGGGTGGGGCCGGGCGGGGCGGCCGGTACCCGCGTGTCGGGTTCGACGGGGCGTTCGCGGTCCATATCGTCTGTGTCCGCCGAATCCGCTGAGTCCGCCGCAGGACCGACACCCGTGGGAGCGCCGCATGCCCGGCCCAGCACAGCAGTCGTCCACCCGTCCCGACCAGCCGGACCCCGCCGGCCCGTCCGGCAGCGCCCGGCCGGTGGGCGGCGCGGAGCCGTCCACCGCCGCCGCCGAGCCCGGCAACGGCGTGGACACGGCCGATGTGATCGTGGTCGGCGCGGGTCCGGCCGGGTCCACCGCCGCCTACCACCTGGCCCGCACCGGCCTGGACGTCCTCCTGCTGGAGAAGTCCGCCTTCCCCCGCGAGAAGGTCTGCGGCGACGGCCTGACGCCGCGCGCCGTCAAGCAGCTGATCGACCTCGGCATCGACGTCTCGGAGTCCGCCGGCTGGCTGCACAACCGCGGTCTGCGAATCGTCGCGGGCGGTCGCCGGATCGAACTCGACTGGCCGGAACTGTCCGCCTTCCCGGGCTTCGGACTGGTCCGCCGCCGCGCGGATTTCGACGAACTGCTCGCCCGCCGGGCCGCCGCGGCCGGCGCCCGCCTGGTCGAACGGGCCAACGTCGCGGGCCCGGTGCTCGACGAACGGACCGGCCGGATCACCGGGGTCACCGCCCGGCTCGGCGAGGAGCGCCGGCCCGTCACCTACCGCGCGCCCCTGGTGGTCGCCGCCGACGGCAACTCCACCCGGCTCTCCCTGGCGATGCGCCGCTACCGCCGCACCGACCGCGCGATGGGCGTCGCCTACCGCACCTACTTCACCACCCCGCGCCACGAGGACCGCTACCTGGAGGCCTGGCTCGACCTGCGCGACCCCGGCGACCCGGCCCGCCGTCTGCTGCCCGGCTACGCCTGGGTGTTCGGCATGGGCGACGGCACCGCCAACGTCGGCCTCGGCGTCGTCGACACCGGCGCGGTGCCCCGCGAGGTGGACTGGCGCCAGCTGCTCCGCCACTGGTGCGAGGACCTCCCCGCCGACTACGGCTACCACCCCGACGCCGTCACCGAACCGATCCGTGGCTCCGCCCTCCCGATGGGCCTCAACCGCCGGCCCCACTACGCCGACGGCCTGCTGCTGGTCGGCGACGCCGGAGGCACCGTCAGCCCGGCCACCGGCGAGGGCATCGCCTACGCGATGGAGTCCGGCCGCTACGCCGCCGAGGCGATCGTCCAGGCCCTCGCCCGGCGCACCGACCGAGGCCGCGACCTGGCCCTGCGCGCCTACCCGCAGGCGCTGCGCGCCGCCTACGACGGCTACTTCGCGCTCGGCCGGCTGACCGCCGCGGCGCTGAGCCGCCCGCGCCTGGTGGGCGCCGCCGGGGCGGCCGGCCTGGGCAACCCGGCGCTGCTGCGGGCGGCGTTCCGGCTGATGGTCAACCTGACCGAGCCCAACTCCCGCGACGCCCTGGACCGCCTCCTCCACCTGCTCGGCCGCCTGGCTCCCGGCAGTCGCGGCTGAGGCCCCTCGGTGCCCGGCCGGCGGGCGCGACTACTCGGTGAACCAGGCGCGCCCGTCGGCGGAGAGGAAGGCGCGCAGGACGAACGCGCCGAGGGCGATGCCGGTCAGCGCGGCGAAGGAGCCGGTCACCACCAGGAGCACGCCCGCGGCGACGGACAGCCCCTCGATGACGGCCACCGTCGTCCTGGTCCAGCCCGCCCGGCGCGGGGCGAGGCCGGCGCAGGTGCCGAGCAGCAGGCCGACCAGCACGGAGGTCATCGCGACGAAGCGCACCAGGGCCACCTCGTCGCCCTGGTTGCGGCCGAGGGCCCCGAGCAGCAGGAGGCCCGAGCAGCCGCTGAGCGCGGCGTGGATCCACACGCAGGCGACCGCCCGCCGGACCGACGTCGGCATCCGCCGCGCCGCGCACTGGTCCGTCATCGCTGACCACCCCCGGTCGTCGGGCGGCCGTGGCCGGTGGCCGGGCCGTACCGGCGAGGATCCGGCCGGTCCGGCGAGCTGTCAATGGAACTGGTGCGTGCCGTGGCGCCGCCGCCGCGGTCCGCCGCTGGTTGCGGCGGCTGCGCAGGGTTCCAGGCTGGGGGCGCGACCTTCCAGTGTGCGCGCCCCCGGTGTCCCACGTGCGCGGGTTGGCCGAAACCGGGGGATCCGGATCCGTTGCGGGGCCCGGTGGTTGACGCGGGGTCAGCCGATCCGCTTGCCTGGGTGCCGAACCGGACACGGAGGGTCACCGGCCGCACTCCGGTCCGCCGGCCCCACCGTGCCGTCACCACCGCCATCACCGCCATCACCTCACGACGGAGACCAACGTGCGCCTTCGCCTGTTCGCCGTGCCGCTCGCCGCGGTCGTCGCCCTGCTCGCCCCGAGCACCCCGGCCCTCGCCGCCGCCGGGGCGGCCCCGGCCACCGCCGCCACCTCGGTCGCCACCGCGTCCGACGAGTGCTCCACGGCGGACTTCCAGGGCGATCCCCGCCTCGGCCCCGCCGACCTGCCGACCACCGGCCCGGTCGGCCGCGAGCTGATCGGCTACCGGCGCACCGGGGGCCTGAGCGAGGAGAAGTTCCTCGCCACCTACTACAGCCCCACCGCCAACAACGGCAGCCCGGGTTGGATCTACCCGCCCGCCAACGGCTACGTCACCCTGCCCGACGGCACCCCGGTCGAGTTCGAGATCACCCTCTACCCGAACCAGCGGATCGACCGCTACGGCAGCGAGTACGGCGCCTTCCTCGCCCCCGAGGGCCTGCCCTACGCCAGCCGCTCGATCCCGCCGCAGAGCCTCGACAGCAACCCGGCCGCGGGCTGCAACTACCACGACTACCGCGTGCTGAAGCCGTTCAAGGTGCACGCCGGGCCGATCGCGCCGTGGTTCGGCCAGCCCGGTTACGGCCTGCAGTACCAGCTCGACGCCGCGCTCGTCCCGAACGGCCCGGCCCGGCTGAACGTGCTCTGGCTGGTCGACAACGGCTACCTCGCCCGGATCTGACGCCCCGGCGCGACGGCGCACGTCCTCCGGTGGCCGGCTCCCCGGCTACCAGAGGTCGCCGTCGCGCCAGTCGCACACCGGCCGTCCGCCGAGGTCCAGCGCGCTGCCGGCCGCCAGCGCGCCCGGCAGCACGAACACCCCGCCCTCGTCGTCCGGTGTCGGCTCCGGGCCGTGCGGGGTCAGCGCGCCGAGCGGCCCGCGCCACGGCTGCCAGCCGCGCGCCGCGTAGAACGCCGCCGCGTCGTCCGCCGCGCAGAGCGCCCCGAGTTCGTAGCCACCGCGGACCACCTTCTCCAGGGCCTCCATCAGCGCCGCACCGTGGCCGCGCCCGCGCCGGTCGGCGCGCACCACGACGTTCTCCACGTACCCCGTGCGCAGCGCCCGCCCGGCGTGCAGCAGTCGCCGCTGGACCACCGCCGCGTGCCCGGCGAGCACGCCCTCCTCCAGGACCAGGGCGTGCACGCCGCCGAGGCCGTGCTCCCAGTCCTCCTCGGCCATGTCGTCGAACTCCTCGAACAGCAGGGCGCGGACGGCCTCCCGGGTGGCGTGGTCCAGGGCGCAGGTGTGGGCGGTGACGAGTTCGGCCATGGCCCGATCGTGGCACGCCCGGGCGGCGGCGCCGAGCGGATGTCGCCGGGCCGAAAATCCGTTGCCCGGCGGCGGGGCCCGGAGATAGGAAGGGGGGATGAGCACCGCACCGCCCACCGCCCCCGCACCGCCCACCGCCCCCGCGCAGTCCGCGGCCCCCGACCGCCGGGGGTTCGTCCCGGCCACGCTCGACCTGGGCGACGTCGTCCTGCGCCCGTGGCGGCCAGGGCTGGAGGTCCGGGGCGGTGCCGAGGCGAGCCTGACGGCGGCCGCCGCCGATCCGGACATCGCCCTCTGGAACCCGCTGCGCGCCGTCGACCTGGTGCAGGCGCGGGCCTGCCTCGAACGCTGGGCCGCCGGCTGGGAGAGCGGCGACCTCGCCTACTTCGCGATCCTGGACGCCGCCGGCGCCGACCTGCTCGGCACCATCGCCCTGCGGTGGACCGACCGCGCCGACGGGCTCGCCATGGTCGGCTACTGGCTGCTGCCGGCCGGCCGCGGCCGGGGCGTGGTCACCCGGGCCACCCGGGCGATCACCCGCTGGGGCTTCGCCACCGCCGGCGCCCGGCGGATCGAACTCGCGCACGCGGTCGACAACCCCGCCTCCTGCCGGGTCGCCGAGCGCTGCGACTTCCCGCTGGAGGGCACCCTGCGGGCCTCCTACCGCTTCGGCGACGGCCTCTACCACGACGAGCACCTGCACGCCCGCCTGGCCACCGACCCCGACGCCGGGGCCGGCGAGGGCGCCTGAGACCGCTCCCGTCACCGCCCCCGTCACCGCCCCCGTCCGCCGCACCGGGCGGGGGGCGGGGCACGGGCGGCGGGCCTAACCTGGAAGGGCGCGCCGGTACGCGGTGCGGAACGGGAACGGTGGGCCATGACGGTCGTCTCGGCGGCACTCTTCGGGGCCGATTGGCGTGCGACGCCACGCGGTCTCGCCGAGCTTCCGCGCGAGTGCGCCGCCCGCGGCTGGACGGTCGTGCTGACCGCCCCGGGCCCGGCCGGAACCCCCGCGCTCACCGTGACCGACCCCGGCCGCGATCCGGTCGGAGCCGCACTCGACCTGGTGGACGGCGAGCCCGCGCACGCGGTGTTCGTCGCCGGGAGCGTGCCCGAGGTACGGGCCGCGCGCCGGGCCGGGGTGGCGTGCGTCGCCCTGCTCGGCGCCGGTGCCACCGCGCCCGAGCTGCGGGCCGCGGGCGCCGCCGAGGTGCACCGCGACGCCGCGGCCCTGCTGCGCGTGCTGGACGACAGCCTGCTCGCCCGTCCCCGGGCGTTCCGTGACCGCCGTCCGGCCGCCGCGGCCGCGCCCGCCGGCCGGAGCGGTTAGCTCGCGCCCCGCCGGGAATTCGCCCGGCCGGGAGGACGACGTCACCGGAAGTGCCGGAGGTGACCGAGATGGACGGACCCGCGTTGAGCGGGCGGGAGCTGCGGCTCCTGGCCGAGATCGAGGAAGAGTTGTGCCGGGACAGCCGCCTCGACCGGCGGTTGAGCACGATGGGTGCCAAACGGCCGAGCCGGTTCCGGAGCGCGGTGGGCGGTCTCGGCCGCCGGGTTCCGTCCGGTGTGCTGATGACGGCACTGGTGATGTCGGCGGTCTGCCTCAGCGTCGCGGTGCGCAAGCCCACCGCGGCGGTGGCGGTCGCCACGGCCGCGGTCTGGATCGGCAGCGTCGTGCTGGCGGCCGGGATCTCGGCCCTGCTGCAGCGCCGCGGGCGCGCCCGGGCGCGGACGGCGGACGATCTGCTGGACGGGTACCGGGAGCCGCGGGCCCGCGCCTGGCCGGGGGAGCCCACGGACCACGGCGGCCGCCGGGCGGAGCGGCGCGAGCGCCGTGAGCGCCGTGAGCGCGGCGACCGTCCGGACCGCCGGGAACGTCCGGACCGCCGCGAGGGCCCCGAGGGCCCCGAGCGCCGTCCCTGGGACCATCCGGAGCTGTGATGACCACCGAGCTGTGGGAGTACCGCCCGGGCTCCCACCACGCCGCCGACCTGTCGCTGGTCGGCTACGAGGTCGAGGCGACCGACGGCCCGCTGGGCCGGGTCGAGCTGGACGCCGGGGACCACCTGCTGGTGGACACCCGGCCCTGGGTGCCGGGCGCCCCGGTCCTGGTCCCGGTCGGACTGGTCGCCCGGATCGACCACCTGGAGCTGGTCGTCCACCTCGACTGCCCGCGCGCCCGGGTGCGTTCGGCGCCGCCGCCCGCCGCCGTCGACCGGGCGGCCCCCGGGCCGGCCGGGCACGGCCTGTCACCGGCGGGCCGGGCCGTCCTGGACGCGCACTACGCGCGCCCGGCGGCCGCCCGCGGGCCCGCCGGAACCGGTGCGCGCCGTGCCGGCTGAACCGGTGCGGACCGGCCGCCGGACGGGGCGCGCGCGATGAGCGCGGTGCAGCACTTCGTCGTCCTCACCGGCCGCACGGTCGCCTTCCTGGTCGCGCCCGCGGGTGCCGAGCAGGTCGAGCTGACCGCCTGCTGGCAGGCCGTCGCCGAGGCGGGCGGCACCCCGCGGCTGGTGTCCACCCGGCCCGGACGCGTCCAGGCGTTCCGGCACCTGGACCGGGCGGACACCTTCCCCGTCGACGACGTGGTCGGCGTGGTGGCGGCGGCCGACTACGACGCGCTGGTCCTGCCGGGCGGCGTCGCCAACCCCGACGCCCTGCGGCTGCACCGCGCCGCCGTCTCCTTCGTGCACGAGCTGTCCGCCGCCGGGCGGCCGGTCGCGGTGATCTGCCACGGCGCGTGGACGCTCATCGAGGCGGACGCGGTGCGCGGCCGCACCCTCACCTCCTGGCCGAGCATCCGCACCGACCTGGTCAACGCCGGCGCCTACTGGGTGGACGAGCCGGTGCACGTCTGCCGGGACGGGCCCGGCGTGCTGGTCTCCGGCCGCAGGCCGGCCGACCTGCCGGCCTTCACCGAGGCACTGGTGACCGAGTTCGCGCACACCCACCCGGCCAAGGGCCCGCACCCGCCCTGGCCGCTCGCCCACGAGGCCGCCCCCTCCCGCCACACGGCGGCGGGGGAGCACCCGGCGCCGGGGGAGGTCAGCCCAGGAAGCGGTGGACCGGTGCCAGGCTGACCGGCAGCTCGTCGCCGACGTCCACGGTGAAGACGTAGGTGACGGCGGCACGCCGTGCGTCGGCCGGGTCGGTGAACCGCACCAGCACGTCCTGGCAGTCGGAGCCCGGCCGGCAGTGCGGGCTCGCGGCGACGGTGATCGTGTCCAGCGCGTAGAGACCGGGCGGGCCGGGACGGTCCTGAGGCCCGCGGGGCACCAGCGCGCCGCAGAGCGGGCCGTCGGCGAGCAGCCCGCCGGTGAGGAAGGCCTCCGTGGCGGCGTGGTTGAGCGCCCGTTCGGCGGCGCCGCGGCCCGCGTTGCGGAACTGGACGTACACCTTGTCGAGCAGCGCGCGGAGCCGCTCGGCCACCCGGTCGCGGTTGAGCTCGCGCGCCCGGCCGACGGCGTCCACGGCGGCCGCGAGCAGCGGGGTCTCCGCCCAGCGGGCCAGTCCGACGGCGCCCACCCGGACGACCGGCACCACCTGGCCGGAGAACAGCCGCGCCGAACGGCCGGTCAGCCGCCCGGGCACGGTGAGCCGGCCGATCCGGCCCGGGTCGTCCGCGGGGAGCGACTGGCCGAGCAGCGTGTCGCGCAGCGCCCGGTGCACGGGGTGCACCGGCGGGGCGGCGGCGATCCGGCGCAGCAGCGCGAGCCGTTCCCGCTCGCTGCCGTCCGGTCCGGCGTCGGGGACCGGGCCGCCCCAGTCCATCGCGACGGCGGGTTCGGCCTCCAGGGCGTAGATCGGGGTGCCGCCGGTGGAGAGCGTCCAGGTCAGCCGGGAGGAGGCCCACGGGTGGCGGACGAGGTGGTCGTGCAGCTGCCGGGCGTCCCCGGGGTCCGGGGGCGGCCCGCCGGGGGCCGCCCCGCCCAGCTGCCGGCGGAAGCCGTCGAGGCGGGCCTCGGAGCGGAAGTCGACGCCGACCCGGCCGACCGCGAACACGGGCGCGCCGTCGCCGTCGCCGTCGCAGGGGTCGGTGAAGGCGGGCCCGCGCGCGACGGGTCCGGTGGAGGCGGGGTCGGTGGACGAAGGGTCGGTCGTGGTGCGGTCCATGATGCCGGGCTCCCTCGACGGTGCGGATCAGGGCTCAGTCGCCGCGCAGCCGGACGAAGCGCGCCGCCGGCGGCCGCCCGGTCACGGTCACCTCGGCGCGCAGCGGGGCGGTGAGCGGCCGGACGGAGCCGTACTGCGGGTCGTGCCCGGGCGCGCCGAGCCGCCCGGCCGCCGCCTCCGCGACCTGCCGGGACTGCGGCGGGGACAGCGGCGGCGAGGAGAGCAGCACCCGGCCGTCGTCCAGCTCCAGCACCACCGCCCTCGGCCGGGCGGGCGGCCCGGTGACCGCGCGCACGGTCGCGTCCACGGTGTCGCCGCGCCGGTACTTCACCCAGACCCGCCCGGCGCCGCGGGCCCGGTACGGCGAGCCGGCCGCCTTGCAGACCAGCCCCTCCACCCCGGTGTCGGCGAGCCGTTCCATCCAGGTCAGCGCCTCGGCCCGGTCGGTGGTCGCCAGGACCGTCTGGACCGGCGGCGGGACGTCCGCCAGCGCGGCCAGCAGCAGGCGCCGCCGGTCGGCCAGCGGCAGCCCCCGGACGTCGCGGCCGGGCAGGGCCAGCACGTCGAAGGCGACCAGCCCGAGCGCCACCTCCTCGCCGGCCCGGGCCCGGCGGGTGCGCAGCAGCTCCTCGAAGGAGAACCGCCCGCCGCGCCAGGCGACCAGCTCCGCGTCGAGCACCAGCCCGGCCGGGAGCCGGGCGACCGCGGCGGCGATCGGCGGGAACTCGGCGCCGAGGTCCCGCCCGGAGCGGGACTGCAGGAACGGCGGGCGGTCCGGCCCGCGGGCGAAGGCCACGCAGCGGAAGCCGTCCAGCTTCAGCTCGTACACCACCCCGGACCCGCCGAGCCCGTCCGCCGGCGGGACGGCGGGCACCGCGGCCGGGCGCATCACCTCCACCGGGGGCTCCAGCACCACCGGGTCGCGGGCGGCGGGTCCGGCGGCCGGGCCGGGCGGGGGTGCCTGGGGGGCCTCGCGGGGCGGACGGCTCGCACCGGCGGCGGGCAGCGGGCGGGCGCGCGCCGGGTCGAGGAGGGGCGCGAGCAGGTCGCCGTGCGCCGCCAGCCGTTCCGGGACCTCGGCGATCGTGAAGACCAGCTCCTCCGCCGACCCGGCGCCGTCCAGCTCCGCCCAGGACAGCGGCGCCGACACCGTCGGCCGCTGCTGTGCCCGCACGGTGTACGGGGCGGCGGTGGTCTTCTTCGCGGCGTTCTGCGACCAGTCGACCAGCACCCGGCCGGTACGGCGGGCCTTCGCCATGGTGTGCACCACCAGGTCCGGGTGGGCCGCCTCCAGCTCGGCGGCGAGTTCCTTGGCGTAGGCGGAGACCCGGGCGCTGGGCGTCGGCTCCAGCGGCACCAGCAGGTGCAGGCCCTTGCCGCCGGAGGTCTTCACCCAGGCCTCCAGGCCGTCCGCCGCCAGCCGCTCGCGCAGCATGCCGGCCACCGTGCGGCAGGTGAGCACGCCCGCCCCCGCGCCCGGGTCGAGGTCCAGCACCAGCCGGTCCGCCAGCCCGGGCGCGGCGGTGTGCCACTGCGGCACGTGCAGCTCCAGACAGCCCAGGTTCACCAGCGACAGCAGGGCGGCGCCGCTCGCCAGCACCACCTGGCGCAGCTCGCCGCTGTTGCTCGGCACCTCGGCCGTGCGCACCCAGCGGGGCGTCCCGGGCGGCGGGTTCTTGGCGACGAACACCTCGGCCGCCACGCCGTCCGGGGTGCGCAGGAAGGACACCGGACGGTCGTGCAGGTGGGGCAGCAGCGCGGTGTGCACGGCGGCGTAGTAGCGCAGCACCTCGCCCTTGAGGGTGCCGGTCTGCGGGTAGTACACCTTGTCCAGGTGCGAGAGGGCGAGCGTGCGCCCGTCGACCACCATCTGCGGCATCGCCGCCTCCGAGGCTGCGCGCGTTCCGGCGCGGCCCGGTCCGTCACAGCCGGGTCCGTCACGGCCAGTCTGCTCCCGGTGAAGGCGTGGCGCGAGCCGCCCCGGGCCGCGCGGGTCACGGCCCGAGCAGTTCCAGCGCGGTGCGGACCAGCGCCTCGTCGGTGTCCGGCGCCCGCGTGCCCGCCACTCCGGAGCGGAACAGCGAGGCGCCCTCGACCAGCATCACGAACACCCCGGCCCTGGCCTGCCGCTCGGCCTGCGGCAGCCCGGGCCGGAGCCGGGCGAGGAACGCGGCCACGTGCTCCCGGTAGTCGTCGTAGAACCCGCGGACGGCGCCCGCCACGGCGGCGTCCCGGGCGGCCAGCGCCCACACCTCGGCGAACAGCCGCACCAGCCGTGCGTCCTCCTGGTCGGCCAGCAGCGCCGCCACCAGCGCGGCGGGGTCGGCGGCGGCGTCCGGGGCGAGCAGCGGGGCGAGCCGCTCGGCCGACCGCCGCAGCACCCGCTCCAGCACGGCCGCCACCAGTTCGGCGTGCGTGGGGAAGTAGTACTGGAGGTGGCCCAGCCGCACCCCGGCCGCCGCCGCCACGGCCCGCATCGTCAGCTCCGGCCCGCCCTCGGCGACCAGGACCCCCTCCGCCGCGTCCAGCAGCGCCTCCCGCCGCTCCGCCCCCTTCCGGCCGGGGGGCCGCCGCGCGGGCTTGCCGGTCGGGTGGTCGGGCGGGCCGGTCGGGTGGTCGGCGGGGAAGGGCTCGGGGGTCTCGGGGCCGGGTCCGGTGCCCGCTGCGGTGCTCATGCGGCAGCATCCAAGCCCGTGGCGGAGCGGATGTCGACCGTGACGCCGAGGGCGGCGAGCGCGGGCAGCACCTCGGTCGGGTCGGGGGCCTGTTCCGGGAAGCAGAGGCCGGCCGGGGCCGGGGCCGAACCGTCCGTGCCGAGGGCGCGGCGCAGTGCGAGCAGGGCGCCGACCGCGGTGAGGTGGGCCTGGCCGGCGCGGTCCTCGACGAGGGCGGCGAGGCCCTGGCCACCGTGCGTGACGTCGACCCGCAGGAGTGCGGTGCCGCCCTCACCGGGGGAGTACAGCAGGGCCCGGCGGGCGGACTGCCAGCGCTCGCCCCGGCCCCAGCGGAAGAAGCCGGTGTGCTTGGCGGCCAGCAGGGCCCGGGTGCTCAGGGCGGAGCTGAAGCCGATCCGGGTGGTGGCGGTGCGGGTGCCGAGGGTGAGCGGCAGGGTGAACTGCTCGGGCGTGTCGATCCGGGCGACCCGGGTCGGATGGTCGCCGATCCGGACGGTGCCCGTGCCGCTCAGCGGGGTGACCGTGCGGCGGTGGCCCTCGCGGACCACCTCGTAGTCCAGCCCCAGGCGGTCCATGAACTCGACCGAGTCCGCGCCGGCCCGGTCGGCGAGGTCCCAGCGGACGGCGGTCTCGACCCGGTCCGCCCCGCCGAGCCGCTCCGCGAGCGCGGCGGCGACCAGGCTGACGACGCCGCCCATCCAGGCGGAGGAGAGCAGCACCGGAGCGGTGGGCCGCAGCAGGGCGGCCACGGTGGCGGCGCGCTGGAGCCGGGCGGTCCAGCGGGTGACGTCGGCGTACGGCACGCCGGCGGCGGCCGCGGCCCGCAGCACCCGGTCGTCCGGGTCGTTGACCACACCCACGACGGCGCGGACCGCCGCCGGGAACGGCGCCGGGTCGGCGAGGTCCCAGCGGCGGACCTCGGCGTGCGGGGCGCCGCCGAGCTCGCGGACGAGTGCCGCCGCGCGCTCCGGCGCCCGGCCGGTGAGCAGCACGGGGTGTTCGGCCGCCACCAGCCGGGCGAGTTCGGCGCCGACCGTCCCGTAGCCGCCGACCAGCAGGACCGGCCCCTGCGGGTCGTGGGTGAGCGGATCGGGGGCGGGGAGCTTCGTTGCTGTGGTCATGCGATGAAAAGTAGGTCATCCGACCTAAAAATCACGTGAGGGCCTTCGGCCGGTCACCAGGGCGTGGGCGTCGGCGACCAGGTCCTCGATCCGCTCCCAGTCGGGCGGCGCCACGTCGAGCCGCACGCCGATCCAGCCGCGGTGCCCGACGTAGGGCGGGCGGAAGAACCGGTCCGGCTCCCCGGCGACCAGGAACTCCTGCGCGCCGGCGGGCGCCGGGCACCAGAACGCGAGGCGGTCGTCGTGGTGGTGGTCGGCGAGCATCACGAACACCCGCGCCCGGCGGCCCGCGCCGGCGAACCAGGTCGGTTCACCGTGGCTGACCCGCTCGTCCACCTCGGGCAGCGCCAGGCAGACGGCCCGCAGCCGCTCCACGGCCGGCGGCCCACCGGCCGGGGCGTCACCGGCGGGGGCGTCACCGGCGCGGTCCACGGGGCGCACGGCTCAGGCCGCCGGCCGGCGCGGGGCGCCCGGGTAGCTGCCGAAGTACCAGCGGTTGCCCTCCGGGTCGGCGGCGGCGAAGTCGCGGGAACCGTAGTCCGTGTCGTACGGAGCGGTGGTGATCCGCGCCCCGGCGGCCACGGCCCGGGCGTGCAGGGCGTCCGGGTCCGCCGTGACCACGTACGCGGTGAACGTCCCCGGGCCGCCCGGCCAGGGCTCGCCGCCTTCGGGCGTCGGCCGGTCGGAGCCCAGCATCACCCCGCCGCCCTCCGGCCAGGCCAGCTCCGCGTGCGCCACGAACGCACCCTCGCCGTACGCGACGACCTCCTCGAAGCCGAACGCCTCCACCAGGAAGCGGATCAGCGCCCGGGCGTCACGGGCGCGCAGGCTCGGCCAGACCTGCGGAGCGGGCGTCGCGCCGCCGGGGGCCTCGGTGTCCGTGCCGCCGACGTCCGTGCCGCCGGTGTCCGTACGGTCGGTGTCCATCGCGGGTACCTCCTCGGGGTCGGGGCGACCGGCCCCGGGAACGGGCACCGGGCCGGACCGCCGTCATGCCTCCCACTCTGGCGCGGGCCCGGTGGTCCCGCCTTGGACGTTTCGGAACTTCTCCGCCCGCGGCCCTTCCTCGGCCAGCCAGGTGCTCGGCGCGCACCCGGCCAGTGCCCGGAACTCCCGGGCCAGGTGGGCCTGGTCGGCGTAGCCGCAGCGCGCCGCGAGCTCCGCCAGCCGGGGTGCCGGGCCGGGCAGGGCCAGCAGCCGGCGGGCCCGGTCGAACCGGATCACCCGGGCGGCGGCCTTCGGGCTGAGCCCGGTCTCCCGGCGGAACCGGTCCAGCAGGTGCCGCTCGCTCCACCCGGTCTCCCGGGCGAGTTCGGCCACCGGCAGGGCCCCGCCGCTGCGCCGCAGCACGGCCCAGGCCCGGACGACCTCCGGCGGTACCCGGCCGGACGGGCGCGCGAGCCGCAGCAGCGCGCCGTCCAGTGCCGCGAACCGCTCCGGCCAGCCGGGGGCCTCCCGCACCGCCTCCTGGAGCCGGGCGGCCACCGCCCCGAGCACCGCCTCGGCCGGTACGTCCAGCCCCGACAGCTCCCCGGCCGGCAGGCCGAACAGGGCCCGCGCCGCGAGCGGGTGGACGGCGAGCTGGATGCCGGACTGCCGGCCGTCGTGGCTGATCAGCGCCGGGGCGGTGTGCAGGCCGCCGAGCAGCGTGCGGTAGCGGTCGGGCGGCTGTGCCGGATCCGGGTGCCCGGCCAGGACGAGCGGTTCGTCCAGGGTCAGGATGAAGGTCAGGTACGGGGAGGGCAGACCGCGGTGCAGGGCGGGCGGCAGGCCGCGCTGCCGGTAGCCCGCGTACCAGGCCACGTGCGGCCGCAGCGCCGTCGCGGGCCGCACCCGGACCGCCTCGTCCACCGCCTCGTCGAGCGTCTCGCCGATCGCCCCGGCGAACTCCTCCGTCACGCCCCCAGTATCGGCCCGCCCGGGCGTGCCCCGCACCGGCCGGCGGTGACCGCGGGTGGCCCCGGCACGACGGGCTCGCGGACCGTCGGCGGCGTGCATAGGGTGGGCGCACCGGAGTTTTCCGGTGCTCGGGGGAAGACCCGGAGGAGGGATCCCCGTGACCACTGCCCGAGACATCATGCACCCCGGCGCCCAGTGCGTCGGCGCCGACCAGAGCCTCGCCGACGCCGCCCGGATGATGCGCGACATGGGCGTCGGCGCCCTGCCGATCTGCGGCGCCGACCAGAAGCTCAAGGGCATCATCACCGACCGCGACATCGTCGTGCGATGTATCGCGGAGGGACACGACCCGGCCACCGCCAAGGCCATGGACCTGGCCGGCCACCTGCACTGCGTCCGGGCCGAGGACGGCATCGACACCGTGCTGCGGAAGATGGAGCAGCACCAGATCCGCCGCATCCCGGTGATCGACGGCGACCGGCTGGTCGGCATGATCAGCGAGGCCGACCTGGCGACGGGGCACCGCGAGGGCCAGCGTCTGACGGACCAGCAGATCGTCGACTTCATGGACAGCGTCTACATGAAGCGGTGACGGCGGCCCGTTCCGCGCCCGCCGGGAGCGGGACGGGCGGACGCGGTGCCGAGAAGCGCTCGGCACCGCGTCCGCCCGGGTCGGCGGCTGGTCAGCGGCCGGTCGGCGGCGTCAGCAGGTGAGCACCGGCGCCGCCCAGTCGGCGTGGTCGCTGTTGGTGCCGTCGCCGCCGTCGGTCACCACGAGCCGCAGCTCGTTGGCCCCGGCCAGCGCCGCGGTGAGGTGCTTCACCCCGGAGGCGGCGGTCATCCGCCCGCTGTCGGCGACCTTGGTGTCGTCGGCGAAGACCTGGAAGGAGACCGAGCCCCGGCCCTGCGCCTCGGCGTCCACGCCCACGTCGGTGCTCAGCGCGGAGCAGGAGCCGCCGAGGTAGTAGACGATCTCGCTGAACGCGTTGACGCCCAGGCCCTTCTGGTAGGTGGCGGTCCCGATGGTGATCGTCCCGCCGTCCCGGGCCTGGTTGCCGCCGTTGCTCATGTCCCGCTCGACCGGGCCCCAGCTGTTGCCCGCGGCGGACCAGGCGAGGTCGGAGAGCTGGTAGGTGCCGGCGGCCGGGCCGCTGCCGCAGGCGATCCGGACGTTCGCCCAGTCGGCGTGGTCCCAACTGGTGCCGTCACCGCCGTCGGTGACCACCAGTCGCAGTTCCTGGGCCCCGGTCAGGTCGGCGGTGAGCCGCTTCGCCGCGTCCCGGCCGGTGACCGGACCGCTGTCGGCGGCCTTCACGCCGTCCTTGAACACCTGGAACACCACCGAGCCGTTGCCGTAGGCGTCGTCGTCGATCCCCACGTCGGTGACCAGGTTGCGGCAGGTGCCGCCCAGGTGGAAGCCGATCTCGCTGGGGGCGTGCACGCCCAGGCCGTAGGGGTACGGGACGCCGCGCACGGTGATGGTCCGCCCGTCGCCGGCCTGGTGGTCGCCGTTGCTGCGGTCGCGCTCCACCGGGCCCCAGTAGTTGGCGGCGGAGGTGAACGGCAGGTCGCTCAGCCGGGTCACCCCGGTGGGCGGGGCGACCGGCGAGCTCGGGGTGACCCGGAACATCGCCGTGCCGTGGCCGGGCACCACCGCGCCGATCGCGCCGGTGCTGGTGGTGCTCTGCTTGGACCACAGGTCCTTGACCGTGTACGAGGCGGCGCCGCCGATGCCGACGGCCTGCGCGGTGGTGCTGATGGTGGCGTCGTAGGAGCCCTCGTTGGTGAGGGTCACCGAACGGCTGCCGTCCGCCAGCGGCTTGCTCATCACCACCAGCCCGTTCTCCCGGGAGACCACCGAGCCCTGCCGGCCGAGCGGGTCCTGGTCGACCGCGATGACGTCCCGGTTGGTGAGGATCTCCAGGGTCTCCGGCTCGGCGCTGCGCAGGTCGGTGCCGATCATCAGCGGGGCGGCCATCTGCGCCCAGAGGCTGAAGTGGGTGCGGTACTCGGTGCCGGTCATGCCGCCGTTGCCGACCTCCAGCATGTCCGGGTCGTTGTAGGCGCCGGGCTTGGCGTAGTTGGCCAGGCCCTGGTTGGCCTGCGCGATGGAGATCATGCTCTGCCAGTTGTCGCTGATGTCACCGGTGGTGCGCCAGGAGTTGCCCACCGGCTGCGCCCAGTTCCACGGCCCGGTGCTGCCCCACTCGCAGATGCTGTAGAGGATCGGCCGGCCGGTGCGCTTCAGCGCCTCGCCCATGGTCCGGTACCGGGTCTGCGCGTCGAGGCCCTGGTTGTGGCAGTTGTCGTACTTGAGGTAGTCGACGCCCCAGGAGGCCCAGAGGTCGGCGTCCTGCTGCTCGTGGCCGAGGCCGCCGGGGAAGCCCTTGACGTCGCAGGTGTGGTCGCCGGCGCTGGAGTAGATGCCGAACTTCAGCCCCTTGCCGTGGACGTAGTCGGCGAGCGCCTTGATGCCGTGCGGGAAGCGGACCGGGTCGGGCACCAGGTTGCCGGCCGCGTCGCGCTGGGGCAGCGCCCAGCAGTCGTCGAGGTTGACGTACTGGTAGCCGGCGGCCTTGAGGCCCTTCTCGACGAAGATGTCGGCGATGCCCTTGATCATCGCCTCGTTGAACTGGTCCCCGCAGTAGGTGGAGTTCCAGTTGTTGAAACCCATCTGCGGGGTGAGGTTGAGGCCGTTGTCGAGGGCCGCGGCCGGTGGCGCCGTCGCGAGCTGGAGCCCGACGGTGAGGGCGCCGCCGCCGGTCATCAGGGTGAGCGCGGTCAGTGCGGCCGCGAAGCGGCGGCGTGGTCGGACATCGGGGGTGCGCAACAATCCTCCAGGTGAGGGAACAGGAACGGGCGGACGGGCCAGGGGAGTTGGCCTGAGATCGATGGACGCGGGCCGGAGCGGCCGGTCAGTTGAGCAGGGTCCAGGACTGGCCCGGGGCCGCCGGGTTCGGCGGGTCGAGGACGACCGCGGAGGTCGGCGCACTCTGCGGGGCCTCCAGGGCGAGCCCGGTGGCGACGTTGGTGATGGTCAGTGCCCCGGTGGTGGTGTTCTGCAGCACCCGCCACTTCTGGTGGGGGCTGTTCGGATCCCAGCGGTTGAGCACCCAGGCCGCCGTGCCGGCCCCGTTGCCGCCGGTGAGGGTGCCGTGCACCTGGGTGGACGTGGAGCAGTTGTCGGTGATGTGCACGGTGCCGTCGGGGTTCGGGGTGAACTTCCACTGCTCCGAGGTGTGCCAGTCCCACCAGGTGTTGATGTCGGTGGTCGAGCCGTCCGGCGCGGAGCACGTGCCCCGGACCTCCAGGGCCTGGCCGCCGGTGCCGCCCGCGCTGATGCCGTGGTAGCGGCCGTCGCCGACGACCGCGGCCGGGACGGTGACGGGCAGCGGCTTGAGGCGGTACAGCGCGACGCCGTGCGCCGGCACCCAGGAGCCGACGGCGTTGGTGAAGGTGCCGGTGGCACCGGTCCAGAGGTCCTTGACCGTGTAGCCGGGGCCGCCCAGGCCGAGCTCGGCGAGCGTCTTGCTGATGTACTGCCAGCCGGCCGGGTCCTGGTTGACCAGCAGCACGGCGGTGTCGCCGTCGGCCAGTTGGCGCTTGAGCACGACCGGCGCGGTGGGGCCGTTGGGCGGGGCGCCGACCAGGGTGGCGGGCTTGGCCAGGCGGTCCTGGTCCAGCGCGATGACGTCGGTGTTCTTGTAGACCGCCAGCGCCGTGTCGCTGATGCCGGTGGTCCAGCTGATGCCGTGGTCGCTGTGGCGGGAGTCTGCCGCGGTGCGCAGATCGGCGCCGGCGATGAGCGGGGCGGCCAGCATCGCGAGGATGGACATCTCGCTGCGCGCCTCGTCGTCGGTCATCGGCTTGTGGCACAGACAGGTGTCGGTGGTGCCGTAGACGCCGTAGGGGGACAGCCAGCCACCGAACATCATGTCCAGGTCGTTCCAGCTGCCCGGCCGGACGTTGCCGGGGTAGTCCAGCGCGGTCCGCATCTGGCCGTTGTAGAGCACGCCCTCCAGGTCGGGGCCGCGGTCGCCGCCGATCCGGCACAGGTTGGCGACCTGCCCGCACCACTTCCCGGTCGGCGCGTAGCCGGGCGCCTCGCGCTCGGGGGTGCCGGCGGCGATGATCACCGGGTCGGTGCGGGCCGGGTCGTCGGCGGCCAGCAGGTACGGCACGCCGGTGTGCACCGGCTGGGCGGAGATGCTCAGGGTGACCCGGGGCCGGTTCGCGGCGGCGGTGGCCGCGTCCAGCGCCCGGCGGAAGTCCTGGGCACGGGCGTAGAGCGAGCGGGTGAGCTCCCGGCCGATGCCCTGGGTGTAGTAGTTGTGGCCGTCCGGTCCGACGATCTGCGGCCCGTAGGGGCAGTCGTCGTACTTCACGTAGTCGACGCCCCAGGCCACGAAGTCGGCGGCGTCGGTGCTCTCGTGGCCCAGGCTGCCGGGGCGGCCCTGGCAGGTGGTGTACGTGGTGGTGGCGTAGAGGCCGAACTTCATGCCCTTGCCGTGCGCGTACCAGGAGAGGTACTCGATGCCGTTGAGGGTGCGGCCGTCGACGGTGTGCGAGGGGAAGCGCGTGGGGTCGGGCACCAGGTGTCCGCTGGTGACGTCGCGACCGGTGCCGTCGGTGCCGCTGACCGGGTTGCCGCCGGCGTCGTAGAGCTGCATCGCCCCTTCGGCGGTCTTGGCGAAGTCGGCGCTCTGGCCGTCGCGGTGGCCCAGCGACCACCCGTCGTCGACGGTGACGGTGTCGTAGCCCGCCGCGACCAGCCCGCGGGCGGCCATGAAGTCGATGGTCTGGAGGACCTGCTCCTGGGTGACGGCGGTGCCGAAGATGTTCCAGGAGTTCCAGCCCATGGGCGGGGTGAGGGCCTGGCCGTTCTCGACGGTCACGGCCGTGGGGGCGGCCGCGGTGTCGGCGGCCGGGGCGGGGGTGGTCGCCGGGCCGAGGGCGAGCGTGCCGAGACCGGAGGCGGCGAGGGTCAGCGCCAGCAGGGCTCGGGACGCGAATCGGGGCGCGGATCTGCGCATGGGCGCTCCAGGGTGCGCGGGTGGGGGGCGCATGAGGTTCGCTGGTGAAGGGGAGTAGCGCTGATGCTTTCTGTCTCTTTTTCAAACAGAAAGCAACGCAGCATAGCCATGGCTGGAGCCGACACTCAAGAGTGCCGTTCTGTTGCAAGGGTCTTGACGGCTCATCAGGCACGGGTGTGATATTTCACCCCGCGTTGAAATCTGTTTGGTTCTGCTTGATGAGGAGCGGTCCCCGCCATGACCAGAAGCACCCGCCGCCGCGCCGCGGCCGGCTCCCTCCTGCTGGCCCTCGGCCTGACCGCCGCGTGTTCCGACGGACAGGAGACGACCACCGGCAACGCGTCGGTGGCGCCCGTCGAGGGGAAGATCTCGATCACCTACCTGCAGAAGCAGGGGGACCAGGAGTACTTCATCGGCGAGGCCGCCGGGGCGAAGGCCAAGGCCGCCGAACTCGGCATCGACCTCAAGGTGGTGAACCTCGGCAGCGACGCCAACAAGACGGTCAGCGAGGTCCAGGCGGCCGTCGCCCGCAAGACCAACGGCGTGATCGTCGTCGTCCCCGACCCGGCCGTCGGACCGCAGGTCGTGCGCACCGTCCGGGACGCCGGGATCGCCCTGCTCACCTCCGACGACCAGGTCTGCGCCACCGGCCCAGACCCGGCGGCCTGCGCCAAGGCCGACCTGGTGCCGCGGATCGGCTTCAGCGGTGCCCAGATGGGCGCCGAGGTCGGCAAGCGCGCCGCCGAGGAGTACACCAAGGCCGGCTGGACGGCGGCCGACACCCGGGTCATCGCCGCCTGGAAACAGGACGTCACCGTCTGCGGGGACCGCGTCAAGGCGGCGAAGGAGGCCTTCGACGCGGCCGTCCCCGGCGTGCGGACCATCGAGGTCGCCACCGACAACACCCCCACCGGCGCCCAGGACAAGGTCGCCGCGACCGTCACCGCCAACGCGGGCGTCAAGCACTGGGTGGTGTGGGGCTGCAACGACGAGAACGTGCACGGCGGCGTCACCGCGCTGCAGAACGCCGGCGTCGGCGCGAACGACGTGATCGGCATCGGCCTCGGCGCCTACCTCGCCTGCAAGGACTGGGGCTCGGGCAAGCCGACCGGCATGCGCGCCGCGCTGTTCATCAACGGCAAGGAGGTCGGCGCGCTCGCCGTCCAGACCATGTACGACAAGCTCAAGAACGGTAAGGAACTTCCGGCGGAGCTGCTCGCGCGCACCACCATGGTCGACGCCGCCACCTGGCAGAGCGCGGGAGTCACCTGTGGCTGACCGGGCCACCGGGCGGCCGGCCGCCGTGGAGCCGGCCGGGGCACCGCCCCCGCCCGGCGGCACCGGCGTGGTGGCCGTCACCAAGGCCTTCGGCGCCGTCCGGGCCCTGAGCGGCGTCACCCTCGACTTCCCCCGCGGCGCGGTCACCGCGCTGATGGGCGAGAACGGCGCCGGCAAGTCCACCCTGCTGAAGATCCTCACCGGCGACCACCGGCCCACCGAGGGCCACGTCCTGCTCGACGGCCGCCCCGTCGAACTGCGCTCCCCGGCGCAGGCCCGCGCCCTCGGCATCCGCATCGTCCCGCAGGAACCCGAGATCGTCCCGCACGTCTCGGTCGCCGAGAACGTCTACGCCGGCGCCCTGCCCACCGGCCGGGGCCGCCGGCTGGACCGCGCCGCGCTGCGCCGCCGGATCACCGCGGACCTGGAGCGGCTCGGCTTCGCGGGCGTCCTCGACCCCGACCTCCCCGGCTCCCGGCTCACCGCCGCCCAGCGCCAACTGGTCGAGATCATGCGCGCGCTGACCGGCGAGGCCAAGCTGATCGCCTTCGACGAGCCCACCTCCTCGCTGTCCGAGCACGAGGCCGACACCCTCTTCGCGCTCATCGGCCGGCTGCGCGCCCAGGGCATCGCGGTGGTCTACGTCTCGCACCGGATGCGGGAGATCTTCCGGCTCGCCGACCGGATCGCCGTCCTGCGCGACGGCGAGCTGGCCGGCGTCCAGGACGCCCGCGGCACCACCGAGGGCGACCTCGTGCGGCAGATGGTCGGCCGCGACCTGTCCGCCGTGTTCGTCCGCGGCGACGTGGCCACCGACCGCGTGGTGCTGCGAGCCCGCGGCCTCACCACCGACCACGTCCGCGACGTCGACCTGACCGTCCGCGCCGGGGAGGTCGTCGGCCTGGCCGGACTGATCGGCGCCGGGCGCTCGGAGCTCGCCCTGGCGCTCGCCGGGGACCTTCCGGTGCGCTCCGGCACCGTGACCCTGGACGGGCAGCCGCTGCCCGTCGGCAGCCCCGGCCGGGTGATCCGCGCCGGCCTGGGCCTCGCCCCCGAGGAGCGCAAGGCCCAGGCCCTCTTCCTGCACCGCTCGATCCGCGACAACACCTCGGTCGCCGTCCTGGAACGGCTGCGCCGCTGGCGCTTCGTGCGGCGCGGCGCCGAACGCGACCTGGCCCGCGCGTACACCGACCGGCTGCGGGTGCGCGCCCCCTCGATCGAGCACGAGGTCCGCAAGCTCTCCGGCGGCAACCAGCAGAAGGTGGTGCTCGCCCGCTGGCTGGCCCGCCGGCCCAAGCTGCTGATCCTCGACGAACCGACCCGCGGCATCGACGTCGGCGCCAAGGCCGAGATCCACCGGATCGTCGCCGACCTGGCCGAGGAGGGCGTCGCGCTGCTGGTGATCTCCTCCGAGCTGCCCGAACTCCTGGGCCTGGCCGACCGGATCGTCGTGCTGCAGAACGGACGGGTCACCGGCGAACTCGACCGCGCCGAGGCCACCGAGGAGGCCGTCCTGCAGCTCGCCATGGCCGACGACATCACCGCGGCCGGCGCGCCCGCCGGCCCGACCTCCCCGGGAGCACCCACATGACCAGCGCCACCACCCCGCCCGCCGTCGGCCGGCCCGGTCCCGGCGGCCCGGGGTCCGGCTCCGGCCGCGCCCGCAGGGGCGGCCGCCCGCTCGCCCTGCTCGCCGGCATCGGCGGCCAGAACCTCAGCCTGCTCGGCGCCCTCGCGCTGGTCCTCACCGTCTTCGGCCTGCTGGACGACAACTACCTCGGCTGGACCAACCTCCAGGTGATCGCCGAGGCCGCGACCATCACCGGCCTGCTCGCCGTCGTCCAGACGGTCGTGATCATCTGCGGCGGCCTGGACATCTCGGTCGGCTCGCAGGCCGGCCTGGCGTCGGTGGTCAGCGCCATGGCCTTCACCTCGGCCGGCTCCAGCGCGATCGCCGGAACGGCCGCCGCGGTGGCCGTCGGCATCCTGGTCGGCATCGTCAACGGCCTGGTCATCGTGCGCGGCCGGGTCAACGCCACCATCGCCACCCTGGCCGGCCTCGCCGCCTACAAGGGCATCGCCCAGCTCGTCTCGGACGGGCGGGCGCAGGGCTACGTCCTCGGCGACCCGGTGTTCGTCTTCCTCGGCCGGGGCCGGATCGCCGGACTGCCGGTGATGGTCTGGATCCTGATCATCGTCGCGCTCGCCGTGCACGTCCTGCTCACCTACACCGACATCGGCCGCAACCTCTACGCGATCGGCGGCAACGACACCGCCGCCCGGCTGGCCGGCATCGCGATCAACAAGTACCTGGTCGCCGTCTACGCCCTGATCGGCGCGGTCGCCGCGCTCGCCGGCATCCTGCTCACCGCCCGCACCGGCTCCGGCCAGCCGGTCTCCGGCAGCGAGGGCCTGGAGCTCAAGGCGATCACCGCCGCCGCGCTCGGCGGCTGCGCCCTCAAGGGCGGCCGGGGCGGCATCGGCGGCACCCTGCTGGCCGTCGCCCTGCTCGGGGCGCTGGAGAACGGGCTCACCGTCCAGGGCATCAACGCCTTCTGGCAGAACGTCGCCCAGGGCTCCCTCCTGGTGGTGGCCGTGGTCGTCCAGCAGTCCCGCTCCGGCGACCGCGCGGTCGGCCTACCGGGGTGAGCGGGCGCCGGCCGGCCCGGCGCCCGACCACCGCTCCGGCGCGCCGAGCCGGGAGGGGGCCGAGAGCGGGACCTCGACGCTCCGGGGCCGTGCCCCGCGTCAGCCCCGCCCCGCGTCAGTCCGCGGCCGGCGCGACGACCAGCTCCCCGACGGTCTCCGACAGGACGGTGCGGGCCGGGGCGCCCAGCCCGGAGTCGGTGACGAACACGTCGATCTCGTCGAGCGCGGCGAACCCGCTGAGGGCCACCACGTCCCACTTGGTGTGGTCGGCCACCACGGCGACCCGGCGCGCGGAGGTGATGAGCGCCCGGTTGGTCTGCGCCTCGGCGAGGTTGGGCGTGGTCAGGCCGGCCTTCTCGCTGACCCCGTGGGCCCCGAGGAACAGCAGGTCGACGTGGAGCGAGCGGATCGCCTGGTCGGCCAGCGGGCCGACCAGCGCCGCCGACGGCGTGGGCGAGCCGCCGGTCAGCAGCAGCGTGGGCGCGCCCGCCCCCGGCTCGTCGCCGGTCGAGCGGATCAGGTCCGCGACCGGCAGCGAGTTGGTGACGACGGTGAGCCGCGGTACGTGCAGCAGCCGGGCGGCGACCGCGTACGCGGTGGTGCCCGCCGCGACGGCGACCACGCTGCCCGGCTCGACCAGGGTGGCGGCGGCCTCGGCCACGGCGGCCTTGGCGGCCGACTCCAGGGCCGACTTCGCCTCGAACCCCGGCTCGTCGATGGCGGTGCCCGAGGCCGCGACGGCCCCGCCGTGCACCTTCTTCACCACACCCGCGCGCTCCAGGGCGTCGAGGTCGCGGCGCACGGTCATGTCGGAGACGCCCAGTTGCTCGACCAGGTCGGCGACGCGCACGGCCCCGCTGCGGCGCACCGTCTCGGCGATCATCGCCTGCCGCTGATGGGCCAGCAGTCCGTTGTCCGCCACCGCCCCGCTCCCCTCACATGCCGCCGCGCCGCCCAGGACCGGACGGTCCGCGAGTCCGTCAAGGATACTGGCCGGCTCCGCCGGGCCGGCCGCCGCGGCAGGGCGGGCGTCCCGGATGCCGGAAGCCGATCTCTCCGCGGGCCGTGCGGGGGCAGAATCGCCCCATGGGAAAGACCTACGAGAAGATCGACGACCGCCTGCGCGCGTTCATCGAGGCCCAGCCCGTCTTCTTCGTGGCGACCGCGCCGCTCGCCGCCGACGGGCACGTCAACGTCTCGCCCAAGGGCCGTTCCGGGACGCTCGCCGTGCTCGACGAACGCACCCTGGCCTACCTCGACTTCGGCGGCTCGGGGGCGGAGACGGTGGCCCATGTGCGGGAGAACGGGCGGATCACCCTGATGTGGTGCGCGTTCGAGGGCCCGCCGAAGATCGTGCGGGTGCACGGCCGGGGCGAGGCGGTGTTCCGCGACGACCCGCGCTTCGCCGGGCTGCTGGCGCGCTTCGACCCGGCGGCGGACGGGCCCTCGCTGCGCGCGATCGTCCTGGTGACGGCCGTGCGGGTCGGCGACTCCTGCGGCTTCGCCGTCCCGCTGATGGACTACCGGGAGGACCGGGACCTGCACGCGCAGTACTTCGGCCGCCAGACGGACCAGGAGTTCAGCGGCTACTGCGAGCGCAAGCCGCACGTGGCCACCAGCCTCGACGGCCTGCCGGCGATCCCGCTGCCGCTGCCCGCCCGCCCCGGACCCGCCCGCCCCGGACCCGCCCGCCCCGGACCCGTCGGCTGAGGAGCCGCGCGGAAAACGCACGACGCCGCTGGACGCCGACCGGCCCTTCGTGGGCCCGGCCGGGTGCAGCGGCGTTGTCGTGGTGCCCCGGGGGGTGGGGGCGGAGGGGTCCTACTTGCTCAGACCGGCCTTGACGGAGCACACCGGCCAGGCGCCGGGGCCCTGCGCGGCCAGGACCTTCTCGCCGACGGCGATCTGCTGCGCCTTGGTGGCCTGGTGGGCCTGCGGGGCGTAGGCGGTGCCACCGAAGGCGGCCCAGGTGCTGGAGGTGAACTGCAGACCGCCGTAGAAGCCGTTGCCGGAGTTGATGGCCCAGTTCCCGGTCGCCTCGCACTGGGCGACCTTGTCCCACACGGAGACCGGCGCGGCGGAGGCGCCGTTCGCCGCGACGAGGCCGGCCACGGGCAGGGCGGTGAGCGCCCCGGCCATCAGAGCCATCCGGACGCGGTTGCGACGCTTGGTGGCGGTGGTGGTGGCAGCGGCGGTCTCGTTACGGAAGGTCATGGGTTTCCTTTCGGAGAGGGTCTGCGAGCGCGCGGAACCAGGCCCTCGGAAGGCCGTCGGTTTCGGGGACACGTCACTCGCGTGGTCCGGCACCGTGCACGCTCCGGGGCGGTGGCCCTCGTGAGCGGCTTGCTCGGTGCAACGACTTCGAAGTTACGGGGGCTCTGGGGGCGTTTCAAGGAATCGCAGGTTTAGCCACGTCAGAGCGGGGTTACCGGTCGTAAGGATCAAGAAAATGGGTGGATTTGAAGGCAAATGTCCCGATTTTCAAGATCAAACCTCTGGGGAAAGTGGCCCGCGCCACTTCCGGGGCCCTGTGAGGCCGCGCACACGGTCGACGGCGAGTGACGGGCGCTCGGCGCGCCGTGCACGAATCGGCCCCTCCGGCGGCCCGGCGCCGGCGCTCCGGGTGGCCCCGGCCACAGCCGTCACCCGCCGTGCCGAGGGCCGTCACCGGCCGTGTCCGTCATAGCCTCGGGCCATGACGAACGAGAGTGATGCGGAGCGGGACGAGGCGGCCTCCGAGGGCGGGGAACCGGGCGCGGCGGTCGCTCCGGCCGGGTTCGAGCTGGGCACCGACGGCCCCCGGATGATCCTGGCGGGGCTGGACGGCTCGGACTCCTCCTGGCGCGCCACCGCCTACGCGGCGGGCCTGGCCCGCCGGCAGAACGCCACCCTGGCGGTCGCCTACATCCAGCCGATACTGGGCGCGGCCACGGCACTGGCCGGCGCGGCCGTCCAGGAGACCACCCAGGAGATCGCCGAGGAACTGCTCACCGCGCTCCGCGAGGCCGAGCACCGGCTGCGCGACGTCTGGCGGGTGGACTGGCGGTTCCTGACCGTGCGCGGCGACCCGTACACGGGGCTGGCGCGGCTGGCGGACGAGCTGCGGGCCGACGGCGTGGTGGTCGGTGCCTCGGAGCAGGCCGGGCACCGGGTGATCGGCTCGGTCGCGGTCCGGCTGGTCAAGGCGGGCCGCTGGCCGGTCACGGTGGTCCCGTAGACGCCCCGAGGGGAGAGGGGGAGCCGGAGGGGAAAAGGAGAGAGGGCTGCGGCCCGGGGGAGACCCGGAACCGCAGCCCTCGGCGGTACGGAGGGAGCGCCGGCACGGGGCCCGCGCGCGGACGGCCGTCGGTCAGAGGATGGACAGGCTGTTGCCGCAGACGTTGATCGGGATGCTGATCGGGATCTGGATCTGGTTGCCGGAGAGCACGCCCGGCGAACCGGTCACCACGCCGTTCGCGTAGGCGCCGCCCTCGTTGATACAGGTGGTGCCGCCGCCACCTCCGTAGGAGGGGGCCGTGGGGGCGTGGTGCGCGGGCTCCTGGTGTCCGTACTCCTCGCAGTCGCCCGCGAAGGCGGGGCCGGCGGAGAGGACCGCCAGCGCGGCGCTGAGACCGGCGGCGAGCAGGTACTTCCTGGTGTTGGTCATGCCGAAGGAATAGCCAGCCGACACGCTGAGGACGACATAATCCGACCATCGGATCACCCGATCGCAGTCCTAAGCGCACACCGATGCAGGAGCGCCGTCACCCGCCCGGCCCACCCCCGTGGCGGGCCGGCTCGGCGGGTGACCGCGTGTCCCGGGCGCGAACCGGGCCGGAACGGGACCCCGGCCCCGTGCGCCCGGGACCGCCGCTCCCCGACCCTCGATGCACGGCGACGGCCCGGACCGAGCGGCCCCGGCCGTCCCGCCGCCCCCCGCCACGGCACGAACGGGAGACCCGCATGTACGTACACTGGGGCACCTTCACCAAGAACGACACCCTCGCCGACTGCCTCGGCCTGGCCCAGACCGCGCTGCTGCGCCAGGGCTTCCAGGTCTGGGACCTCGCGGGCGACGGCGACTACCAGGTCATCGGCGGCACCTCGGACGTCATCTGCACGATCGTCTGCGTCCCGCAGTCCGGCAACATCTGGCTGTCCGTCAGCGCCTACTCCACCGACTCGGCGCTCGCCGAACGGACCCGCAACGACGTGCGCACGTACATCGTCGACTCGGTCCGCATCGACTGAGCAGGTGAACGGCCGTGACCCACGGACCGAAGGCCCCGGGGCGGCAGGCCCGGCCCCGGGGCCCGCACGGGCCCGGCGATAGGGTGCACGACCATGACGGACACCTCGGTCGATCCGCCCCGGACACCCCGCCGCCGCCCCGCAGGAACGGGCGAGGGGACGAGACCCGCCGCCCGGCCGGCCCACCGGCCCGGCCGCCGGACGGACGACGTGAACGCCGCCGCCGCCACCCGCTCCGACGCGGGCCCGTCCGGCGCCGACCTGCACCTCGACCTGCCCGCCACCGGCAGCCGCCGCGCCGCCCTGATGGCCGCCCTGCGCGAGGCGATCCGCAGCGGCCGGCTCGCCCCCGGCACCCGGCTGCCGCCCTACCGCACACTCGCCGCCGACCTCGGCATCGCCCGCAACACCGCCGCCGACGCCTACGCCGAACTCGTCGCCGAGGGCTGGCTCACCGCGCGCCAGGGCTCGGGCACCGCCGTCGCCGAACGGGCCGACCCCGTAGCCGCCAACCGCGCCCGCCGCTCCTCGCGCCCACCGCGCCCCGCCCACGACCTGCGCCAGGGACAGCCCGACGCCGCCGCCTTCCCGCGCACCGCCTGGCTCGCCGCCGGGCGCCGGGCGCTCACCGCCGCGCCCAACGAGGCGTTCGGGCCCGGCGACCCGCAGGGCCGGCGCGAACTGCGCGAGGTGCTCGCCGACTACCTCGCCCGGGCCCGCGGGGTGCGGACCGACCCGGACCGGATCGTGGTCTGCTCCGGCTTCGCCCACGCGCTGCGCCTGCTGTTCGACGGCCCGCGCGCGGCGCTCCCGGCGCCCGGCCCGCTCGCCGTCGAGGGCTACGGACTGGCCTTCCACCGGGGCCTGCTGGCCGCCGCCGGGGTCGCCGCCGTCCCGCTCCCGCTCGACGAGCACGGCGCGCGGGTGGGCGCCCTGGCGCACCACCCCGAGGTCCGGACGGCGCTGCTCACCCCCGCCCACCAGTTCCCGACCGGGGGACCGCTGCACGCCGGCCGCCGGGCGGCCGTGGTCGACTGGGCGCGCCGTCGCGGCGGGCTCCTCCTCGAGGACGACTACGACGGCGAGTTCCGCTACGACCGGCAGCCGGTCGGCGCGGTCCAGGGCCTGGACCCGGAGCGGGTGGTCTACCTCGGTACGGCCAGCAAGAGCCTCAGCCCTGCCCTACGGCTCGGCTGGATGGTGCTGCCCGACCACCTGGTGGACCGGGTGCTCGCGGCCAAGGGGGAGCGCGAGGGCTGGGCGAGCGCGCTGGACCAGCTGACCCTGGCGGAGTTCGTCGACTCGGGCGGCTACGACCGGCACGTGCGGCGGATGCGCCGCCGCTACCGCGAACGCCGGGACCGGCTGGTCGCCGCCCTGGCCGAGCGGGCCCCGCACATCGAGGTCACCGGGATCGCGGCCGGACTGCACGCGGTGCTCCGGCTCGCACCCGGCACCGAGCGCTCGGTGCTCAAGGCCGCCGCCTACCGGGGGCTGGCCCTGGACGGGCTGGCGGACTTCCGGCACCCGCTGCTCGCGCCGGAGACGATGCCGGCGGTGGACGGCCTGGTGGTCGGATACGCGACCCCGCCCGACCACGCCTACCCGGCGGCGCTGGAGGCGCTCTGCGAGATCCTGCCGGCACCGCTCTGAGGGGCGGCTCCGGGAGCCCGCCGTCCGGCGCCGGACGGCCGCGGCCGGGCGGGGCGGAGGGTAGGGCTCCGGCCGCCCCGCCGCGCGGGGAACCGGAAGGTAATGGCCCCGGCGTCCGCTCGGCTGTCATATGCCGGTACGGACCGCAGCGGAGCCCGCCACCGGCGCACCGGCGGCGGCCTACGCTCACTGGTCATGCGCACTTCATTCCTGAGCCGTTTCGGCCTGCCCGCGATCCTCGCCTTCCTCGTCGCCCTGCTGCTGTCGGCGACCCCCGCCCACGCCGGCACCCCGCTGCTGTCCGTCTCGGTCGACAAGACGACCGCGACCCCGGGCTCCGACGTCACCCTGACGCTCACCCTGACCAACCCGCACGACACCGCCGCCCAGTTCGTCTACGAGTCCATCCAGCCGACCTACGGCACCACCCTGAACACCGGCCTGAAGTACGGCTTCTCCTCCTGCGGCGGCAACGTCACCGCCTGTGACACCGGCGCCACCAGCGGCCTGGTCCACCACTCCGTGCCGGTCGCCGCCGGCGCCACCACCACGGTCACGCTGACCTACACCATCGGCACCGACTCGGTCTGCGGCAACGGCGCGCGGATCGACTTCTACACGTACCTCTACTACGAGTACGCGAACGGCACCGCCAACGACTCCGGCATCTTCAACGTCGCCGGCAACGAGGTCGTCTGCTCCTGACGATCCGCACCCCCGTCCCGTCCGCCGCCCCCCCGTCAGGTGCCGGCCGCCCCCGCGGCGGCACCTGACGGGGCCTTCGCCGCTGCGGCCCGGCCGTTGTCGGACCCTCGTGACAGGCTGGGCGCATGGCCGAACCCGTGACCACCGACACCCCCGTGACCGCCCCCGGCGAGGGCGTACCGCCGATACCCGGCGAGGTCGCGGAGCTGATCCGCGCCCGGGCGGGCGCGCGGCTGGCACCCCTGGTCCACCGTCTGTTCCGCTCCTCCCTCGTCCTCGACCCCGTGCCGGATCCGCTCCCGGACGGCGAGGCCGTCGGACGGCTCGGCGGGCTGCCCGCGCTGCCGGCGGACGCCGCCTGGCCGGAGTTCGCCGGCCGCCCGATGCAACTGCTCGCCCAGCTCGACTGCGCCGCCCTCGCCGCGGCCTTCCGGGCCGACGGGCCGGACGGCGGCGGCTGGCCGCTGCCCGCCGACGGACTGCTGCTCTTCTTCCACGACGAGTGGCTCTCCGACTTCACCGGCCGCGGCTGCCGCGTCCTGCACCTGCCCGCCGGCGCGCCGCCGCGGCCCGCGCCGGCCGCCGAGCGGGGCACACCCGCCCTCCCGGCCGTCCCGGTCCGGGCCGCCCGGGCCCTGTCCGCGCCCTCCTACCAGGACCGCGAGCTGGAGCGGGTCTTCCCCGACGACTTCCTGATCGCCCTCGACCTGTCCCAGGACCTCGCCGAGCAGCTGCCCCACCCCGCCGTCCGGGTGCTCGGCTGGTGCGACACCGACACCGGCCGCCCCGAGGGCCACCGCCCGCTGCTCCAGGTCGAGAGCGGCGTGCTGGACGCCGACTGGGGCGAATGCGTCAACGTCTCCTTCTGGATCACCCACGAGGACCTCGCCGCCGGCCGCTTCGACCAGGTCCGGCACGGCTTCGCGATCGCCTGACAGGCGGGACCGGGAAGGCGGGTCCTACGCTGGGAGGAGGCCCGGGCGAGTCGTCGGCCGCCGGCCCGGGCGAGGCCGGAGCGAGCGGCGGAGCGGTGGGACGGACGTGGCCCCAACGACAGAGCCGGACCCCGGGAAAGAGCCGGACCCCGGGACGGACGCCGGGACGGACCCGGAACCCGGGCATTCGGAGCAGCCCGGGCAGCCGGGGGACGTCGACGGTGCCCCGGTCGCCGAGCTGATGCGCTCGATGCGCGCCCACCCGGCCCGGATGCCGGAGCTGCTCGCCGTCTTCGCCGTGCGCCACCGCGGTCCGCGCGCCGCCCGCAGGGTCGAGGCGCTGCGGGCGGCCCACCCGGAAGCCGCCGATCGCGACCTGGCCCGGCAGGTCGTCGACCGCGCCCGCCGGGTCAGCCAGAACGAGGGTGCCTTCGTCGGCGGCCCCTTCCTCTGGATGGCCCCGTTCGCCTTCTGCGTCGCGCTGCTGGCCCAGGGGCAACTGCTGCTGGAGCTCGCCGCCATCGCCGGCAAGGACCCCACCGACCGGGCCCGCGCCCCCGAGCTGCTCGTCCTCCAGGGGGCCCACCCCGACCTCGGCAGCGCCGAGCGGGCCATCGCGGCCGGCCCGCCGCCCACCGACCGCAGCGGCCGCCTCGGCCGGTTCCGGGGGTTCGGCGCACTGGTCTGGCGGATGGCCCGCCTGCTCGGGCTGACCAGCGAGGGCGTCGTCCCGCCGCCCTCCCGGTGGCGGACGGCGGGGGAGTGGGGGCTGCTCGCCCTCGCGCTCCTGGTGGGCACCGTCGCCCCGCTGATCTGGCTCCCCTACATGGCGTTCTCCTACAACCGGGCCACCGACCGGCTGGCCGCCCGCGCGCTCGCCCACCACTTCGGCGGGCACCCGACCGACTGGCCCGGCCGCCGCCGGGAGCGGGGCGACGCCGGGATGGCGGCCGCCATCGGCCGGGTCCTGTTCGCGCTGCTGATCCCGGTCGCGGGGGTGGTGGTGCTGCTGGTCGCCGACGTGCGGCTGGCCGACAGCCGCTGGCCGGCGCTGGCCCTGGTGCTGGCCGGCCTCTCGGTCGTGGTGAGCACGATCTGGTGGATCGCCCGCCGGCGCTCCCCGCACCCGCACCGGGAGCGGTCCCCGGAGGGGGGCAATGGTTCAACCACCGCCTCCCCGAAGCCCCCTGACGTGCAGTCACGGCACGAAGGTTAGGCTGCGCACAGGGCCGCGGGGAGCGGCCGGGAGAAGGGTGACACGGGTGCGAACCGTACAAGACCAGGGCGTGAACGACGACCCCGCGGGCGGCCGCCGGCCGAAGCTGCGCGCGATCCCCGGCCACCGTCTGGCCGGGCTGCCGCAGCTCGCCGGGGCGGACGAACGGCTGCGGCACGAGATCGCGGTGGTCGCGTCCGTCCTGCCGTTCAAGGTGAACAACCACGTGCTGGACGAGCTGATCGACTGGGAGCGCGTCCCCGACGATCCGATGTACCGCCTGACCTTCCCGCACCGGGACATGCTCCCGCCGGAGATCTTCGACGGGATCTCCGCGCTGCTCGCCGCGGGCGCCCCGCGCGAGCGGCTGGCGGAGGCGGTCGCCGCCGCCCGGCGGGCGCTCAACCCGCACCCGGGCGGGCAGTTGGAGGAGAACATCCCCCAGCTCCACGGCCGCCCGGTCCCGGGGCTGCAGCACAAGTACCGGGAGACGGTGCTGCTCTTCCCCGCGCAGGGGCAGAGCTGCCACGCCTACTGCGGCTACTGCTTCCGCTGGGCGCAGTTCGTCGGCGAGCCGGACCTGCGGCAGAGCCTGCCGGGCCCGGCGACCGCGCTGGACTACCTGCGCGCCCACCACGAGGTCTCCGACGTGCTGATCACCGGCGGCGATCCGCTGATCATGTCCACCGCCCGGCTGGCCGGCTACGTCGAGCCGCTGCTCGGCCCCGGTACCGAGCATCTGCGCACGATCCGGCTGGGCACCAAGGCGCTGGCCTGGTGGCCGCACCGCTTCACCACCGACGCCGACGCCGACGACCTGCTGCGGCTGTTCGAACGCGCGGTCGCCGCCGGCCGGCAGGTGGCGGTGATGGCGCACCTCAGCCATCCGCGCGAACTGGCCGGGGAGGCGGTGCGGGCGGCTGTCGCGCGCATCCGGTCGACCGGCGCGGTGATCCGGGCGCAGGCGCCGCTGATCCGGCACGTCAACGACGATCCGGCGGTGTGGGCGGGGCTCTGGCGGGACATGGTCGGCCTGGGCATCGTGCCGTACTACCTGTTCGTCGAGCGGGACACCGGGGCCAGCTCCTACTTCGAGGTGCCGCTGGCGCGGGCGGTGGGGATCTACCGGGACGCGGTGCGCCAGGTGTCGGGCCTGGAGCGGACGGCGCGCGGGCCGGTGATGTCGGCCGGCCCGGGGAAGGTCTGCGTGGACGGGGTGGCCGAGATCGCCGGCGAGCGGGTCTTCGTCTGCCGCTTCCTGCAGGCCCGTGAGGCGGACCGGGTGGGTCTGCCGTTCTTCGCCCGGTACGACGAACGGGCCACCTGGTTCGACCAGTTGAGGCCGGCCTCGTTCGAGCGGCGACCCTGGTTCGGCGCCGGGCTGCGGTTCGCCGGGGAGCCGGCCCTGGTCTGATCCGGACGCCGGTCGGGGCCCGGTCGAGGCTCGGTCGGGGCCCCGATCGAACTGTGTTCGAAGCTCGAACGGATGTTTGACGAGCCGGTGCCCCGCCGGTCGGGGCGCGGGCTTTCGCGGTCCTCTGTTCGGATGGGGTGCATCGTTCCCACGTCCGGGCGATGTGTGTACGCATAAATGAGCGGTCCTGGTGAGCCGTGATCCTCGGATTCAAACCTTCCGCTCGGAGAGATTCACCCTATCGGGGGGCGCTCGGCTGCCGTGCGAGGCCGCCGGGGCCTTGGTGATCTAGGGTTTCGATGGATCGCCCGAGCGGACCGCACCGCATCGCAGAGGCCTCCAACACTCCCATCGATACGCGTATCTGATGATCCGTCGAAACCGAGCTCCCGGCTGCCGCCGGCCGCACGACGGGTCGGCGTGACCCGAACACGAAGGAGACCCTGCCGATGTCCGTGGAGACGACGAGCCCGGAGACACCGCAGGTGGCCCCGCAGTCCAGCCTGACGACGGCCGCTGCCCGCAACCTTGCCACGACCACCAAGTCCGCACCGCAGATGCAGGAGATCACCTCCCGCTGGCTGCTCAAGGTGCTGCCCTGGGTGCAGGCCGCCGGTGGCGCCTACCGGGTCAACCGCCGGCTGACCTACACCGTCGGCGACGGCCGGATCGAGTTCATCAAGACCGGTTCCGAGGTCCGGGTCATCCCCCAGGAGCTCGGCGAACTGGCGCTGCTGCGGGGCTTCGAGGACGACGAGGTGCTCGCCGCGCTGGCCGACCGCTGCGAGCAGCGGGACTTCGGCCCGGGCGAGGTACTGGCCGAGCGCGGCGCGCCCGCCGACCGGATCTACCTGATCGCGCACGGCAAGATCAACCAGATCGGCACCGGCAAGTACGGTGACGAGACGGTGGTCAGCGTGCTCGGCGACGGCGACCGCTTCGGCGAGCAGTCGGTGCTCGACCCGGACGCCGTCTGGGAGTTCACCGCCAAGACGGTGACCGCCGGTACCGTGCTGTCGCTGCCCCGCCGGGACTTCGAGCGGATCCGCGACAACTCGCCCGCGCTGCGCGAGCACCTGGACGCCTTCCTCGAACTGCCGCTCCAGGCGCAGAACGAGCGCGGCGAGGCCGAGATCGCGATGTCGGCCGGCCACCACGGCGAGTACCAGCTCCCCGGTGCCTTCGTGGACTACGAGCTCAAGCCGCGCGAGTACGAGCTGAGCGTCGCCCAGACGATCCTCAAGGTGCACACCCGGGTCGCCGACCTCTACAACCAGCCGATGAACCAGATCGAGCACCAGCTGCGGCTGACCATCGAGGCCCTGCGCGAGCGCCAGGAGCACGAGCTGGTCAACAACCCGGAGTTCGGCCTGCTCAACAACGCCGACTTCGACCAGCGGATCCAGACCCACTCCGGCCCGCCCACCCCGGACGACCTGGACGAGCTGCTCAACCGCCGCCGCGACCCCGACTACCTGCTCGCCCACCCCCGGACCATCGCGGCGATCGGCCGTGAGCTGAACGCGCGCGGGCTCTACCCGCACCACGTCGACCTCGGCGGGCAGCAGGTGCCGGCGTGGCGCGGCGTTCCGATCCTGCCGTGCAACAAGATCCCGATCAGCAAGGAGAACACCAGCTCGATCCTGGTGATCCGGACCGGCGAGGACAACCAGGGCGTCATCGGCCTGCACCAGACCGGAATTCCGGACGAATACCAGCCGAGCCTCTCGGTCCGCTTCATGGGCATCGACGAGAAGGCGATCATCTCCTACCTTGTGAGTGCCTACTACTCGGCCGCGATCCTGGTGCCGGACGCGGTGGGTGTGCTGGAGAACGTCGAGATCGCGCACGGGCGCCGCTGAGGCGCAGCTCGGGCCGGGCGTAACCGGTCCACCGCATGATCGTTTCACCGGATACCGGACGGCCCGCCCCTGCGGCGGGCCGTCCGGGTGTCGGCCCCCTTCCCGGCGCGGCCGACCTCCTGACGACACGAGAGGTGCACGGAGCCATGCCGCAGCCCCAGCCGCCCCGGCGGATACCGACGGACGGGTCGCCGTGACGGCGGACCGGCGCCCGGCGCCCGTCGCCGCCGGGCCCGGTGTCCCCGGCGGTCGCCGCGCGCGGCGGATCCGGCTGGCCGGCGCGGCCGCCGGGGTGGCCGCGCTCTGCGCGCTGGTGAGCGGCTCGGCCGCGGCCCGCTCGGCGGGAGCCCACGGTGGCGGGCGGCCGCACGGGCCGGTGGTCCACACCTGCGTCTCCGCCCGGGCGGACGTCGCGGTCGGGGCCGGCGGGGGCGGGGTGGACGTCGAGGTGGAGGCGGACGTGCAGGTCGGGGTGGACGTCGACGTCTCCGGGATCCTGCACCACCCGCATCCGCACCCGCATTCTCCCAGGCCGACGCCGACGCACCACCACCCCTGTCCGTCGCCGACTCCGAGCCCGACGCCGACTCCGACCCCCACCCGGACGCCGACGCCGAGCCCCACGCCGACCCCCACCCCCACGCCGACCCCCACCCCCACGCCGACCCCCACCCCCACGCCGACACCGACCGTCACGCCCAGCCCGACCCCGGTGCCCACCCCGGCACCGACCCCGCCGCCGAGCCCGGCTCCGCTGCCGCCCGCCCCGCCGACGCCGACGCCGCGGCCGACCCCGCCGCCCGCGTCGCCCCGCCCGCCGGCCCCCGCGCCCACGCCGAAGGCGGTGACCCCGCCGCCCGCGCCGGTGGTCCCCGCGCCCCCGGTGCCCGCGCCCGAGCCGCCCGCGCCCCCGGCGCCCGCGCCGAGTCCGAGCCCGACCCCCAGCCCGGTGCGGCCGGCCCCGACCCTGCGGCCCGTCCCGCCGGCCCAGCCCGTCCAGGCTCCGGAGCGCCACCACGGCAGCTCGCCGACCCGGACGATGCTGGTCGTCACCGTGCCCGCCGTGCTCGCGGCGGCGGCCCTGCGCCCACGCGGCCGGGCCGGCCGGGGTGGCGGCGGTGGTTCCCGTGGCTCGGGCGGCGCCGGCGGTTCCGGTGGCTCCAGCGGCTCCTGACGCCGCCTCCCCTGCCCCTCCCCTTTCCGTTCGTCGGACCGCATCCGGCCCGACGAACGGTCTCGACTGTTTCCGATCGACCCTGTCGATCCCCGCCCGAGAAAGGAGTTCCCATGTCCGAGTGGTTGGCGCTGGCCATCGCCATGCTGGCGGCCTGCGCCGTCGTGGTGGCGGTGGTGCTGCTGAGGCACCGCCGCGCCGGTGCGGACGAGGACACCGACGAGACGCCCGACGTCATCGAGTACATGACGATGATGATCGGCGTGGTCTACGCGATCGTGCTCGGCCTCGCCATCGCCGGCGTCTGGGAGGCGCGCGGCGTGGCCCAGGACGACGTCTTCCGCGAGGCGCAGTCGCTGCACGAGGTGAGCGAACGGGCGCAGGTCTACCCGGTGGAGTTCCGGGACAAGGTCCGCGCCGACGTCGACGCCTACGTCTCCTACGTGGTGGACGTGGAGTGGACGTACATGCGCGAGCACGGCGAGATCTCCGAGCGCGGCACCGAGCTGCTGGAGAAGCTGCGCACCGACGTGGCGACCCGCACCCCCGCCTCCGACCTGGAGGCCCAGGCCTACCAGCCGATCATGGACCGGATCAGCATCGCCGACGACGCCCGCAACGCGCGCGGGCAGAACGCCGGCCCGACCATGCCGGGCGTGGTCTGGTTCGGCCTGATCGTGGGCGCCGTGGTGACCGTCGGCATGGTGTTCGCCCTGCAGATCCGGCGCTCCGTGCGGGAGCTGCTGCTGGCCGGCGCGTTCAGCGCGCTGATCGCCTTCCTGCTGTTCCTGATCTGGGACTTCGACGACCCCTTCGGCCGCAGCGTCTCGGTCACCACCCAGACGTTCACCGACCTGTTCCCCACCCTGGGCGGGGGGAGCGGCTGAGCACCCGCCCCGTCCTCCTGCCGGCCGGCCCCCCGGTCCGCGGCCTTCGATAGTCTGATCGAGCCGTTGGGGGCCGGCCCCGGCGTGCGCGCCGAGAGGAATCGTCAGCGTTGTCCCACCACGAGCCCGCCCAGGGCGAACAGTTCCCGACGACCCAGGACCCTGGACGCGCCTGGTGGTGGCTGCCGGCCGAGGAACGGCGCAGGCGCAAGCGCCGCCAGCAGGAGTGGAAGGCCTACCTGCGCCGCCACGGGCAGCAGAAGAAGAAGGACAACGACCCGGAGGACTGCCTCCCCACCGGCTGCAGCGGCGGCGGTGGCGGGGGCACCGGCTGCGGAGGCGGCGGTGGCGGGTGCGACGGCCCCTGCCTGATCGCGATGTTCCCGGTGATGCTGGCCGCCGGCCTCAGGTTCGCCCTCACCGGCGGCCGGACGCGGCGCGCGGCGCACGGCAGCGACCCGGCCGCGCCCCCGCCGCGCGGTCTGGCCGCCGGGGTGCTGTACGGGGCGGTGCGGCACTACCGCGCCGAGATCAGCCCGAAGCGCCCGGCCTGCTGCCCCTACACCCCGACCTGCTCGACCTACGCCGTCCAGGCGCTGCACCGGCACGGGGCCCTGCGCGGCGCCCGCCTGACGGCGGGCCGGCTGTTGCGCTGCCGCCCGGGCGCGGCCCGTCGCGGCGGCGGCGTCGACCCGGTGCCGGAGCGCTGAGCCGCCGGGCCGCGAACGCCGGAGGCCGGCCGGTGCGGGACCGGCCGGCCCCCGGGGACCGTTGACGCTGGACGCCGACGGGCGGCGTCGGCGAGCGAACGTCAGTACGTGACGTCGGCGGGCGACGCCGGTGACGTCACTTCAGGCTGCCGCTCATCGCGTTGAGCATGGTGCCGGAGGCGTCGTCGTTCTCCAGGGAGAAGGCGAACATCCCGGCCAGACCCTTGCTCTTGACGTACGCGCCGCGGGCCTGGACGGCCTGCGGGGTGTCACCGGTCCAGAAGTTGGTGCCGTCGTACACCCAGGAGGACTCGGTCACCGGGTCCCAGTGGGTGTTGGCGGCGGTCGGGTTGAGCTCCTTCC
>NZ_JBEOWI010000030.1:0-104656 GCF_040296005.1 Kitasatospora sp. NPDC002551 | reverse complement strand
CCCGACGCACACGCCGCGCTGCGCGACCACGCCGATGATCACCTCCCAGTTCGTGAGTGTTTTGACTGGTGTTCAGAGGTGTGCTATTCCGTTCTGTTGCTTGCGCCTTCGGCGCTGCGCGGCGCCTTTGGCGCCGGTACTGCCCCGGCCTTCGGCCGGGGGCCTCGGGCTCCGCCCGAGGCTGGCCCGCGCTGCGCGCGGGCAGTGGGCCGGCTGCGCCGGCCGGATCGGGCTGCGCCCGATCGGCGGGGGTGGCGGGCGCTGCGCGCGCGTGGTTGCGGTGAGTCAACTCCGCGCTTCGCTGCGGAGTTGGGTGGGTGTCAGGGTAGGGCCTTCGGCCCTTGGCGGGGTGGGGTGGGGTTCGGGCTTCGCCCGGGCTAACTGGGATGGTGGGTGGGGTGCTTCGCACCTTGGGGGGCGGGTTGGTGAGGGATGGTCGGGTAGTGGGGTCACTCGTTGGAGTGGCGCCGGGGGTGGGCTTCACAGGTCCCCGTGCATCAAAGCGAGTCGCCCGCTAAGCTCTGGAGATGCGGCAGGGTTCCGGGGCACCTAATAAATGCCCAGTGAATTCGGATTTTAACGCCGATTCATTGCAATTTCTTGCACGGTGAAGAATGGACCTAATGGCTCCTGACAGCCTATTTCGTGCGGGAGGACACGAAGGGAGCGCGAAATGTGAAGGCGTAAGATCGGCGAACGTGAATTCCGTGGGCTGGTTCTCAGCCACCAGCTGCGGTCCGTCCAGGAACAGAGCCTGCTTCTGGACGATGGTGGCCAGCGGGTGTGCGGATCCGGCGGGGGCGGGGTCCGGAGGAGCCCCTGCCGGGGCTTCCGCGCGGCTGGAAGCCCAGCACGTCGGGCGGAAGGGCAGTCCAGCCGCCGTTCGGCAGGGCGCAGCGTAGCGGGCGCGGCGACTACCGGATCGGCCGCAGGCCGATGCTGCGGCACGGGTTGGAGGCCGACGAGGGTGGTCTCCAACCCGGGTGAGGTGATGGTGTGTCGGTTCTTGTGCCGACGGCTGATCAGCGGTATCACGCGCGCGCACGTTCTGAGAGTTGGGGTGCTGCATCGTTGCAGGTCAGGGCGTTGTGTGGTGGTTTGAATGTCAGCCCAGGGCTGACATATCCGCGGCTCCTAGGTCAGGCAGTGCTGACGGATCGCAGGTGTTTGGTGGCAGTACTGCTACGGAACTGGTCGCGGGGGTCCGCGGGACTTATCCACCGGCGCTGCGGGTGATCGTGTCCCTCGGCACCGTCGTTCGGTCAGTCCTGGGCTGACATTGCGGTGACTTCCGTGCGTGTCCTGCCACGAATGCGTGGCTGTACTGCCACGTTCGTGTCAGGATGCTGACGTTCAACCCGATCAAGGAGAGCTACCGCATGAGCGCAGGGTCCACGGACGGCAGCTCGGCTGCCGAGCTGCCGGAGCCGAAGCCGGCGCGCGGCCGGCGGCGGCGTCCGAAGCCGCCGGCCACCTCGTACAACCGGATCCCGAGCTCCAGCACCGTCGAGCTGCCGCCCGGCCACGCCGCACAGGTCTTCCCGCTGCCCACCAGCACCGGGTTCGTGGGCGAGGCGTTCTCCATGGACTCGCTGGAGTTCATGCGGTGGGCCGCCAAGCGCTACGACAGCGACCGGTTCGTCCTAGTCGTGCTCCTCACCCTGATGGGCAGCCAGGAGCCCGGCGGCCTGGTGGACACCACGCACGGCCGGGTCGCCGAGTACCTCGAGTACAGCCGACCGCACATCACCCGCGTCTTCCACGTCCTGGAGGCCGACGGGGCCATCAGGAGCGTCCGCAGGGGCCTCTACCAGCTCAACCCCGCCGCTAGCCTGCGCGGGGGCCTGAAAGCCCCCCAGAAGGGCAAGCGGGCCGCCGTGGCGGGTAAGGGTGAGCGCGTGGAGCAGCTCGACCTGCTGCGCGAGATCATGGAGGACCCGGACGCCCCCGACGCCTTCAAGGCAATGGCGCAGCCGGGTGCTTCGCTGGAACCGCGGAAGCTCAAGGAAGGGACGACGTCATGACCGTCACCACCATCGGAGACGCGTGGGCACCGCGCCGGCCGCTGTGGGGCAGCTTCAACGGTCTGGCCTACGTACCGCGGCTCCCTCCCACCGCCTACACCCTGCTGCTCCACCTCCTGACCGAGCAGGAGCCCGGCGGCCTGGTGGCGGCCACCCACGACGAGCTCGGCAACGGGCTGGCCATGGGGCGCGACCAGATCAGCCGAGCCATGCCCTACCTTGTGGCCGCCCGGCTGGTCACCGTCGTTCGCCGCGGCCGCTTCCAGCTCCACCCCGCCATCGCGGCCTTCAACACGCCCAAGGAGCAGCAGCAGGCCATGCGGGCGCTGCCGCCGGAGATGCGGCTCGACGAAGGCGACTTCGAGGAGGAGTACGAGCGCCGGCTCGCCCAGCACCAGGAGGAGAAGGCACGCAAGGCCGAACAGCGCTCCAATAGGGTCTCCGACATCAGCCAGCGCCCCCGGCTCAAGGCTGTGAGGTAGCTCCCGGGAGGGGATCTGCACCCGTGGGGTGAGCGGCAGGCCGGAACGTCGGAACAGGGCCAGGACCATGGTCAGCTCCGTTCGACGTTCGGGCCCGCCGCTGCACACCCTTCCCCAGGAGGGAATCATTCCTGGTCGGTCAGGGCCTTGGCGAAGGTGTCCTCCGAGCCGAGCGAGCGGAGCAGGGGGCCGAGGAGCCTTCCCGTCACCGCACCTGGTGCGTCGCGCAGCTCCGCCAGGGTCGCACCGGTGCTCTCCTCGTACGTGTCCTCGCTGTACCTGTCGTTGCTGGAGAACCCCCACTGCTCGGCGTGCCTGCGGCGGCCGCGGAGTCGATTTGCTCCGACCGCAACAGCCCAGTTCCCGTGGTAGCCCCTGTCGTCGGAGATCAGGCGCATCAGCTCCAGCATGTGCCGGGTGAGGACGACAGCGCCCACGTCGAGGAGAACCTGCTCCTCATCCTTCGAATTCCGCTCGGACCCGTCGGACAGGCGGGACATGAACAGCCGTAGCCCTCCATCCTCGAAGAGCTGGACTTCGATCACGTCCTCGTCGCCCCACCTGCCCTCAGGGGCATGCGTGCGGTCTGACTTGAGGTTCGAAGAACTGAGAGCCACACCCCTTGCCCGCCGGCGTCCCCGGTGGGCAGCGCCCAAGTCCGGGCTGAAGCCCCGATTGGAGAGTGCGGTCCGTAGGGTCTGGTCTTCCCTGACACGGCGGATTAGCGCCTGGAGGAGCGTGTTCCAGTCCTGGGCACCGGTGATGGGCAGACACATGTCCCGTCGTCCGGCCGTGGGCCGGGCAACCAGGAAGAAGTGGGACTGGGCTCCGACGTCGCGCAGCGGGTCCTCGTCCATCTCCTTGCGCAGCAGCTTGACCGTGTCGGCTTCGGCGTCGCGCCGTCGTGCGTGGAGGGCGACGACTTCGGCGTCACCCATCTGGTACTTGGTCTTGTCGCCCCGGCCGAAGTAGCGGTTGTCGACCATGTGCGGTGCTACGGGGCTGGCAGGGATATGCACGACGAGATAGCCGGTCCCGTCGTCGGCCGCCGAGCTGATCTCCTCGGTGAGGACGGTGAGAGGCGGGTCGGGGATGGTCCGGGCCACCTGTTCGATCTTCTCCGGCAGCCCGTTCAGGGGCTGCGGGGCGAGTTCGAAGGTGCGGCTGTCCTTGTTCTCCTGCACGCCGATGATCAGGGTGCCGCCGTCGACGGCGAACGAGGACAGGTCCCGAGCGAGTTCCTTGTTGTCGCCCTTGTTGTTCGGAGCCTTCTTGAGGTCCAGATGGTGGCTTTCCTCGAACAGACCGCCGTCGATGGCGGCCTGAAGATCGGCCTCTGTCTTAGGTGTCCACCGGGGGTTGTCGGAGGAGAGGTAGATCGAAGTCACTGAGGTCCTGCTTCCGTGATCCAGAGCCGTCCCTGGCCGTAGCCCAAAAGGCTGAAGGCCAGGGTACGGAGCAGGGGCGACAAGGGGACTTCCGTTTACGGGAACGCTGCAAGCGCCCGTTACCCAGCCAGCGACACCGGCCGGTACATCGTCTGCGACGGCCACGCCCGCGCGGCCCGTATCCACGTCGTCGGCGGCCACATCGACCCCGGCCTCCCGAACGCCTCCTGACGCCCTGCAAGGCCGCTGACGGCCCTGCGCGGCAAGCGGCGCCCCACGGCCCGGATCAGGCCGCGTGAGCCCGGCAGAGGGCCCTGGAGGCCCTCGCCGAGCCCGGCTCCGCTCTCTCCGCAGGAACAGCGCGAGGCACCGACCACCACCAGGTGACCGGCGCCTCGCGGCTTGTCAGAGCCGGCTTCGCCGAACGACGGACCGGCCGGGCGGGACCTGCTCGGCCCCGCGCAGGGCCAGGGCCGCGGTGCGGGTGCGCTCCAACCAGTCCATGACCTGGCGCACCGTGGCGGCATCAAGGGCGCGGGTGAGGTCGCGGACGGCCCGGTGGTCGTCGTCGGTCAGGAAGTGGAGGCCGGCGCGCTCCAGGGCGGTATAGAGGGGCTGGGCGGCGGCGCCGGCGAGGCCTCGGTGGGCGGCATCGGTGGTCTGCCGGGCCTGGTAGGCAGCCTCGGCGGCACGGTCCGCGATGTCGCGGCGGTGGTGCTCGGCGCGCAGCGCCTGCTGGAGAACGGTGTCCAGGTCGGGATCGTAGCGCTCGGCGCCGGTCCGGGCGGTGTGGTCGTGCACGCGCTGCCACTCGGCCAGGGCGTCGGCCGCGGTGGCGAACGCGGCCTCGTAGCCGGCGTCGGCGTACCGATCGGCGGCGCGCTCGTCCTCCCGGGCCCGCTGCAGGGCCTGCTGGATGCTCTCCAGGGTCATCCCGGCCGCCCGCCGGCGGACCCGGCGGCGGACGTCGCCGAGCAGCCCGTGCTCCTGGCCGTCGTCCTCGTACTCGTCATGGTCGTTGGCGGCGGGGTGCTGGGCGAGGGCGGCGTGCAGGGTCGACCCGGCCTGCCAGGCCTCGGCGTGCACGACGGGTGCCGGTTGGCCGTCCGGCCCCGGGCCGAGGACGATCCGGCCGTCGATCAGGGCCGCCCAGCCGTCCAGGCCGTCGACATCGCGCTCGGTCCAGCCGCGGGCCAGGCCGGCGCCGTGGTGGAGGGTGCGGATGCCGTCGTCGCCGGACCAGCGCAGCCAGATCGCGCCGCGCACCAGCGGCGAGTCCAGAAGCGGGCGGCCCAGGTCCCGGTCCGCGGGCGCGGGCCGGCTCCGGGAGGCGGACAGCTCCAACCGCCCGGGCGCGGCGGGGTCGGGGCCGGTGGTGTTCGGGACCGGCTTCACGGAGTCCGGCATGGAGATGCCTCCCCTTCTCTGGGCTGTGCGTGTGGTTCAACGGCGGCCGCCACCGGACGGTGACGGCCGGACGGCTTCGCCTACCGGACGGCCATCGGCGGCTGGCCGCCGGCGATGCGGCAGGCGTCGCGGTCGATGTGGAAGCGCGGCCCGGCGTCGCGGTCCTGACCCGGCTCCGGGAGAGGGCCGAACCAGGTGATGCCCTCCCCGGTGATCCGGTCGCCGCAGTGGGCGCAGCGCCACCGCGCCGGCGTCAGCGCCCACGCCGCCTCGAGGTCCGCCAGCTCCTGGTCGGCGTCACCGCGGCCGTGGTCGTTTTGGTGGTCGTCGGTCGTCATCAGGCCTTGTCCCCTCCTTGGAATTCCTGGCGGATTTCGCGGTCGAACGCTTCCGGAGAATTAGGGTGCAAACCCGGCATCGGGGCGCCGGGAATGCGGTTCGGAATTTCCTCCTGCTCCGCCGCCGTGTCCGGATTCCCTGGATTCTCGCCTGCCGTAGCCGTGTCTGGCCGGTCGCGGCGGGCCGGTGGCCGCGATGCTCCCGGTGCGGGGCGCGGCCACCGGCCGGTGATCGTCCTGCATGAACTCGCGGTGTAAATAGGCGAGTTGGCCGATGGTGCTGTTCGGTCAGTTGAGGTCGAAGTCGTTGGGGTCGAACTCGAAGTCGTCGGGTCCGAATCCGCCGTAGCCGGCGCCGCCGTTGAAGTAGTCGGCGAGGGCCTGGCCGATCACGGCGCGCACGTCGCCCTCGTCCTCGGCGACGGCCAGGGCGGCGGCCTGCTCGCCCGTCAGGTTCAGGTGGATGTCGCGGGCTCGGACGGCGTCGGAGCCGCGGATCTCGAAACTGACGGCGCGGCCGACCCGGGCGCCGATCCCGGAGATCGTGCCGCGCTGGGCGAGCTGCTTGGCCTTGCGCTCCCGGCCGCGCTCGGTGGTCTGCACCTCGACGGCCTCGCGCTGGAGCTGGTCGACGTTCTGCTGCTTGGTGGGGTGGCGGGTGCCGTCGATCCAGCGCAGCACGGTGCGCGGCGCGACGCCGTAGGCGGCGGCCATCGCCTTGGTGTTCCCGCCGTACTTGCGCTCGCGCACCTGGCCGGCCTGCGTGGTGGACTGCACCGGCGCCTTCCGGGAGGGGAACAGCGCCTCGCGCACCCGGCCGAACAATCCGCCCGCCATCAGTTCCCGCCTTCCTCATCGTCGCCGCCGGTACCGGCGGCCCCGTCGTCGGTTCCGGTCTGCTCGGGGCCGATCGCCATGCCGTCGGTGGTGTAGTGGTGGACCAGCTTGGAGGGGTGCTCCCGGCGCTCCATCGCCTCGACCACGACCCCCAGCGGGATCGAGGCCTCGTGCTTGTGGCTGCCCGGGGCGATGCCCAGGCGCAGCGCCCCGGGGACCGGTGTGCCGTCGTCCTTGACCGGCAGCAGCTCCAGCGGTGAGGGGGCGTCGGTGGCGTAGAGGTAGGAGTCGACGTTGACGGCGAAGGGGGCGCGGCCGGTGAGTTGGAGGGTCTTGCGCAGGCGGCGGTGGGCGGCGATGCGGGCGGCGGCGATGATGTGGAAGCGGATCTCGGGGCGGTAGGACCAGGCGGCGGCGACCTTCTCCAGCCACGCCTGGTCGTCGAGGTGGCGGGCGGAGTCGGCCCACTTGCCGATGCCGCCCTTGTAGATGTTCTTGTACAGGCCGGCGAGGACCAGGGCGTCCGTACGGACCGGGTCGGTGCCGGTGTCCTTGTGAACGGCGTAGGCGGCGAGGAACTCCTCCGGGCCTTGGCCGTCGACCAGGCCGAGGCCGGCGTAGGCGCGCTTGTAGCCGGCCCGCAGGTGCCCGGTCCACTCCTTGAGCAACGGGACCGTGTGCGGGGACAGGTACGCCTGGGTAATGGTGGCGGGGTCGAAGCCGTAGGTGGTGGCCATGTAGGCCACCGTCGGGGTGGCGTACCAACCGGGCCCGGTCGGCGGGCGGCCGTGGAAGGTCGCCGGGTGCGGCAGCAGCTCGTCGACCGCCGTGGTGGTGAAGTCGCACCACCACAGGCCGGCGGTCTTCCCACCGTTCCAGTCCGGGCTCTGCACCAGCTCCAGCGGGCTGGCGGGCAGGCGCAGGGAGTCGGTGACGGACAGGTAGGAGGCGCAGACGTCGACCGCCACCGCCCACGGGCGCACGGACTCCTCGGCGGTGAGCTCGCGGGCCCACCACTTGTAGTCCTCCTCCTCGCACACCGCCTCACCTTTGCTGAGCAGCTCGCGGGTGAGCGGGTGGCGGGCCCCGGCGGCCGGTGGCACGCACAGGTCCCCCGTCGGGAGCGCGCCCTCGCGCAGGTGCGAGAACCACTCCCCCGTCGCCGGGTCCTTCACCCACTCCACGCGCGGGCGCACCGCCTCCAGCAGGGCCATCCCGGTGGTGGCGGTGGTCGCGCCGGGGGCGACGCCGAGGTCGGTGGTGAAGGCCCGGAAGCGGCGGGCGAACGTTGCCCCGTCGACGGTGCCGTCGGGCGCGGTGGCGAGCGGCAGGGCGAGGGCGCTGGTGGCCTGCTGGCGGGCGTCGCCCTGCCCGAGCCACGGCGCCACGACGACCCGGACCGACGTCTTCTGCCCGCCGGCCGAACCCGCGCGGCGGAAGGCGTGGAAGGTCGGCCCGACGTGCTCGGAGACCTCCATCCCGACCGCGGCGGCGGCCTTCGCCAGCTTCGCCTGCAGCGAGGCCAGGGCCTTCTCCGTACCGGGCAGGGCGGCGGGCAGGCCGAGCTGCTTGAGCGCGCCGGCGGTCAGGCAGACCGTGCCGTCACCGCCTCGCCCGGACGGATGGGCCCGCTCGATCCGCAGCGGCAGGCCGGTTCCCAGCCACGCGAACCAGTCGCCCAGCTTCATCCCGGCCGGCACCGGGAAGCCCGGGACGTCCAGCGCCCAGGTGCCGTCCTCGGCCACGTCCAGCGCGACCATCGGCCACCAGCGCGCAGCGGCAGCCGGAGCGGCCGGACGCGGCGCAGCCGGACGGGAGGCGGGACGGGACGTCGCCCGGCGCGCCTTGGCCGCGGCCGGGGCCGCGGTGGGCGTGGGCCGGACCGGCACCGAGGCGACAGGAGCAGGAGCAGTTGCGGGTGCGACCGGGACGGACGGGGCGGGGACCGGCTGCTCGGCCTGGGTGGTCGGGGCAGCGGGCGCAGCGGCGGGACGGCAGAAGCCGCCCAGGTGCATCGGGCGGCCCTGGGCCCGGTAGACGGACGGCTGCCCGCACTGCACGCACGGCGCGGCCGGGCCCATCACCAGTGAGCCGTCCGGGTGCTGGTCCAGCATCACCTGCTGCGGCGCCGGGGCGGCCTGCTGCTCGGGCGTGGCCGGGCCCTGCACCGGGGCGGGCGCGGAGGCGGCCTGCTGCCCGGGCGCGGGGAAGCGCGCGGCGAGGCCGTCGAGGAGGCGGGCGTAGGCCGGGGCGATGTCCGGGCCCGGGACGGCGCTGCCGTCCTCCCAACCCTGGACCAGGGCCGAGTTCACCCGCAGGGCCGCGGCGATCTGCGCCGGGGTGAGCCCGGCCGCCAGGCGCAGCCGCTTGCGCTCCGCCGGGACCGGCAGGCCGGTGCTCACGGCGGCGAGCAGCTCGTCGACGGAGTGGAACAGCTCGTCGGACATCGGGGTGTTCTCCTCAGCGTCCGTTGGGTCGGGTCGGGTCGAGGCGCGGGTCACCGAACAGGGCGTCGAAGACCGGCTCGGCGACACAGGCGATCAGGCCCCGCTCGGCGTGCCGCAGGGTGTAGCCGGCGCTGCGGCCGAGGCCGGCCGCGGCGAGCGGGACCTGCGGGCGGTAGTAGAAGGTGAGCTCCCGGCCGGAGTACTCGGTCGGTTCGGTCGCCCGCTCCGCCGGGGCGAACGGCAGGGTGAACGACGGCAGGGCGGCTACGTCGTCCTCGGAGGCCAGGCGCAGGACGCCGTCGTCGGTGGTCCGGAACGCGACGACCAGGTTGACGCCGTCGGCGCGCCGGTCGCGCGGCAGGCCGTGGCCCTCGAGGACCCGGCCCAGCTGCGTGGGGGACATGCCGGCCGCGATGCCCAGCGCGCGGCGATTGGAGTAGCCGCTGGTGGCGTCCGCCCGGGACAGCGTCAGCTCCTTGAACACGGCCAGGTGCTGGATGACGTGGCTGGTCCGGGCGACCAGAGCGGTGAGGTCGTCGAAGCCGGAGGCCCGCGGCGGCTCCACCAGCCTCCCCTCCCGCAGCGCGGCGAGCAGCGCCCGGCCCAGGTCGTCGGGCACCTCGACCTGCTCGCCGTCGAAACTGATCCTCACGACACCACTCCCAAACAGTAGAACCTAAACAAATAGTACGGCTGTACATTCTGGACGTCAAACAGGAAGGGGTGCACGCCGATGCCGCACGCCGGAGTCCGCCAGGAATCCGAAGCCGCGAGCTGGGGACGGGCGGCCAGGCGAGGCGTGGGCGAGCCGCCTCCGGGCCTCATGGACGGCCGTCTGTCCATCCCTCTGGCTCGCGGCATGCCGGGGTCTGCCCCACCGGGGCCCTCTGCCGTGACAACGGGAGGCGCCAAAAGTCGGGACGGGCTGTCGGTCCGAAGCCATACTGTGCGGCCATGAACATCACGCACTCCTCCCCGGTACCGGTAGAACAGATCCGCCAACTGCCCACCAGGGACGTCGCGCTGCTCCTGCTGCGTTACTACGTCGACAGCGGTCATCAGCACCTGCAGTTCGTCGGCCTCATCAACTCGATGCGGCAGGCGTTCCGCGATGAACGGGATGCCGATGCACTGCTCCATCGGCTGGCCGACGCCTGGAGCTGGTTGGAGTCGCGTGCCCTGCTGTCCCGGGACCACACACAGTCGGACGCCTTCCGACGCGTGTCCCGGGAGGCCCGGGAGCTGATACAGGCACCGGACGGCATGGCGCGGTTCGAAGCGGGCGAACGCCTCTCCGGGCCTCTACACCCCCGTCTTGAGGGCACGGTCCGCACGAACTTCAACCTCGGCGACTACGAGACCGCCTGCTTCGCCGCGATGAAGGCGGTCGAGGTGGCGGTCCGCGAGGCGTCCGGGCTCGACAACTCCCTCGTCGGAGTCAGGCTGATGCGTGCCGCGTTCCAGCCGCACCAGCACGGCAAGCCCGGCGGCCCGCTCGCCGACCCCGAAGCAGAAGGCGGCGAGCAGGAGGCGGCATCGGCCCTGTTCGCCGGCGCCATGGGTGCCTACAAGAACCCGACCAGCCACCGCACCGTCGACTTCGACGACCCGATCGAGGCAGCCGAGGTGATCCAGTTCGCAGACCTGCTCCTGCGACAGGTCGACCGGGCCGGGCGCCGCCGCACCCAGTAGCCGGGCGTGCCGCCAACCCGGTCCGGCCCGGTCACCCTCGCGGTGGCCGGGCCGGGCCGGACCGGACCGCGTCCCGCCCTGCGGGGTCAGCGGGCGTTGCGTCGCACGAGAACCTTGAGGACCTCGCGAGCGTCGCGGCGGCGGTCGGCGTTGCGGGCGGCGACGGCGGTGACGGCCGCGGCGGTGATCGCCACCGCGTACCAGGCGGTGCTCGCGGCGGTGATGAGGGCGGCGTGGTGCAGGGCGGGGGACACGGCTGTCTCCTGGTGGTGGGCTCGGTGTCGGCGGGCGGGTTACTGGCAGACGAGGTCGTGCAGCTGCTCGGTGATGGTCTCGGTGGGCAGGACGAAGGTGCCGAAGCGGTCGTCCTCGCGCACGGTGTCGAGGTCGTCGACGGTGCTGCGCAGTTTCGGGTCGGGCCGTACGAGGTCGGTGGTGTCCTCGGGCAGGTACTGGCTGTGCCAGGGGATGTTGAAGAGGTAGAGGTCGACCGGCGGCAGGCTGGGCGCCGGCGTGGCCGGGCGGGCGCGGTGGGGCTGGTCCATGAGCCGGGCGGTCTCGCGGTACCAGTGCTCGGCGTCCCGGAGCTCGCCGAGCGCGGCGTGGTGCAGGTAGAGGGCGTAGCCGGCGTTGCTCTCCCCGCCGCCGGCGGCGAACTGGAACCAGAACTGGGCGTTGACGGGGTGTCCGCTGAGGTGGAGGAGGGCGGCGAAGACCAGGGCCCCCCTGGGGTCCCCGCTGAGGCGCAGCGCGTCGAGGTGGTCGGGGGCGTCGTCCTCGTTGATGATGCAGGTGGCGAGGGTGCGCAGGTCGCGCTCGGCGTGCTGCTGGAAGGTCAGGTACTGCTCGTGCGGGCGGCCGGCCGGAGCGGGCGTGGCCGCGGTCTCGGGTTCGGGGGCGGGCGCGGCCTGCTGCTTGAGGGCGGCGATCTTCGCCGCGATGCGCCGGCGGCCGGCCTTCGGGTCGTAGCCGGTGAAGCGGGCGTAGGGGGCGGCGGTGTGGGTCAGGTGGTCGAGTTCGGTGTGCACCGGTCTACTCCTCGTCGGACTCGGCGGCGGCGAGCAGCGTGAGCTTGCGGAGCTTGCTGTGGGCCTGGTGGACGAGCACGCGCACGGTGCTCGGGTTGATGCCCATGACGGCGGCGGTGTCGGCGGTGCTGTACTCGAGGAAGCGGTTGAACAGCAGCGCGTCGTACTGGCGCTCGGGCAGGCGGCTGATGGCGTGGTAGATCCCGAGCCCGTCCTCCAGCGCCTCGAAAACGGGGCGGGTGGCGCGGTTGGCGGCGTCCATGAAGACGCTCTGCTCGACCAGCATGAGGACCTCGCCGCGCTGGCGGCGCTCGTTCTCGACCGCGAAGCGCAGCAGGCCCCAGGCGTGGCCGACGGGGTTGGGGTGGGCCAGGACCTGGTCCCAGTCGGCGCCGAGGTGGGCGAAGACGTCCTCGACCAGGTCCTGGATCTGCTCCGGCTCGCTCAGGGTGAGCTGGGCGCGGGCGTAGTCGAGGTAGCGCTGGTGGTAGTGCTCGAAGAAGGCGTCGAACTCTATCGACACCAGCGGCCGGTCATCGTCGCCGTGGTCGCCGCCGTGCACGTCCTGGTTCACGCGGCGGCCGCCCGGTCGAGCGCGCCGCGGTGCCGCTCGGCGGAGCCGGGGTGGTCGGCGACCGGCCGCACCCAGGCCTGGCCGGGTGTGGCGGCGGGCTGGGGGCTGACTCGACGGATGAAGGTGTTCACTTGCAGGACCTCTCATGCTCGGGTGCTGTCATTCCGTGGGGGCGGCGTGACGTCAAGTGACAGCTTTCCGGCATGCGGCCCGTTTCGTTTAGCCCCGGCACGAAGAAAATTGCGGAGCGTGTCAATCCGCCTACTGAGTGATCGCATTTGGGCGGGCACCTCCGGCTGCGGACGCACCGACGGCAGGTCGGCCGACGGAAGCGCGCAGACGTTCGGAGAGCGGCAGACCGCGCGTCAACCGAGAACCGCGGCGCGCCGCGCACGAGGTGACGGACCGCCGCCGTCCCGCAGCCGGCTGCTAGCCGTAGACCATGATCACCACGAACTGGTGGCGCCGCGGCGCCACCGCGCTGACCGCCGCAGCCCTCGCCCTGCTCGCCGTCCCGGCCCAGGCCGCCCCCGTACCCACCGCAGCGCACCGCGCCGGCGAGACGCTGACTGTGCCCTTGCTGGAGGCGATCGAGGCGCTGCCCGTCGCCGACGAGGACCGCACTGGCTACGTCCGGACCGCCTTCCGGCACTGGATTGACGCGGACAAGGACGGCTGCAACACCAGGAAGGAGGTCATCCTGCGTGAAGCCGTCGAGGCGCCGCAGATCGGCCCCGGCTGCTCGCTGACCGGCGGGACCTGGTACTCGATCTACGACGGCGTGGTGGTCACCGACGCCTCCGCCCTCGATGTCGACCATGTGGTGCCGCTCGCCGAGGCCTGGGACAGTGGGGCCTCGGCCTGGAGCGCGGCCGAGCGCCAGGCCTACGCCAACGACCTGGACGAGCCCCGTGACCTGGTCGCCGTCACCGCCCGCTCGAACCGCAGCAAGAGCGACAAGGACATCGCCGAGTGGCGCCCGATCGAGGAGGAGACGTGCGACTACCTCACCCGGTGGACCGTCTCCAAGACCCGCTGGCGCCAGAGCGTCGACACCAAGGAGAAGACCGTCCTGCGCGACCTGGGCGCCACCTGCCCCAACGAGCCCCTGACCATCACCCTCGCCCGCTGACCCCCAACCCGACACCCACACCCAGTAGGCCGTAGACCGGCACCACCGACACCGAAGCGGGGCGGCCGCCGCACCCCCCAGGGCGGCGGCCGCCAGCCGTGCGGCGGGTCCCCCCTACCGCTACCCGAAGGCGACAACGACGTCCGGCTTCTCCCCGCCGACGACGGTCTCGGGCACAGCGGTGGTGACGGTGCCGTCCCCGGCGGGCAGCCACAGTTCGGCGGCGCGGGGGCGGTGCGCGCCGCCGCGCCCGGTCGCGCGGACCTCGGCCCGACGACCGGTGAGCTGACCGAACCCGTCCCCGAGGCCGGACCACCGGGACGCGGTGACCTCCAGGCGCAGGTGGGCGCCGGGCCAGGGGCCGGGGGTGAGCAGGACGGTGCCAGTGCGCCGCAAGTGCGCGACGAGGCGGTCCAGGGCTCGCGGCGGCACGCCGGTGGGGGTGGCGGCGAGGACGACGGGGCAGGCGGCGGCGAGCGCGGTGATGACCTCGGCGGCGTGCTCGCCAGGGTGGTCGGCGACGACCAGGCGGCGCAGGTCGATGCCATAGCCGGCCGCCGCGGCCAGCCCGAGGTCGGGCAGGCCGACGGCTGCGGTCCAGGCGTGCGGGTCGGCGGTCGCCGGACCGGCGGCGAGCGCGAGCAGCAGCCCCGTGTCGGTGGCCTCGGTGATGGTGCCCTTCGCCAGGCCGCCGTGCGGCAGGAGGCCGGCGAGCGCGGCCAGGACCGGCAGCACGGCGGCCCGCGCCTCGCGGGCCCGGGCGGCCGGTGACGTCGCCTCGAGGAGGTCTGCCAGCTGCGGCCGACCGGCCAGCGGCGCGGCTTGCGCCGCCGCGGTGGTCACCCCGTCTCCGAAGTGGTGGTGTCTTCGGCGGTCGGCGCGGCAGCCGCCGGGGCGGTGCCACCGATGGGCGGGAGCGGCTGGACTGCGGTGCCGTCGGCGATCAGCCAGGCCGCCGCCTTGTCCTCGCCCCAGCGGGCGTGGGTGATCCACGGCCCGGGGCCGAGCCTGCGCCGGACCGTGAGCAGCGCCGAGCGCCACCCGCCTTCGGCGCGCACCCACGCCAGGCGCCAGGCCTGCTCGGCCGGATCCGTGGCGGCCGGGCCGGCGAGTTCGGGCGGCACGACGACCGCATCCCGCCAGACGCCGTAGTACGGCGCCCCCGCGGGCGGCCGGCCGGTGGGCTCGGGCAGGGGACGGATGCGGTCCTTATCGAACAGGAACCAGCCCCACCCCTCCGGCTCCTGGCCGTCGGGTGCCCAGCGGACATGCACCACCCACAGCGCGCTTCCCGGCGGGCGCCGCCACACCGTGAGCATCCCCGGACGCCACCGGCCCCCGTGGCGGATCTCCACCAGCCGCCACCGGCGCACATCCCGGTAGTACCCGGGCAGCGACATCAGCTCCCGCGGCGCCCGCTCGGCATCGCCCGGCGCGGGCTCGGGGCGCACGGGGCGAGAGAAGGGGACAGCCGACGTCATAGAACTATTGTTCGATAACTTCCTAGAGTGATCAAACGTCAGCTCCGACCCTCGCCGACCCGGCCCGCCGTGAAAAGGAGCAGCATCGGCAGGGAGAGGCGATCACGCAGCTTCGAACGGGTCTTCGCCCCCCAGACCGACCAGCGGCTGCCATACACCGGGAGGACCCCTGAGCACCACCGGCTGGCACCTGCCTGCTGCGCACCGGCTGCGACCGAGCCGTCCAGGCACGCCGGGCAGGCCTGGGGGCGGCCGGTCAACGAGTGTCGCCGGCCCAGTCCCAGCGGAGCGGGTCCGCAACGCGCGGCTCGTAGTGCGCCCGGCCGCCGGCGCCGTATCGGCCGATCTCCGTCAGCAGCGCGGCGCCGTCGGCGAGCTGCTCGGCGCTCCAGCCGGTCACATCCAGCAGCAGACCGTCCAGGGGCCCTCCGCACAGCTCCCGGTACGCGCGCCCCGGCCGCGGGCCGCAGTCCTCGCCGTGGTCCGCCCCGTACACCCGCCCCCGCATCAGCACCTCGTCGTCGTCCATGCCCGCCAGCATCGCAACCACCACCGACACACCATCGGCCACCGCCTGCCCGCGCGGCCCGCCCGCCGTAGAGTCCGAGACGATGACCGACCAGAGCGACTTCGACCGGATCGCCGACGAGCTCTACACCCTCGCCCCGGCGACTTCACCGCCACCCGCAACCAGCACGCCGACCGGTTGAAGAAGACCGACCGACCCCTCGCCGCACGCATCCGCGCGCTGCACCGCCCTACCCGGGCCGCATGGGCCGTCAACCAGCTCGCCCACCACCACGAAGACCTTGTCGCCAACCTCCTCGGCCTCGGGCAGGAGCTACGCGACGCCCAGGAGCAGCTCGCCGGCGACTGGCTCCGCGCGCTCGGCGAGCGGCGCCGGCAGCTGGTGCGGAAGCTACTCGGCCAGGCGCGGCGGGCAGCAGAGGACGCCGGGTACCCGCTGGGCCCGGAGGCCGCAGACGAGGTCGAGCAGACAGTGAACGCGGCGCTCGCGGATCCGGACGCCGCCGAGGCCTTCGCCGCGGGCCGCCTCGCTGCCGCCTTGGAGCCGGTGGCCTGGCCCGGCACCGCAGATGGCGGGCCGGGTACCGACGTGGCAGAGGCAGCGCCCAGGCCGGCTTCCCCGCGACGGGGGAGACCGACGCCCGCGCGCGACCCCCGGCCGTCGCCGGATGCCAAGCCGACGCCGGCGCGCCGGGCGGCCGATGGAGGGGATGGCGCGGGGAAGCGGGCCGAGGCCGAGCAGGCCCGACGCAACCGGGAACGCGAGCGTGTGCTGGAGCAGGCGCGCAAAGAGGCAGAGGCGAAGGAGCGGGCCGGGCGGGAAGCAGCCGACCGGCGCGACGGCGCCGAGCGAGTGCTCGCCCAGGCCGAGTCCGCCCGGCAGACGGCGCGCGACGAGGCCGAGCAGGCCCGGGAGGCACTCGCCCAGGCCGAGGAGCGCGTGCTGGCCGCACAGAAGGATGCCGGGCAGGCCCGGGACCTTGCGGATCGGGCGAGCCGGGCCGCCCTGGCCGCGGCCGAGAAGGTGCGCGCGCTGGAGTCCGGCGGCCGGCGGGATCGGTAGGAGTCGGCCGGGGGCCTGGCCCCAGGGTTGCGGTTGGTTTGGTGGCCGGCTGGTGGTGCAGGCGCCCGGTAAGGCGTCGTCGCTGCCTCCGAGCGGGGCCCAGCAGGGCGGCGACGCCCGTCGGCCCAGTCCCGCGTGCGCGTCACCGGGCGTGCGGTGACGCTGGCGGTGAGCCGTCTGCAGCCGACCGCAGGCGCGCGGTGCGGTGCGAGGAAGGAGGCCGTGATGGCCCGACCCGTGTGGACCGGAGTGCTGAGCTTCGGGCTGGTGACCGTCCCGGTCGCCCTGTACACCGCGACGTCCTCGCACGACGTGCGCTTCCACCAGCTGCAGCGCGGGACCTCCGACCGGGTCCGCAACAAGCGGGTCAACGAGCGCACCGGCAAGGAGGTCGAGTTCTCGGACATCGTGAAGGGCTACGAGGTCGCCGAGGGCGAGTACGTGATCGTCGAGCCGGAGGAGCTGGAGCAGATCTCCCCCGGGCGCTCGCGCACCATCGACATCGCCGGCTTCGTCGACCTCGCCGACGTCGACCCGATCTTCTTCGACAAGACGTACTACCTCGGCCCCCGCGGAAAGGAATACCAGAAGGTGTACGCCCTTCTCGTCGAAGCGCTCGACCACGCGGGGAAGGTCGGGCTGGCGATGTTCGCGATGCGCGGCAAGGAGTACCTGACCGCCGTGCGCTCTGAGAACGGCCTGCTGGAGCTGCACACCATGCACTTCGCCGACGAGGTCCGCGACGCCCGCACCGAGGTCGGCGACCTGCCGGAGAAGACCAAGCTCTCCGCCCAGGAGATCAAGACGGCCGAGCAGCTGATCGGCATGCTCGCGATCGACTGGAAGCCGGAGGAGTGGCACGACACCTACGAGGAGCAGGTGAAGAAGCTGGTGGAGGACAAGCTCGCCGGCCGCGAGATCGCCGTCTCCGCTGGCCCCGCCCCAGAGGCCACCAACGTCATCGACCTCATGGACGTTCTGCGCCGCAGCCTCGAAGGCGCCCGCAAACCCGCCGCCGAAGGGCCAGCCGGGCAGCCGAAGAAGACCGCCGGCCGGACCAGGACCGCCCGCACCGGCCACTCCCCTAAGGCGGCCGGCGGCAAGAAGAGCACCTCCACCAGGGCCTCCACCGGCAAGAGCACCTCAAAGCGCACCAGCGCCACGGGCAAGCGCCAGCTGTCCCAGCTCACCAAGACCGAGCTCTACCAGCGCGCCACCGACCTCGACATCCAGGGCCGCTCCACCATGACCCGCGACCAACTCCAGCACGCCCTCGAACAGACCAGCCACCGCCACCGCGCCGCCTCCTGAACCGAGGCGGGGAATGGAGACCAGGGTGAGCAGCAGGGAATCTCGGAAGAGGCGAGACGTCCCGGCCGAGGCCGCCGGGGGTGTCCAGCGCCAGGAATCGGGCGATCGCTCGTTCGGGGATCGCGCCGCCGGGGCACCCCGCAAGCACGGACCCGGCACAGCGGACGACCAGGACGTCGTGGTGCGCGAGACCTACGACGCCGCCACGGAGGCAGCCGGTACGGACACGACTCCTCGAAAGCGGCGGAACGCCGACAAGCGCGCCGAAGCGCCCACCGATGATCAGCAGGACACCAGGAGCCAGGCCGGGCATCGACGGTGATCGCGGATCCGGGCGGGTCCGCCTGTCGTCTTGTGCCGGCGGCTCGCCGGTTCCGATCTCCTCGGACGCCGTCAACAGCCCGAGGCGGGGCCGTACCCAAGGGGTAGACGTGGCCCGGCCGGGCCGGGTCGTCGTGGTCCGCCCCGGCACCAACGCCTCCTCGTCCCTGCCCGCCAGCATCGCAACCGGCACTGACCTTCGAGCGGCTCCGGTTCCAGCACCGGAGCCGGGACGTCGTTCTGCGGCGGCGGCCGCGGGCTGTTCCCGGGGCAGGACTGGTAGCCTCCGCCATGCCCATTCCTTGGAACGACGTCCTCTCAACCACCGGCACGGTCGCCAGCGCTTGTGCCGCCGGATTCGCGCTGCTGACAGCACGCAGGGCGAACCAGACCGCGAAGTCCGCGCACCGGACCGCCCAGACTGTGGCCGCCATCGAGGTGCAGCGCTGGCACAGCGAGCTGACCCCCCGTCTCAGCGTCACGTTGCTGGGCCGTCATGGGCAGTACGCGCTTCACGTCGGTCTGGACGGGCCGACGGGGCTGGACCGCCTGGACAGCATCACAGTCGTCATGGAGGACGAGACGGGCGTTGACCGAACCGGGCACGCTCTTCTTGGTGGCTCTGTCCCGTTGGAAGAGCTGCAGGCGGTCGTGTGGAGTCCGTTCCGGTTTCGGCCCCATACCGACGGAACCGACGAACACGGACGTTCCCCGGCGCCATTTCCTCTCCGACGTGGCGAGTGGAGGCCTCTCGCCGTCGAAGTTCCCCCGCCGCCACGCCACTACAACTCACCGCAGCTGTGGGAGTCGCAGTACGAGGACAAGCCGATCCGACTCCGCTTCGAGTGCCAGCGCGAGGGCCGCGACCCGTGGACCGTTCCGTACGAGATACCCGCCCACACCTGGCGCCAGCAGCTGCCCGGCACCGCGGGCGACGGCCTCGGCCTGGAAGAAGACCTCGGCCAGGCTCAGCCCGACCAGTGAAGACCTCCGAGCGCGCCTGGGCACCGCGGGTTCCGGTCCGGCCCGCCGCTCCGGATAGCCTGCCTTCCGTGTATCGGATTTTTGACGGTCAGAAGGGCCGGGCATGAGCAGAGTGATCGCGGTCTACAGCGAGAAGGGCGGCGTCGGCAAGAGCGCCCTGGCGGCCGGGCTGACAGCCGCGGCCCGCAAGCGGGCGTTGGATGTGGTCGCCGGGGACCTCGATCCCCGGGCCACGTTTACCTCCGAGCTGGGCATCTCCGAGGAGGAGGCGCCGGCCTTCACGATGAACGACCTGCTCGCGCTCGACCCGAAGGGTGAGACCGGGCTGGCGGCCGAGGCGTTCGCGCCGGCGTCCGACGCGTGGCCGGGGGTTCAGGTGATCGCGGCGGAGCGCGCTCTGGCGAACCGCGAGACGGATAACGTCGCCGTGGGGCTCGAGTTCCGGCTGCGGCTCGCCCTGAAGGGCGCCATAAAGCCTGGGTCGGTCGGCATTCTGGACCTGCCGCCGCGCGCCGGCGGCAAGCTCGTCACCTCGGCTCTCGTCGCGGCGACGGACGTCGTCATCCCGGCGACCCTCGACGAGGACGGCCGGATCGGCGCCAAGGAGGCCCTCGCGACCATCAAGCTGGTCAAGGATCTCGGCATGAACCCGGACCTTCGGGTGGTGGGCATCGTCCCCTCCATCGTCCCCGGCGGGCGGAGCACTCTGAAGGACGCCATAGGGGAGTATCTGGCGGAGACGTACGGGGAGCTGTACCGCGACGATCTCGCGATTCCCCGGCATGCGGTGCGCCAGCAGACGCGGTTCGCCTGTGTGCCGATCACCGCGACCTCCGGCAAGGAGGCCCAGGCCCTGGCGGATGCCTATGACCGAATCCTCACCGCATCGGGAGTGACCCTCTGATGGCCAACAAACTGATCGCCGCCGGCACAAGCCGACTGAAGAAGGCACCGGACTCCACCGTGGATCCCGCAGTGCCGGCCGAACTGCAGCAGCAGGCCGCGCCCTCCGCGCTCCCAGCGATCGTGGACACCCAGGGCGCGCCGAGCGTGTTCGCCGGCGGCCGGGTGCTCACCGCGGAGGACATCACTGGCACTCCGGAGGAGCAGCTCGCCTACGTCACCGAGCGGCTGGTCGAGATCGACGGTCTCGGGCGGCGGGCCGAGGACTTCGTGATGCTCAACAAGGGCGTCTTGCTGGAGGTCGCCCAGCAGCGGGAGCTGCACGTGGTCGCCGGCCACACGAACTTCGCAGTGTGGGCTTCCGGCGTTCTGGACGTCGACGAGAAATACGTCTTCGAGCTGATGCAGGACGCCGCCCGGACGCGGGCCGTAGCGGAACTGGGACCGGACCTCGCCCAGCATCTGAGCCGGGCCTCGGCTCGTAAGGCGGTGGCTTCGGTCATCACCTCGCACGACCTGAAGACGGCCCGCACGGTGGTCGAGCTGGGTGTCGCTGAAGCGGTCGAGCAGGGCAAGAAGCGCCCCACTGCGGCCCGGCTGGTCGAGCTCGCCGAGGAGTTGACAGCGGCGTCCATCCCCGGCCAGCACACGGGGTCAGAAATTTCTGACCCCGCCCCCAGTGAGCAGAGGTCAGAAATTTCTGACCCCCGATCCGAGGAGCAGCCGGGCGCGGCACAGCTTCGCGACTTGAGTCGCTCCGCGGCTGTGCTGCGGGAGCGGGTGGCTTCACTCATCGCTCCTCGCGCACTGAAGCCCGCAGTGGAGGCCGACCCGGTCGCGACTCACCGGCACCTGGAGGATCTCGAAACTGAGCTGCAGCGCCTCGCCAAGCGCCTGACGGCCGCCAAGAAAGCGGCGGCAGCGGCAGTCGCGGCGGCTCCGGTGGACGCGGAGATCGTGAGCTGACCGTCAGCGGCGTCTAGAAGCACGAAGGGCCCGCCTCCCCCGACAGTGTCGGGGGAGGCGGGCCCTTCGATTTGGTCCGGTCAAACCTGAACGAGAATCCCCGCGCGGTCGAGGCCGATCGCGCGAGCGACGGCGGCGAAGGTCGCCCCCCAGTCGCCCGCGTGGTGGACGGCGCGGTCGTCGATGTAGCAGGCCGCGCCGAGCTTGGTGCTGGTGACCAGGACCGGGCCGCCGACTGCCGTGTAGTACGCCCGCTCGGGGTTGGGGTCGACGAAGGCGTGGATCCCGCTGTACCAGGTGATCCAGTCGGCGACGTCCGGCAAAAAGCATCGCGGCCTTGCCGTGTAGACAAAGACCGCGCGGTGCCGGGCGAGCAGCCGCAGCGCTTCGATCGCGCCCGGCAGGGGCAGGCCGATGCGACCGCCCATCCAGCCGGCCGAGGCGTCGGCGAGCGTGCCGTCCAGGTCTACGCCGACGGGCCTGACTGGCGGGGCTGTCGGGGGTGGGTGCGATGACGGGCCGGTGCATGTGGTCCTCCGTCAGGTCAGCGGGCTAGAGGAAGGTGAGCTGGCTCTCGTCCGGCTCGGGGGTGTCCTCGGTGCGGGCCTGGGCGCGCGCTTCGCCGTGGGCTTCGTCGGCGCGGTCGCACACCAGCCGGCCGTCGGGAAGCTCGTCCCAGCCTCGGCCGACGGCGTCATCGGCGGCGGCCTCGGGGGAGTCGTGGTGGGGGATGAACTCGTCCTCGACGACGTCGCCGCAGACGCTGCATTTGGCGGTCCAGCACAGCGACGGGACCGCGATGCCGGCACCTGAGCGAGCCGCACCCTCGCGGCGCCAGGCGTAGCCGTGGTGGAGGACCAGGGCGTGGGTGGCGGGCTGGAGGGGGAGCCGTCGTCGAGGTCGGCGGAGACCGCGTTGTGCTTGGTGGCGGCCATCAGCGCGGTGACGAGGTCGGGCATCGGCAGCAGGGTGTCGGGGCCGGTGAGCCAGAGCTCCCAGGCCTGCTCCGGGGAGCCGGGGCGCAGCCTGTCGGCGGGGTCGGTGGTGAAGAGGCCTCGGCGGGCGGCCGGGGTGAGGGCGGGGGTGGTGGTCATGTCGGGGTGTCTCCTTCGACGGGTCGGCCCCGGCTCGCTGGGGTGCGGGCCGGGGCCGGGGTGGTGGCGAGTGGTCGGGTGGGGCGGGTGGCGGCGGGCTGCGGTCGGCTACAGCAGGCCGGCGGCGTGGGCCTCGGCCTCCTGGTCGATGTCCTCGTCCTCGTTGTCCTCGTCGGCCTGGTCGTCGGCGGTGGCCGGGCCGCGGAGTTCGGCGATGGCGAGGTCCCGGCCGATGGCCTGCCACGGGTCGCCGTCCTCCTCCTCGTTGTCGGCGGGCTGCGCCGTGTGCGCGGCGGGGGCGTCCAGGAGGGCGGTCAGTTCGCCGAGGGTGTGCACCGGGACCGGCCGCTGGTCGTCCTGGGCGAGCAGGTAGGTGCGGCTGTTGTAGCCGTCGCGGTCGGTCGGGCGGGGGACGGCCAGCAGGCGCGCGGTGGGCGTGATCTCGCACGTCGCGCTGCCGTCCTCCAGGCCGGTCCAGTTCTCGGTCTTGGTGAGGGCGCCGTGGCTGTAGTCGAGCCGGCTGGCGCCGGAGGCGGCTCGGTGCGCGGCGTCGGCGCAGGCGTCGGCGGCCAGCTGCTCCCGGGTCGGCGCCGGGGCCGCCTGACGGGCCGGGGTGTGGTGCTCGGCGCCGAGGCGGCGGCGCAGGGGGGTGAGGGCCTTGTGGGCGTGGTGGTCGGTGAGGATGGCGGCGAGGGTGCCGGTGGCGAGGGCGAGGGTGATGCGGATCTCGGTCGGGCGGGTGGTGAGGGTGCGGTAGGTGGTGAGGCCGGTGGCGGCGCCGGCGGTGACGGTGGCGATGCTGTCGGCGGTGTCGAGGGCGGTGCGGGCCAGGCGGGTGCGCAGGGTGTCGGTCACGGGTTTCTCCGCAGGGGAGTGGGGTGGGTGCCGGCCGGGCGGCCGCGCCGCGCACCACGGCGCCCCGCCTCCCGGGCCTGGCTGGCGCGGGGGCGGGGCGTGGTGGTGGGCGGCGTCAGTGCCCGGTCAGAGGGCCGCGATGATGAGGGCCGCGACGAAGAGCCACAGGACGTGGAAACTCTGGTCCAGCGCATAGCTGCCTCGGCCCAGGTGCCGGCCGGTGATGCCGTCCTCGGCGGTGGAGGTGTCGATGACGTCCGCGCCGAGGTCGTAGAACTCGCTCTTCCCCGTCACCTTCGCCAGCCAGGCCAGGGTGGTCCGCCTGTCGGCCCACCAGTGGGTTCCGGCATCGACGGCCAGGCCGAGCAGCAGGCCCGCCGCGGTGAGGTGGAGGTCGAGGACCAGGGCGGCCGGGAGTAGCAGCAGGGCTTTGGTCAGGGTGAGCGCGACCACGTGTTTGGTGCAGGCCCAGCGACCAGCGCGGCCGGGCATCCCCTTGCGGGCGTTCTGACACGAACTCTGGATCCAGTGATCGCCGACCTGGTGGCCGACGAACAGGGCGACGAAGACGGCGGCGAACGTGGCCGAGGGCATACTGGCGGTCTCCTTCTCGTGCGCGGGACGGGAGTCGGGGCGGCTGGTCGGGCTCCCGGCGGCCCGACTCGCCCGGCGAAGAGCTTCGCCGCCGGCTGAGCCCCGGCTAGTGCGACGCCCGCCGCTGCTGCGGCGGATCGCGGTTTGCGGTGCGGGCTACGCCTGGCCGAGGAGGAAGGTGATGGTCGAGGTGCCCTCGGTCCGGGTGGTGAGCGCGGCATGTGCGCGGTCGTACGGGACGTCGATGCCGAATGCCGTGTGGGCGGCGCGGCGGAGGTCGACCAGCGAGGCGCTGAAGCCGTGCTCCGCGACGGCCAGGTCGGCGGCGGCGAGGGCGAGCAGGTCCTCGCGCGTCGGGCCGGTCGGGGCCGCATTGGTGAGCCGGTCGAACGCGGCCGTCCACTGCCTGTCCGCTCGCTCGCGTACGGGGGTGGGCTGTAGGTGGCTCTCGCTGATCCGGCCGTGCCCGGCCAGCCAGTAGCAGACGGGGATCTCGAGGGCTTCGGCGAAGAGGATTTCGCGGCGGGTCGACTCGCCGAGGTAGAGCTGGTCGTCGGTGACGACCAGGACCTCGTCGGCGGTGGAGATCTTCGCCAGGTGCAGGGCGTCGAGCCGGGCCTTCAGCTTCTCGGCGTCTGCGGGGGCGGCCCACAGGGGGTGCTGCTGGCGCATGTCGATGGCGGGGGCGAGGACCATGCGGCCGGCGGCGGTCTCCTGGAGCGCGGCCTCGGCCATGTGCGGCCAGAAACGGGTGCTGCCGCAGATGGTGACGGTCGGCGGCAGGATGTCGCCGGGCTCGGGGGAGTAGGGCATCGGTGGGGCCTTTCCGGTGGAGTGGTCGGTGCGGAGGTCGGCGGGCGGCAGCTCGTGCGCCGCCTGCCCCCGGCCCGTCGGCTTGTCGGGCGCCAGGGGGGCTTGGGGCTGTGAGCGGCATACCCGGGCGAAGGGGAACGGGCGGAGCCCACGCCGGGTACCGGGCGGCGGTGACCAGAGTGAGGCCGCGGTGGCGGTGGTGCGGGCCTTGTCGAGCGCGGCCTGCTCGGGGGCAGCGCCCGCCAGCACGTCCCGCCCCCCGCGGCCTGGCCGGCTGGGGAAGCGGGGCGTGGTGGTGGGCAGCGTCAGCGTCCGGTGCGGTGGTGGTGGATCTCGTCGAAGCCCTCACGGGGGAGGAGTTCGCGGGCGGAGCGGGCCATGCGGTGCTGGTAGCGCAGGACGTCCTCCGGCACGCGCTGGTGGCCGGGCCTGCTCGAGTTCCGTGCAAGGCAGAGGTCGAGCGGGGCGTCGGTGAGGACCGCGATTGCGCGGCGGCCGTGGGCGTGGGCGAGGTCGACCAACTGGAGGCGGTGGTGGCTCTCACAGCTGACGTTGTCCACGAAAGTCGTCAGCCCGCGGCGCAGTCGCATGCTCAGGATCTGGTGCTGGAGGAGGAGGGCGTCGGCCGTCGCGCTCTGGTCGCCGGGTTCGGAGGCGACGGCGCGCAGCTGGTCAAGGCTGACGATCTGGTGCGGCGGCACGGTGAACAGCAGCGTGGACTTGCCCGAGCCGCTGGCGCCGATCATGACGACGACGTCACCGGGTTCGACGGGGGCGAGGGTGAGGGCGGTGGGGATGGTGGTCACGGTGGTCAGCTCCGGGGGTGGGGTGGTGGATGGTCAGCCGGCGGTGGTCGGGCGGCCGGGCCGGTTCAGGGGCGAGAGGGCCTGCGGCCTACGGGACCAGCGGACGTAGTCGACGCTGCTCGCCGCGTAGGTGTTGCTCAGGAGGCTGCCGGAGTCGTCGAGGCAATCGTGCAGGCGGTCCAGGCGGTCCCAGGCCAGCCGCAGCTGGCCGATGAGCCAGTCCCGGTCCTCGCCGGTGAGCGCCTGGTCGTCGGCGGCGATGGCGTCCAGGCGGCCGGTGTCCTGGAGGCCATCGGCGAGGAAGGCGTCGACCCGCGCGGCTTCCCCGGCGGTGAACTCCTCGCCGATCCGCCGGGCCTCGTCGGCGTGCGGGTCGGTGGCGTAGGCGGCGGAGCCGCGCCGGTCGAGCGCGATGCGGGCCAGCTCCCAGTCGGTAGCGTCGGGGAAGACGCTGTCCTTGCGGAAGGTGCGCTCGGGACGGGCGAACCGCTCGTGCACGGGAGCGGTCAGGGCGGACTCGATGGTGGTGTCGGTGGTCACGGTGTCCTCCGGTGTTCGGTGCGGCCGGGCGGCCGGCGCCGCGCACCACGGCGCCCGCCGCTCCGGCCTGGCTGGCTCGGGGCGGCGGGCGCGGTGGTGGGCAGCGTCACTGCCCGGGTCCTCAGCGGTCCTGGCTGATGCGGGTGGTCAGCTCCTGCGGTCGGTGGGGGTGCCGCCGCAGGTGTTGATCACGGTCTGGCCGCCGTGGATCGTCCCCCCGACGTTCACGTTGGTGCCGTGGATGTGTCCGGTCTGGTGGACGTCGCCGTTGACCGTGGCCTGGTCTCCGATGGTGTTGTTGGTGGTGGTGTCCTGGTCGGTCATCAGGTGTTCCTTTTCTGGTGAGTCGGTTCGGTGTCGGCCGGGTGGCCGCGCCGCGCACCACGGCGCGCGCCGCCCGGGCCTGGGTGGCCGGGGTGGCGGGCGCGGTGGTGGGCAGCGTCAGTGCCCGGTGGCGGTACGGACGGCGGCCAGGATCCGGTCGTGGTCGAAGGCGAGATGCTGCGCACTGGGCAGGCAGTCGAGCCGGATCCACTGGACGGATGCGGCGTCGTCCCCGGCGCGTGCCTCGGTTTCGGCGGGCACGCTGACGAGGTAGGCGACGCTGACGTACCGGCCGCGCGGGTCGCGGTCGGGCTCGTCGTACACGCCGATGAGCGTCAGGTCGGTGGTGTTGACCAGGACGCCGGTCTCCTCGTGGAGTTCGCGGACGGCGGCCGTCCGGGAGGTTTCGCCGATGTCGATGTGGCCGCCCGGCAGGGCGAGCAGGCCCTGGTGCGGCGGCCAGCCGCGCTTGATCAGCAGGACGCGGCCGTCGGGGCGAACCGCGACGACGTCCGCGGTGTAGCGGATCGTCTCGGCCCTCTCGTGTCCGGACTCGGTGGCCCCGTCGGTGCTGGTGGTGTCGGTCATGGACTCGCTCTCCAAGGGGTGGGCGGGTGTCGGCCGGGCGGCCGCGCCGCGCACCACCGCGTCCACCGCCCCGGCCTGGCCGGCACGGGGAGGGTGGGCGCGGTGGTGGGCAGCGTCAGTGCCCGGGCGTCAGTGGAAGGCGCTCCAGATGAGCAGCAGGATCACGGCGATCCCGATGAGGACGGCCTTCGGGGAGACGCTGGTGGTGGTCTGCAGGCGCCGTATCTCGGCGTGGATGGCGTCGCACTCGGCCTGGATTCCGGTGTGGGAGGGGGTGCCGGGGGTGAGGCCGGCCAGGATCGCCGAGCGGTGCTGGAGCTTCTCGTACAGGGCCGCGATCTGTGCGTCGCGGGAGATGGCCAGGGCCACGGTGGGTGCCTCTCGGTCGGCGGTGCGGAACAGGAATTGGGGGCGGGCCGGTGCGCCGGTGCACCGGCCCTCCCGGGTGGGTCAGCGCTGGTCGAAGGGCGAGCCCGGCGCCGGAACGGCCGCCCGGGGCCGGGCGGTCTTGGGTTCGGGAGTCTGGATGGTGATCTGCGGCTGCACGTCGGTGCGGTTGACCACCACCGGGCGCAGGCTGAACGACAGGCCGCGCAGCGCGAACAGCGACACCGCCGTGATGGCGGTGGCGGTCAGGCCGACGGCGACCGGGCGCCCGCTCGGCGGGGCGGCGGACCAGACCATGGCGAGCGTGGCGCCCGACCAGGCCGTCCAGCCGAGCCGGGCAACGGCGCCCTGGGTGAGGAAGGCGAGCAGCGCGGCCACCAGGCCGACCGTCTTCCACGCGCCGTAGGCGGTGTCCGGGGTGAGCGGGTCGGCGGTGTGGGCGCCGAGGTAGGTGTGGACGGGGGCGGTGATGGCGGCGCGCAGGCCGTCGCCGCCGGCGGGCAGGTCCTGCGGCAGGTGCACGGCGCCGATCACGGCGCCGGCCGCGTTGAGCAGGATGCCGCCGGCGGTGCCCAGCACCAGGACCGCGAGGACGGTCACGACGAGGTAGGCGCCGGCGCGCACCCACGGCTCGGCGCCGGTGAAGTCGTCCAGGGCGGCCGCCAGCTCGAGGCGGCGCCGGTCGAGCCAGCCGCCGGGGGCGGTCAGCGCGAGGACACGTCGCCGGGCCGACTCGCGGACGCTGACGCCCGGCTGCTCCGGCTGCTCCTGGGGGGCGGTGGGCTCGGTGTGCTGGTTCACGGGTGCTGCTCCTGAGTGGTCGAGGGGATGTGCGGGGGCCGGCCCGCCCCGGGTTGGTGCCGGGGCGGGCCGGGTGGTGCGCGGGGGTCAGCCCTGGAGGCGGATGGGCATCAGCAGGTGCCGGTAGTCGCCCGCGGTGTCCTCGCCGCTGTGGCCGAGGACCAGGACCGGCTTGGTGGAGGAGGTGAGGTGGAAGCGGGCCTCGGGGGTGGTCAGGGCCTTGAGGCAGTCGGTGAGGTAGCCGGGGTTGAAGGCGGCGTCGCAGCCGCGGACCCGGTCGCCGATCGCGCCGGCGGCGGTGCAGGGGATGCGGTCGGCGGCGTGGGCGTCGTCGCCGTCCCCCGCGTCGATGAGCAGCTGGTCGCCGTCGACGGCGAGACGGACGGGGCGCCTGTCGGAGGCGACCAGGGCGACGCGCTTGATCGCGGTCAGCGCCTCGTCGACGGGGACGGTAATGGTCAGCTCGGCGTCGTCCGGTTCGGGGAGCAGGTTGCGGAACTTCGGGAACTCGGCCTCCAGCAGGCGGGTGCCGACGCTCCGGCCCGGGACGGAGAGGGTGACCTGGCCGTCCGACCAGCCGATGGCGACCGGGTGCTCCCCGGCCAGCGTCCGGGCGGCGTCGGAGAGGACCTTGGCGGGGACCAGGACGGTGCGGGCGGCGCGGCCGGCCTCCTCGGCCGGGTCCGCGCCGTCCTCGCCCTTCTTCCTGCCGGTCCGGGTGGTTGCCGCCGGGAGGGTGCCGGTGGGCTTCACGGTGAGCTCGCGGACCGCGAAGCGGTAGCGGTCGGTGGCGGCCAGGGTGAGGCGGGTGTCCTCCAGGATCATCTGCACGCCGGTGAGGGCGGGCAGCGTGTGGTCGGTGCCGGCGGCGACGACGGCCTGGGCGACGGCGTCGGCGAGCGCGTCGCCGTCCACCGTGAACACGGTGTCCGGCGGCGCGGGCAGGGCCGGGTACTCGTCGACGGGCAGGGTCGGCAGGGTGAAGCGCGCCGACCGGCAGGTGATGAGCAGCCGGTCCCTGGACAGCTCGATGTCGACTTCGGCGCCCTTGGGCAGGGTCTTGGCGATGTCGGTGAGGAGCCGGCCGGGGACCAGCGCGGTGCCGTCGTCGGCGATCTCGGCGTCGGCCCGGGTGGTCGCGCACACCTCGTAGTCGAACGCGCCCAGGTGCAGCCCGTCCTCGCCGGTGCGCAGCAGGATGCCGGCGAGGACGGGCACCGGGGGGCGTGCGGGCAGGGCGCGGGCGGCGTGGGCGACGGCGTCGGCGAACGGGGCGGCGAACAGGCGAAGCTTCATCGGGTGCCTCTCGGGTTGTGGCGGTGCCGGTCGGGGTGGTGCAGGGTCAGGGCCGGTCGGTCAGGCCGAAGGGGTCGCAGGTGGGGTAGTCGGCGTCGAGCACCAGCCAGTCGCCGTCGTCAGTGACGTAGTCCAGGACCAGTTCGGCGTCGCCGCACCAGCCCGGCACGAGGACCATCACGGGGGCGTGGTCGGGCAGGCCATCCAGGACGGCGGCGAGGTCGCCGATGGTCAGGACGCCGAGCAGGCCGCGGCGGCTGGCCGCCGCAGGCATCGCCGTGTCGTCGTCGGCGGGGGAGGGGGTGGGCATGCCGAGGTCCAGAGGCCGGGTGTGGGGGTCGGGCGCGGCCGGGGTGGTCTTCACGGTGAGCGCTCCGTTCCAGACGGTGGAGCGCACCGGCGCGATGTCGCGCGCGTTCCAGGCGGGCGTGCCGGCCATGACGGGCAGGTGGTCGGGCAGGCCGGCCAGCACGGCGGCGAGGTCGCCGACGGTGAAGCGGGCGGCGCTGTAGGGGGTGCCCTCGATCCGCCAAGGGGCCTGGCGGTCGACCGGGGGGCGCTTCACGGCGGCGGTCTTGAGGGTCTCGGTGATGGCGGTGACCGCGGCGGCGCCCATCTCCTCGGGGCTGGCCGGGTCGGCGGTGACGGTGATGGTGGTGTTCACGACGTCCTCCACGGGGTCGCGGTGTCGGCCGGTCGGCCGGCCCCGTCCCCGGACGCGCCGCGCCCGCCCGGCCGGGGTGCGGCGGGGCGGGCGGTGTGCGGGCCGGGGGCGAGACCGGGCGGCCGGTCAGCGCACGTCGTTGTTGACCGTGCCCTTCCAGCCGGCGGACTGCTTGCCGATGGTGACCTCGGTGTGCCGGTGGAACATCGCGAGGACGGTGCCGGTCGCGGTGGAGCCGTCGCCGCCGGCGGTCGTCGACGTCCCGGACGCCGAGCCGGAGGTGACGGCGCGGAGCTTGCCGAGGAGGGCGGCGACGCCGATCGCCACGGCGGCGATGGTGACCGTCGCCCACATGAGGATCTTTCCGATCTGGTCGGCGTGCGGGGCGACCTCGCCGATCCCGGCGCCGACCATCCACGTGACGGCGCCGGCGGCGAGCAGGCCGCCCGCCCCGTACCGGAGGCCCTGGCGCAGGGCGAGCGGCAGGCCCGGGTCTGCGGGCGGCTGCGCCGGGGCGGCCGGGGCCGGGTCGGGCTGCGCGTGCGCGGCGGCCGCGGCGGCGGCGAGCGGGTTGTGCACGGGGACGGCGATCACCTTGCCGTCGACCAGGGCCGGGATCAGGGCCGGGGTGGCGGGGGAGGGCTGGAGCGGGACGGCGACGACCTGGCCGTCGAGGGAGGCCGGGACGAAGCCGTCCTGGAGGAGGTAGGCGTTGAGGTCGACCGCCGTGTCGGCGGCGGTGGCGGGGCCGGTGTAGATGCTGTCCACGGGGTGCTCCAAGGAGTTGGGGGCAGGGCTTGCTCGGGTCGGGGGCGCCGCGGCGCCTTCTGGGGCCGCCGGGCCCGCGCCGCCGGGTGGCGGGCGGGCCCGGCGGCCCTCGGAGAGGCCGGGAGCGGGCGGGCTACTGCCCGGTGGGGGCCCAGGTGCGGAAGGTCGGGCCCCCGGAGACGACGAGGTTCTCGACGGTCAGGCCCCGTCCCGGCATGGACCGGGAGCCGAGGACGATCACCTGGGCGCGGTCGACGGTCTGCGGCAGGGGGATCGAGCACGGCAGCGAGCCCTTGCCCTCGACGCGCAGGGCGATCCCCGCCGGGCGGCCGGTCGTGGCGATCTCGGTCACGAGGCGCGCGGCCTGCGGCACGGCCGAGTAGGAGCCGTGGCCGAGGGTGATGGAGATCAGCGGGCGCTCGGGGGTCGGCACGTACGGGCCGGCGGCGTCGGCGGCGTCGGCGGCGAGGCGCTCGTGCATCAGGGCGGCCGCGTCGCGCAGCAGGTCGAGGGTCTCGCCGCGGGTGGTGGCGGTGCGCTCGGCCAGGCCGTCGCGGATGCCGTAGCTGCGGGCGGCCCAGGACCGGGTGAGGTCGCTGGCGTGCTCGGCGGCCAGGAGGTGGTCGATCAGCGTGCTGGAGCCGGCGCTGGTCTCGGCGGCGATCTGGCAGTGCGCGGCGCCGTCGGTGGTCCACAGCCGCACGCGGGCCGGGGTGCCGTCGGCGTAGCGGCCGATGGCGATGGTGCCGGCGTCGGGGTCGAGGAGCTGGTCGGCCGGCGGGCGGGGCGCCGGGTCGGCGAGCAGGGCGCGCTCCTGGTGGTCGCGGGTCAGGTCGGCGTAGCGGGCGAGAGCGGCGGCGGAGGTCATGGTGTGGTGTCCCTTCGGTAGACGGGTCGTGCCCGCCGCCCTGTGGCGGGCGGCGGGCACGGTCGGGGTGGCGAGGATGGTCAGTTGGGGAGGCGGGTGGTGCGGCCGAGCGCGAGGATCTTGCGGAGCCGGCGGGCCGCCTCGGGGGACTGCTTGCCGCTGCGCGGCTGGCCGATCAGGTACGCGGCCTCGTCGGCGACGAAGACGATCTGGCGGGGCGGGCCGGGCTGCAGCTCGGGGCGCCGGGGCGCGGCGGGCAGGGCACTGAGAAGCCGCAGCTCCACCAGTGCCCGGTGGGCGGCGAGCGTGGTGGTGGCGTCCTCGAGGGTGTCGGCCGGGCGCAGCCGTACGCGCGGGTCGAGGGAGGCCTCGGCGAGGAACCGGTCGACGGTGCTGACCTGGCCGGTGATGAGCGGGGTGGTGGCGGGGCGGGTGTTCACGGGCGGGTCCTTCCGGGAGCTTCGCGGGCTGGGTGGGTTGGTGGGTCAGGAGGCGGCGTTGCTGAGCGCGGTGACCAGGTTGGTGAGCAGCTGGTTGATGGCGGGGCCGGCGCCGGTGGAGGCGAGGGTGAAGCCGAACGCGGCGACGGTCAGGCTGGGCCACAGGCGCAGGTAGCCGACGCGGTGGAGGACGACGGTGAGGATGCCGAGCAGGACGGCGAGGGAGACGGTGACGGCCACAATGGGCTCCTGGCGGCTCGTTGGCGGATTGGGCGGACGGGCAGGACGGACCTGGTGTTTGCTGTCCTGGCCTGGTGGTACGTCAGGTTCGGGCTGCGCCCCGCGCCGAGTGGTGCGGGGCTTGGAGACGAGGTGGTGGCGATGGCGCACGTGCACTACAGCTGTTGGAACTGCGGTGCGGATAACCGCGTGTACGGCGAGGGCTGTGACTGCTGCGACGTCGTGGAGGTCCCCGAGTCGTGGGTGTGCTGGGACTGCGACGCGGAGAACTTCTGCGACGACGACTGACCGCCGCCGCACCTGTCAGCCGCGCAGGCCGGTGAGCGCGTTGCGCACGCCGCCGAGGCTGACCTTGCGGCCGCCGTCGGCGTTGACGGCGGCGAGGATCTCCAGGTCGTCCAGGTCCTCGCCGTCGGTGTTCTCCAGGACGGCCAGCACGCGGTCGGTGATGGTGAGGCGGGAGGCCGTGCGCGGCTCGGGGGCGGATGCGGGGATGGCGGGGACCGGCGCGCTGCGCGCACCCCGACCGCCGCCGCCCCGGCCCCGGCCGCCTCCGCCGCCGGCTTCGGGTTCCTCGAACTTCTCCGGGCACGCGGCCTGGTAGGCCTCCATCCCGTCCAGCTTCCCGAGGTAGGCCTCGCCCGCGTCTTCCCAGGACTCCTTCTCCAGCGCGCGGTGCGGGCCGTCGCCATACAGGGCGAGCATCTCGGGGTCCAGGCCGTCGGTCGGCAGCACGGAGCCGACCTTGAAGAAGCGCATGCGGGCGGTGGGGTGCAGGCCGGAGAGGTGGTAGCCGCTGCCCTGGGTGCCGGGCCGGTCCTCGTCCGCCTCGGTGTCGTCGAACTGGGAGATGAGTTCGACGGCGCCCGCGTACTTGGGGATCTGGGCGAGTTTCTGCCCGGCCGGCAGCAGGCCGTCGGAGACCAGCTGGCGCATCAGGTTGCTGGTCCAGCGCAGGAGGATGACCTCGCCCTCCTTGAGCATGGAGCGCAGGGTGTCGGAGCCGCCGAGCTCCTCGAGGTGGCCGGCCTGCGCGAACAGCGCGATGCCCATCCCGAGCGAGCGGCCGGTGCGGCCGATGTCCTTGATGTAGAACGTCGCCTCGTCCCGGTACGGGGCGCCCTTCTCCAGCAGCCGGTTGGCCTCGTCCAGGACCATGTACATCAGCGGGTCCGGGCGGTCCATCAGGAACTTCGAGCGGCCCGCCGCCGCGTAGCGGACCTCGCGGGCCTTCATGACGTTCCAGAAGGTCCGCAGCTGCGCGATGGCGCCTTCCTGGGTGTAGACGCACCAGGCGCAGTTGCCGCGCGCCTCGGGCGCGGACTGGCCGCCCTTGAGGTCGGCGTAGAACACGCCGATGCCGGAGCGCTTCATCCCGGCGAGGATGATCTGCCCGCCGGTGGACTTGCCGGCGCCGGTGGTCCCGAACAGCAGCATGCGCTGCGCCGAGCCGCCCTTCGGGTCGTACAGGCGCACCTTGGTGCGGCGCCCGTTGTGGTGCAGGCCCACCCAGATCCGGCCGGTGGAGTCCATGACCAGGTACTCGGGGTCGGGCAACAGGACGTCGGCGAGGGGGTCCTCGGGGTAGATGGTGACCAGGCCCCGGCTGCCGTGGGTCTCGACGGCCAGGCGGGCGGGGTCCTTGATGTCCATGGCGTCGGCGAGGCGGGCCATGTCGTAGCCGATGACGTCGCCGGGCGGGGCCTGGACGGTCAGCTCGTAGATGAGCCCCATGTCAGCGCAGTTCCTTCGTGTCGGTGTCGATGATGCGCACCCCGGTGATGACCGTGCCGGGCATGCCCTTCGGCGCGATCTTCTGCACCCAGTGCGCGTACGGGTCGAGGACCGCCTGGTCGGCGGTGCCCACCCGCAGGCGCCGCACCCCGGCGCCGCGGCCGGGCACCTTCTCGACGCCGATCTCCTCCTCGTCCCAGTCCAGGAGCGCCGACAGCGCGGTGATGGAGATCGTCGGAACCGGCGTGCCCGGCACGGCGGCGCGGATCAGCGCCGTCAGCGCCTTCCCGCCGGTGCGCTCGACGTCGGTCAGCACGGTGCCGGGGGCGACACCGCCCTCGACGGCGACCCGCTGCGCCCACCAGGTGGACATCGGGTGGGTGGAGCCGGCCGGGAGCAGGGAGGCGGCCTGCTGCTCCTGGGCCTGCTGGACGGCCTCGGGGGTGAGGGAGCGTTCGCGGCCGGCCAGGACGCGGGCCGTGCGGGCCGGGCGCAGCTTCCAGACGGTCAGGGTCCAGGCGGCGTCGAGGGCGAGTTCCCACCAGTGCAGGCCGTGGACCAGGTGCTCGGTGACGAGCAGTCCGGCGACGCTCGCGGGGGAGACGAGGTAGAGGGCGGTGGCGGCGTCGCGGACGCGGCCCTTGGGCAGGGTCGCGGACCAGATCAGCCCCCAGGCGGTGGCGGCGCCGGCGCCGCCGAGGGTGAGGGCGAAGGGGAGGGGGGTGGTGGTGAGGGCGCCGGCAGCTAGTCCCGCCGTGGTGGCGATGGTGGCGGTGCGGCCGGCGTAGCCGCGGGCGACGGCGATGCGCCCGCGCAGCGGGCCGAGGGACATCATCGGGGGTAGCTCCTTCGCGGGTGCCGCCGGCCGGGCGGCGGGGATGCGGGGCAGGGGGGTGCGAAGGGGCGGCCGGTCACCGGCCCGTGGGGGGCGGCGCCGGCCGCCCCCGGGGTGGGTCAGCGGTTGGCGTAGAACTCGCGGTCGGCCATCTCGCCCTCCTTGGCGGCGATCGCCTCGTCGACCGGCCCGTAGTCGGCCTCGTGCGCGTCGGCGGTGGCCTGGAACAGGGTGGAGAGATCGGCGGTGGCGGCGGCCATGGCCTCGGCCTCCTCCAGGACGGAGAGCATCACGGTGGCGGCGTCGCGGTGCTCGGCGACGGTGTCCCGGTCGACGTTCATCGCGGCGGCCTGGTCGGCGAGGCGCTGCACCGAGGCGGCGCAGCCCTCGACGTACTTGTAGGTGCCGGTGACCTTCTCGGACAGGTAGGCCAGGCGCACCGAGGCGATGGCGAGCTGGGCGACGACGATGCCGTAGTTGACGGCGTCGAAGAACACCTCGACGACGGTGGCGGCCGCGCCCCCGGAGAACAGCGGCTCGGCGTCGTCGGCGGTGGGCGTGGTGTGGGCGGCGGGTGGGGCGCTGCTGGTGACCGGTACGAGGTCGGACATCGGGTGGGTTCTCCTTACTTCTCGTGGTAGTCGCGCTCGGCGGGCGCGGCGTGGCCCATGTCGCGCGTGGTGTCGGCGACCTGCTTGTCGCGGCGGGCCGCGTTGGTCCCGGCGGCGGCGATGGCCTCGGCGGCGGCCGGGATCGTCTCGGCGACCGCGTCGGCCCTCGCTTTGACCTCCGCGGCCTTCTCCATGAGGGAGACGACCATGGTTTCGAGGACCCCGGGAATTTTCAGGTCGAGGACCTTGGCGTGCAGGGCCTCCAGGCGGCCGGCGAGTTTCTCGCAGCCTGCCGCCGCCTCGAGCGCGTGGTCGGCGCCCTGCAGGATCTCCTCGGCCATGTCGGCGTCCGCGTCGATGACGTCGTAGATCGTCAGGTCCGAGTCGCCGGCGTACTGGGTGGTGCCGGTGCCCGTTCTGGGCACGGGGATGGTCACGGGTCGTCCTCCAGGGGCGGGTGCGGCCGGGGGCATGGGGATTGGGCGGGTGGTGCGGGGCCGGGTGTGAGGGGTGCGGTACGGGGCGCGCGGCAGCCCGGCCTGCCCGCGGCCGATGGCGGGGGCCGCCCTGTCGGGATCGGGCCGGTCGTAGCGGCGCACCCTGTGGTGCTCGCTGTGGACCCAGCCGGGCGGCGGACCGAAACCGGTACCCGCACCGGACCCGGCCGACCCGGACGCCCCGGTGGCCTGGCCCGCGGCGGTGCCCCGGCTGCCGGTGGAGTGGGCCCGCCGCGAGCGGCGGGCGTTCGCGCGTTCCGCCCGCTCGCGGGCCTTGCGCGCCTTGCGCTCCTGCTGCTCACGGCGCTTGCGGGCCCGGCGGTCGCCGGGGCTGCCCGGGGCGGTGGTGCCGGGCCTGCGCAGCCGCCAGGGCCGCGAGCCGCTCGCCCCGCCCGGGGTGAACACCCGCCGGGCCCGGCGCTTGGCCCGCGTGCCGGCCCCGCCCGGGGCAGTGCCCGCCGTGCCCGTCCCGGTCCCGTCGCCCGCCGTCGCGGGCCTCACGGCGAGTTCGGTGCCCGGCGCCGCCGGCTTCGACGTGCCCGTCGCGCCCCCGTTCCCCGTCGCCGTGTCCTTGGGCTTCCGGCCGTTCAGGATCCGGTCGACCGCCCGCTTGCGGACCGCGCCGCGGATGGTGGCCGAAGTGGCGCCGCTTCCGCCGTGGGCTCCGGCCGGCTTCCACGAGCCGGTGCTGATCCGGTCGGCGACCCGGCGCCTGGCCGCACCGCGGACGGTGTCCGGCCCGGCCGGGGTCCGCCCGGGCTTGCCCGGCCGGTCGTCCGGCCCCTTGCGGCCGGGGCCGGACTGCCTGTCCTTCGGGCCGTTCAGGATCCGGTCGGCAGCGCGCTGGCGGGCCGCTGCGCGGATCGTGTCCGGGGAAGCCGGCTGCCGCTGCGGCGTGCTCCGCCGATCGGCCGCGCCCTTCCCCTGCGGCCCCGGCTTCCTGTCCTCCGGGCCCTTTCCGCCGTTGTTCTGACGGCCTTTCCGGTCCCCGGAATTGCCGTCCGGGCGGCCCTTGCGGCCGGAGTCCTCCAGGGCCCTCCTACGGGCTTCCTGGACCCGCCCGGGCCCGGTGGTGCCCGCCGGGCCCGGGCGGCCGTCCTGGCCGCCTCCACGGCCCGCCCCGGGCTTCTTCGGCGGCGTGCCGCCGGGCCCGCTCTGCCCGGCGGAGCGGAAAGTCGAGGGCACCTGACCACTCGACCGCCCCGAATTCGGGAATGAATTCTGGCCCGACCCGCGCGAGTTTCTCCCGAATTCCGGACCGGGCTGGATACGGCCCCTCTGCTGGCCCGCGAGGGCGGCCGACCGGGCCCTTTCGAGCTCACTCCCGGGCTTTCCGGCAGGCGTTTTCTGCTGGTCCCGGACGGCCTTGAAATGCTCCGCGCGGGCCCGCAGGTAGCCGACGGCGTGGTAGGCGCCGCGCAGAGCGGCGACCGTGATTCCCGCCGCCAGCACGGCGGACATCGAGGCCACCTGGGCGAGCGAGCCGGACCCGGCGGCGGGGACCGTTCCCATTCCCTGAGCGGAGGTTTCCTCATTCCCGCCGAACGCGGGCCCCTCGGGAACCGAGAGGGACGCGGGCGGGGCGAATTCGGTGGTCAGCGGGGCGAGGGTCGGCAGGCCGCCGCCGGGGCCGTCCTCGCCCACGACCCCGGGCAGGGTCAGGCCGGGGAAGCCGAGCACGGTCCCCGTGGTGTCGTCGGCCATCCGGCCGCCTCCAATCGTTCGTCACTGTCCGTCACCAATCCGGGGTCCCTCGCGTGCGCGCACAGTGCGCGCACGTGGAGACCCCGGTTGACGGCGTCGCGCCGGATTCGGTGAGCGCGAAGAGTCACCCCGCCGACCGGCCCGTCAGGAGCCGGCACGGGCCTGCGTCCACGCGGTGAGCAACCGCACCAGGTCGGCCCAGGCCGCCTCGTCCCGGCCGGCCATCGCGCGGGCCAGGTCCCACAGCGCCTGCGCGCGATCGGGATTCGTCGCGGTCGCCGCGATACGCCGATTCCAGTGCGCGGCCTGCCCCGGCGTGAGCGGCATTTATTCACGCCTCCTTCAGGAAATCCAGAAACGTCGGAGCGGGCTTTTCCTGGGCGTTTCCGTCGCCGTTTCCGTTCTGCTGGTCGGTGAATCCGGCGGCGATTCCGTGCAGGTTTGCCGCCGTGTTCACCCCCTGCATTCCCTGCGTGCTCTTCAGTCCGGCCTTATGGGCCTTCTGGAGCGCCTTGGCGGCCGCGCGCTTCTCACGCTTGACCGGGAGTTTGACGTAAAGCCTGTTGTAGGCGCTGTCGATCTTCCCGGCCTCGTTCACCGCGGCCCGCAGGTGCTTTTCCAGCGCGGCCATCGGCCGGGTCGCGAGAAATGCGCGGACCTTCGCCTCCAGCGGCTTGTCGCCGTCGATTTTGATGGTCTCCAGGGCCGAGCGGTACTCGCTCAGCAGCCCCTGGACCTCGTTGGCCATCTGCCGCAACCGCTCGCGCTGCTGAGCGGCGTACAGGCCGGTGCCCTGCGGCCTGAGCAGGTGCTCCGACGTCCACCCGTTCTTGTGGTGCTGGGACATGGATCCTCCAGGTGATGGGTTTCTCGGACCCGGGCTCCGGCCGGATGTCCGGGTCGCTACGGTGGTGCTCGGCGCGCCGGGGGGCCGGACGCCTTGTCCGGCCGCCGGTAGCACCCCTGGTCGGGGGCGTGCCGGCGGCCGGCCGAGAGGCCCGGAACGGTGGGGATGGATCGGTCAGCGGCGGCGCAGCCGGGGGTGGCACCACCGGCAGGCGGGGCCGTGGTCGCGCCCGCGGGCGTGGACCAGGAGCAGCGGGGTGGCCACGGTCAGGGCGACGACCAGGGCGATCAGTGCCAGGCCGGCCAGGTAGAGCAGGGTGTTCATCGGGGGTAGCTCCTTCGCTGGGGTTGTGCTGGGTACGGTGGTGCTCGGCGCTTCGGCGCCTTCGGCGGTCACCAGGACGATGTGAGCGTCCTGGTGACCACCGGAGAAGCCGGCGTCCCGTCAGGCCGCCTCGTCGCCGGCCCGGGTGTCGTCGTGCTTGGTCTCCTCGGAGACCGGCATCTCGTCCTCCAGGGCGGAGGAGATGACCGCGAGCTCGAACTCCGAGTCGTCCGCGAGGCGCTTCTTCGCGGACCGGATGCGGTCTCCGACCCACGTCTCGCCCTTGCTGTAGCGCTCGCCGATCGCCTTCGGGTCGATTTCCGAGCCCTCCAGCATCAGCCGCGCGACCTCGCGCTCGGCCTGCTCGCGAAGCCGCGAGCGCACTTCGCGAGGAACCGTCCCACCGTTCTGCGAGGAGACTTCCGAGAGAGAACGCGAGGCGGTCGACCGCGACGTGCGAGCGGTCTGCGAGGCCAGTCGCTGCTGCCTCGCGGCGGCCCGCTCCTCCGCCCGGCGGCGCTTGTCCTCCGCCTCGGCGGCCTCCCGCGCCCGGCGCTCCTCCTCGGCCGCCTGCTGCTGCCTGACCTGCTCTTCCGCCAGCAGAACCTTGGCTTTCGCCTCGCCCTCGGCCTTGATCCGCAGCGCCTCGATCTCGGCTTCCGAGCGCCGCCGGGCCTCCTCGTTCTCCCACTCGAAACGCAGCCGCTCCGCCTCGACTTCCTGCTCGCGACGGACCCGGGCGTCCTCGTTCTCCCGTGCGATCCGGGCCTGCTCGGCCTCGCGAAGCGTCCTCGCGTTCTCCAGCTCCCGCTGCTCGCGAAGCCGCTCGATTTCCGCCTCGCGTTCGCGCCGCTCCTTCTCGGCTTCGCGCTGCGCCTTCGCGTCTTCGATCCCGGCCTGCTCGCGGAGCCGCTCGATCTCCGCCTTCGAGGCACGCTCGGCCAGCGCGGCCCGCTCCGCCGCTCGCTCCCGCTCGCGCTGTTCCTCGCGCTCGGCCCGCTGCGCGTCGAGCGCGGCCTGCTCGGTCTTCTCGCGTTCGGCCCGCGCCCGCTCCTCGCGTTCCTTCCTGGCCGCCTGCTCCTGGTCCTCGTAGGCCTGGATGAGCGCGCGCAGCGCCTCCAGGCGCTTGGCCAGGTAGGCGCGGTAGCCGGAGGACGCCTCCGCCAGGATGATCAGGAGGAACGGGGCCACGCTGTGGAGCAGCAGGCCGCCGGCGTCCGGGTGCTTGGGGACGAGCGTGAAGTGCCCGTCGGGGTACAGGCTCGTCCAGGAGTTCATCAGCCAGGTGCTGGCGCCGGCGAACCAGCGCAGCACGAACGGCCAGCCCTTGGCGCGGTCGCCGCCCTGCTCAGTGAGCACCCCGTCGACGTACAGCACGGTGATCAGCGCCAGGGAGGCCAGCGGGTCGAGCATCCAGGCGATCCAGCCGGGGATGTCGTGGCTCATCGCGAACTTGGTCACGTTGACGCAGGTGAAGACCAGCGCGCCGACGCCGATGGCGACCAGCGCGCGGGTGATCATCTCACCGAGGCGCTCCAGCTTCGCGAGCGACTTCTGGGCCGCCAGGTACTCCTGGCGGGTCACCACGTGGACTGCGGTGGTGGCGCTCTGCGGGCGGGCGGTGGCGGGTGGTGGGGGCGCGGGGCGGGCCTGGCCGGGCAGGACCGCGGTCCGCGGCAGATCGGTGATCGTCAACAGAGCCTCCGGGGGCTGAGGGTGGCGGCCGGCGCGGAGGGTCGGGCTCCGGGGCGGCCGCCACTGAGGGCGAGGAAAAGGGCGGCCGGCCCTGAGCGGGCCGGTCAGCTGTGGGTGCCGGCCTTCGCGGCCTCGCCGGCGGTCCCGGTCGGGATAGCCCGGCAGGCGCCGGCGTGGTCGTTGGCCAGGCGGCGCGCGCCGTCACGGAACCACACGAGGTGGCCGCCGCCGTCGCCGCACGTGATGCACTGCCAGGCGTAGCTGCGGCCGTCGTCGGCGCGGTGCTCGTCCGACACACCGGTCACCACGACCAGGCCGCCGCCGACGGTGCGGAACCGCAGCACCGTGTGCTCCGGCAGTTCGACCGGCTCCGGCGCGGCCGGCTCGGCGGCGCGCGCCCGCTCCAGCTCGGCGCGCAGCTCGGCGATGGTCCGGTCACCGGCGTCGATCCGGGACTGCGCGTCGCGCAGCAGCAGCTTCTGCATGCTGTGCGAGGCGGTCTGCGAGGCGATCGCCTCGGCGGCGGTCCGCTCGGCGGAGGCGAGGTCGTCGCGCGCGGTGGCGAGGTCGTCGCGCGCGGTGGCGAGGTCGGAGAGCGCGGTCAGCAGCTGCTCGTCGGGGTCCCGCTGCTGGTTCAGGACGTCCTCCAGCTGCTGGGTGGCGCTGGCGAGAGCGGCCGCGGCCTCGTCGCCGCGGCTGCGCAGGGCGGCGATCCTGCCGCTGGTCGTGACGATGATCATGTTGCTCCTTCGTCGTGGTGGGAGGGCGGTGGTTGTCTTCGACGGTCAGCGGCGGTGGAGCCAGCCGGCGCGGGCGGCGCTGCCGCCGTCGGCCCGCTTGACCGCCTGGACGTAGTCGACGACCTCCTGGCCCCGCGCGTCGCGGCCCCGGGCCGTGAGCGCGGCGGCCGCCGTGCCCGTGCGGAACGCCTGGGCGGCCTCCTGGTCGCCGGAGGCGACGGCCTGCCTGATCTCCTTGGTGAGCTGACGGTGGCCGGCGACCTCGGTGACGGTGTCGGCGACGACAGCGCGCAAGCGCTCGAACATAAGCGTTCTCCTTCTCCTTGTGGGGGCGGTGCGTCAAAGCCCGCCGCGCCCCGCCACCCGGGGCTTCGGGGGCGGGGCGCGGCGGCCTGCAGGGGCAGGTGGCGGTGCTGGTCAGAGCAGGTCGAGCGGGATGCTGCTGACCGACCGGCCGTCCACGACCACGGTGGTGACGGTGCGCAGGTCGTTGTGCTGCGGGCCGTCGCCGATGCTGATCGGCCCGGACGCGGTACCGATCTGCACAGCGATCCCGTTCACGGTCGAGTCGGTGACGGTGTTGCTGGTCTCCTGCTGCGCCATGTTCTGCCTCCTTGCTGGGGGCCGGGACGGTCCCGGCCGTGATCCGGTGCGTGGAAGTCGGGCACCGACGAACGCCGCCGCGACCGGCCCCGGGTGGTCCGGGGCGGAGCGGCGGCGAACGACAACCAACCGACTCGGTCAGACCGACGGGGCCATGAGGGCGAGGCCCTGGAGCGCGGCGACGGTCTCCGGGTGGGCGGCTTCGTCCAGGACGTGCCGCTGCTCCAGGAGCGCGCCGTCGGTGGCCGACTGCTCCAGGAGCGGGTCGGCCCAGCGCGCGACGTCGCGGGCGTCGAGCTCGTCCATGTAGGCGACGTACTCGGCCTGGTCGGCCTCCTCGTAGTCGCGGTGCATCTGCTGCAGCCCGGCCTGCCAGGCGTCGTACTCCTCGCTCGTCCTCACAGGTAGTTCCCCTCTCATCTTGTGGTGGTGGCTACTTCTGCTGTCCGCCGGCCTTCTCGGCCTGCGCCTTCGCGTGCATCTCGCGGGCCCGCCGCAGCAACTCGTCCATCTGCCGCTGCGTCCAGGCCTGGTCCTCCGGGCTGCTCACTTGCCGCCGCCCTTCTTCGAGGTGATCGGCGGGTCCTGCGGGGCCGGGGTGCCGGGGGTTCCGCCGCCGCCGTAGGAGCGGCACAGCGCGGGATCGGTGCGGATCACTTGTTGCCTCCCTGCTGCTGGCGGATCCGGTCGGCCTCCTGGCGGGCGCGCTCGGCGGCCGCGGCGGCCTCGTTGGCGGCGGCGATGCGGCGGGCGACCTCGGCGTCGCCCAGGTGCTGGCTGCTCATCGCGGTCAGCCGGCCAGGGGGAGGGCGCGGAGGGTGGCGACGGCGGCGGAGACGGTGACCGGCAGCGGCCGCACGACGCCGGCGGGGACGGGCTCGGTACCGGCGAGGTCGTCCAGGTCGATCACGACCGACCGGACCGCCTCGCTGGCGGCGGTCGCCCGGGTGCGGACCCGGCGGACCTTCTCCGCCAGCAGGACGAGCAGGCCGTCCAGGCCGCGGGCGTCGTCGGGGTAGAGGCCGGCGGCGACGTCGTCCCACACCGCGTCGGCCAGGTCCTCGTCGAGGTCCGCGGCGGCCGGGCTGATCTCGGCGAGCTGCTCGGCGGCGGCCACGAGCAGGCGGCCGGCGTACCGGCCGTACAGCTCGTCCAGGTCGTCGGTGGTGGTCTTCGGGATGCGGGCGGAGAGTGCCATGATGGGGGTCACGGTCGGGTGTTCCTCTCGTCTCAGCGGATGGTGGTGCTCGACCGGCCAGGCCCCCGGGGGCGCAATCCCCGGGGGCCTTCTTTGCTGTTCTGGCTGCTGTACGAGCAGGCCACGGCCCGGCGCCCACCCTGCAGATCGGGGCGGGCGTCGGGCCGTGGTCGTTCGTGCAGATGGTGGGTCAGGCGGGACGACGTCCGGGCCGGGCCTCCTGCGGTCCGGGAGCTGGACCGAGGTACTGCCCGATCAGGAATCCGGGGACGACGGCCGCGCACTCGTGCCACGACGGCCGGCCCCGCTCCGATGGGACGCGCGCCACGCCCTGCTCCGCCCCGGCGCCGGTACGGGCCAGGTAGGCGACCAGGTGGACACGCATCAGGCCGCCGCGCGCTGCGGGCGGGACTGCTCGGCGGCGGGTCGGCGAGGACGGGGGACCTGCTGGTAGCCGGCGGCGTCCGCGGCGCTGGCGGCGAGCTCGGCGATGTCGGCCGCGTTCGGGGCGGCAGCGGTGGCGAGCCGACCCGCCAGGCGTACCGGCGGCCGGTCGTGGAGGCGGGTCACCAGGACGTCGGCGGTGCTGTCCAGCAGGTCCAGGAGCTCGGTGAACGACAGGCGGCGGGACACCGTGAACTCGGCGGCGTGCAGCCACAGCTCACCGCACAGGTCGTCGACGGCGTCACTACCGGTGTCCAGGCCGGCGTCGTCCAGCAGCTCGAGGACCAGGTCGCGTAGGGTCCCCGAGTACCAGGTGTAGGCATCGGCGAGCAGCGCGGCGGCCTTGGGGGTGAGGGTGTCGGACATCGCGGTCTCCTCGGGGTCGGTCACGCGGGGCGGGCGGGGATGCGGTGCGGGCAGAGCAGCGGCCGCCGCCCATCCGCGATCTGCGGGTGGGCGGCGGCCGTGGTCGTTCGTTCTGGCAGCGGGTCAGGCGGCGCGCTTGCGGACCGGGCTCGCCGAGAGCACCTCGGCCGCGGTGGGGCCCTGCCCGATCGGGCGGGCCCCGACCGGCAGGGCCAGCGCGACGATCGGGCCGCGCGCGCCTTCCAGCGGCTTGGCCCGCCCGGCGTCGGCCTCCTTGACCAGCGGCAGCACGGCCTTCCACTCCTCCTTGCGGCGCTTGGGGAAGCCGGCGGCGGTCTCCTGGTCGAGCCGCTCGCGCTCGCCCTGCCGGACGGCCGCGGCCTCGCGGCGGCGGGGCTCGTACTCCAGCAGGGAGAGGTAGCGGCGGGCCAGGCGTTCCCCGTCGGGGCAGTGCTCGACACGACGCCGGTCCTCGTCGGTCCTCTTCTCCTTGCTGCTGGTGCAGGCGGCCGCCTCGCACCGGGCGCGGTGCGCCTCCAGGGCCCGGCGGGCGGTGTCCGCGGTGGGCTGCGCGGGGTCGAGCTGGTGGAGCGCCGGCGGCTTCGGCGCCGTGACCTTCTTCAGCACGGTGGTCGGGCGGCGGGTCTCCGCCCGCAGCGCGTCCTGCTGCTGGCGCCGGCGCCGGGCCAGCCACCGCTCGGGGGTGAGATCCGCCTTCACCTGCCGGTTGCCGCCGCGGCAGCGGTCCTTCCCGTCGCCGCGTTCGTGGCCGATCACCCTGAGGTCGGTGTCGCCGACGACGCGGCGCCAGGTGAGGCAGTCCCGGCAGACGATGGACAGCTGCACCCCGGGCAGCATGCTGACGTCAGCCGGGTTGAGCTTGCTGAGCTGGAGGGGCTCTCGGCCGTATGTGCGGCGGGAGCGGGTACGGGTCGACATCGGGATCCTCCCGGAACGGTCGAAGGCGAGGAGAAGGGGGAGAGGTTGCTGCTCTCTCCGCCCGCCAGGCCCGGCCCGAAGGCCAACGTCCTGGCGGACAGGCAGCGCAGCACGCTGCTCGTGGTTCTGGTGTTGCTCGATATGAGGTACGGCCGTCCGACGCTTGGGGGAGCTAGAGCATCGACCCCTGGACCTCGCCACCGCCCGAAGACGGGTGACGGCCGCTGTTTTGCAAGAAGCACATTGACGCGCGGGTTGGATTTACGCCCAGCCCGTCCGTCGCGGACCGTAACCAGTCCGGTGCAATCGAAGATAGGGACCCATCCCGAACGTGTCAAGACGGTTCGATAGTGTCGTGACACCCGTCAAGATGATGACGTTTGCTGCTTGACGCGATAGCCTGTGACGAAGCTGCCGCTCGATAGGAGACTGAACGTGAACGCCAGCACGATCGCGGCCGAGATTCGGGAAGGGATCTCGGCTGGGCGTTACCGCCACGGGACGCGCCTTCCCGCCGTGCGCAAGTTGGCTGAGGAGCGCGGCGTGAGTCAGCAGACCGTCGCCGCGGCCTACGCCCAACTGGCGGCTCTAGGTATGGTCCGTACCGAACCTGGCAGTGGCACCGTCGTCACCGCCGGCCGGACCGCCGAAGCCCACCTCGGAACGTTCGGGCCCCCAGACCTGAGCGTGCCTATCTGGAAGCCGACATCCGGTGGTGAGGCCAGCGAGGCCACCACCCTTGTCCGTCAACTGCCAGCTCCGCCGCATATGGCTGCGTGGGGGATCACCGGCACCGATGTCGTGGAGCGCACTCGAGTCCGCTCGGTAGACGGTGTTCCGGTCCAGCACAAGTTGACCATCGTTCCCTACGAGCTTGCCTCTCGTCAGCCTGAGGGCCACGAAGGGGTCCCGCCCCTGCTGGCTCCGGTCGGAGCTACTCGCATGTCTCCCCCGGCTGGGGTTCGCTTCGCTGACTGGCTCGGTTGGAACGTCCTGCGTACCGACACCGTGATCTCTGCCGAACCCATGGATCAGGCAGCAGCAGCAGCGCTCGGCGCGGCAGAGGGCACCCCGGGTTTTCGGATCCTGAGCATTGCTCGCGATCCACAGGAGTCCACGGTCTTTGTGACGGTCAGCACCACGCCTCTGCATCACTTGCTGACACTGAGCATGGCCGGCTGACCATCGGAAGTCACGCCGTAAGCGTGCGCTGGCCATGCGGATCAGGCGCACGGCCTGGGTGAAGGCTATTGGCCGGTGACTTCGATGGCTAACTGAAGGCGCCCCGACTGCTTCAGGATCTCTGTCTCTCATGGGATACATCACAGCGGCTAAGTAGCTGACGATGAATCACATGGGCGTCATCAGCTCCATCAACACGTCCATACACACGACTTCATATCTGCGTACACACGGGTTTTCGCTGGTCAGCCCTAGGCTGCCGGGCATGGTGATACTGGAGGGCGGGGGCATGGCCAAGGGACGTGCGGGGTGGCGGCCTGACCTGCTGCGTGCGCAGCGGGAGGCTCACGGGTTGACGCTGGAGAAGGCGGGGGAGCGGCTGCGTCAGGTCGCCGAGGAGGCGAGGCTCAAGGGCGTCCCGGCTGCGAATCCGCAGACGTTGTGGCAGCACGAGCAGGGTGAGGTCTACCCCGGTCCGCACTACCGGCGGGCCTACTGCCTGCTCTACCGGGCGACCGACCCGCAGCTGGGTTTCCGTGCCGCGCTCCCGGGCGAAGAAGCCGCGTTCCGGCTGACGCCGGCGAGCGACGAGCACAACGGTGAGCATGTTCTCGCTGTCGAGCGGGCGATTCACCGGATCGCGGCTGGCAGCGACGAGGCCGACCACCTGGGCGTGCAGCAACGGATCCTGGACGCCTGGAAGCGCCGGCACACCGGCGGTGACCCGCACCGGCCGGTCGTGATCCTAGTGGGTGGATACGCCGGTTCCGGGAAAACCGAGTTCGCCCGGTTCCTCACCCAGCTGACCGGCTGGCCACTGCTGGACAAGGACCCGCTGACCCGGCCGCTGGTGGAACGGCTGCTGGTCTCGCTGGGTGGCGATCCACATGATCGGCACACCGATCTGTACCGCGAGCAGGTGCGCGGTCTCGAGTACGACTGCTTGATGCAGGCCGCCTGGGCCAATATCGGCTGCCGGATTTCCACCGTGCTCACCGCGCCGTTCATCGCCGAAATGACCGACGAGGGCTGGATGCAGCGGCTCACGAACCGGTGCGCGTCGCTCGGCGTCGATGTCGCGCCGATCTGGGTCCAGTGCGACCCGGAGTCGATGCGCGAGTACGTCGGCTTCCGCTCCGCGGCCCGGGACGCCTGGAAGCTGGGGCGGTGGGACGAGTACTTGCAGACGATCGATGTCGACCTGCGGCCGGCCGTACCGCACCTGGTCGTCGACAACCGGCTCGGTGCTGCGATCTCCCTCGCCGACCAGGCCCGGCAGGCGATTCGGGAGGTGTACGCATGAGCACCGAACCCACGCGCGGCGTGATTCTGTACGGGCCGCCGGCTTCCGGGAAGGACACGGTCACCAGGGCGTTGAGCGACAGCGACCCGGCATTTTCCCTGTTCTCGCGGGTGAAGTGCGGGCCGGGCCGGTCGGCCGGGTACCGGATGGGCACTCCCGAGCTGCTCGAGGAGCTGCGGGCGTCGGGTGCGGTTGTGTACGAGAACTCCCGCTACGACAGCGTGTACGTGACGGACCGTCCCGGCCTGGACGAGGCGTTCGCGCACGGCGTGCCGGTGATGCACCTGGGGCAGGTCGACGGGGTGCGAGCGATGCTCGACGGCTACCCGGCCCAGTGGCTGACCGTCCTGCTGTGGTCTTCTAGAGAGGTGACCGAGGCGCGATCAACCGGTCGGGGCGACGCGGACACTCCGGCGCGGCTGGCCGCGTGGGACGCGACCCTGGCCGACCTCGACGCCAACCCCACCTTCCGCTTCGACCTGACCATCCGCACGGACGAGGTTGGGCCCGAGGCCGCCGCCAACCAGATCCGCCTGGCGCTCACCGCACCGCGCGGCGACCTGCTGCTGGTCGACTTCGACGACACGCTGATCGACCGGCTCACCGCGGTGACGACCTGGGTGGCCGGGTACTGCAAGCAACACGATCTGGGTCCGACGGTCGGGCAGCGGATGCTCGAGGCCATGCGGGTCCGGGCGGACCTGGACGTGATCGATGGCCTGTGCGCCGAGCTCGGTCTCCCGGACTCGCCGAGCGAGCTCTGGTCGCGGTACGAGCCGGAGCTCTCCGCCCTGGTGACGCCGTTTCCCGGCGTGATCGAGGCCCTGACCACCGTACGGGAGGCTGGCCACCAGGTCGTCGTCGTCACCAACGGCGGCGCCCAGATCCAGCACGCCAAGCTGCAGGCCTCCGGCATCGCCAACGCGGTCGACGCCATCTGCATCTCCGGCGAGACCGGCATCCGGAAACCGGCGCTCGGAGCCTTCGAGACCGCCGCCGCCAGCGTCGGACGAGACCTTCTCCAGGGTGGGTGGATGATCGGCGACAACGCCGATCTCGACGTCGCCGGCGGCCGGGCCGCCGGGCTCCGCACCATCTGGATCTCGCACGGCCGGGACTGGCCGGGCGGAGCCGGGCCGGACTTCATCGCCCGGACTACTGTCGAGGCCTTCGCACACGTGGCGGGAGGTGTGCGGTGACCGCGGCTCAGCCCGTCCTCGCGGTGCTGCATCCAGGGAGCATGGGCGCGGCCGTCGCTGCCTGCGCGGTGTCCACCGGCGTCGAGGTTGTGTGGTGCCCGTCCGGGCGCAGCGCCGCGACCGTACGGCGTGCCGAGCAGGCCGGGCTGGGGCCGGTGGCCAAGTTGGACGAACTGCTTGAGCGGGCCGAGGTCGTGCTGAGTCTGTGCCCGCCGGCCGCTGCAGAGGACGTTGCCCGCGATGTCGCCGAGCGCGGGTTCGCCGGGGTGTTCGTCGAGGGCAACGCGATCAGCCCGGCCAGGGCGCAGAGGATCGCGGACCTGGTGGGTCGAAGCGCTCAGGCTGTCGTCGACGGCGCGGTGGTCGGCTCGCCGCCCACCGGCGGCAAGCGCACCAAGTTGTTCCTCTCCGGGCCGTCCGCCGCCACCACCCGGGTCGCGGCACTGTTCGCTGGCACTGCCGTGTCGACGCCGGTCCTGGGCGAAGAGATCGGGCAGGCCTCCGCGTTGAAGGTCTCCTACACGGCCTATCAGAAGGCTTCCCGGGTGCTGGCCGCGCTCGCCTACGGCGTGGCTCAGCACCACGGCGTCGACCAGGCGCTGCTGGAGGTGGCCGGCGGGCGGCAGGGCAGCTACCTGGCCGAGACCGGCTACATCGCCAAAACTGCGGCTCGGGCGTGGCGCTGGGCACCGGAGCTGGAGGAGGCCGCCGACACGCTGCGTGCCGCAGGCCTTCCGGACGAGGTGATGCGCGCGGTCTCCAACACGCTCCGGCATTGGACGGATGCGAAGGACGACCAGGGGATCTCGGTGGAGGACGCCCTGGAGATGCTGAGGGGATCCAGCCGATGAAGGGCTTGTCGGGCCGTCGCATGGTCGGGGCGTCAGATCGACACGGTGTACTCGCCGTTACTCTGCGAGTTGTCCACAGGGGTAGGCTTGCCCCGACAGTGATCCAAAACGAACTTCGCCGCCCGGACCCGAGGGTCCGGACGGCGTTCAAGTGGGTCGGCGCCCCTGGCCGGGGGCAGTCCGTCCCGGTCGACCACGCAAGGGGTGGTGACGTGTTGAAGGGTACCCGTAGTGGCACCCCCTCATACGCGCGGCACCCCGCCGTAGAGGCGACCGGTTCGAGGTCGCTCCGGCGGGGTGCCGTCGTCGTATCCACGTACACCTCTCCCCCGAAGGGGGTCAGTGTGACTTAGTCGTCTTGGGGGCGCCGGCCTTTGGCGAGGCCAGCAACCCCGACCACTTCCGGTGGGGCCAACCACTGGACTGCGGTCTTTCGTGATCCGTCCGATTTGGCGATCGGACGAGGGCCCGGAACGGGCTCCGGCTTGGCGGCCGGGGCCCGGGAAGGGCGGTACTTCGGTTCTCCACGAACCAACACCCCCGAGGGGGCGCCGTTGCGTCCCCGCACGTAAGAGCAGGAGGCTCTGCCATTTTGCAGCAGGTCAGGACCCCTTTCCAGTCTTCACTGCCTAGGTTTGTTGATCTTGGGGTTTCCGGTGCGGGCCTTGACGCCGATTCCGCAGGGCGGGATCCGGGCGCTGCACCCTCCGTTTCCAGGGGATTCGTTGAGGGACCGGTTGTCGGACCGGTTGTCGGAGCCGCAGCCCACAGTCCCAGGACTGTGACACATATCACCTGTTCGGGTGAGGGTGTTGGTGTCGCCGTGGACGGCCCGTCGGGTGTAGTTCCGGCCGGGCTGCTGGTTCCCGGCCAGCGGTCCGCGGGTTGGCGGTCCAAGATCCCCACCGGTTTGTCGGCCCGGATGCGTGCGTTGGTGGTCGAGGGTGCGGGGATGGAGCGGTACCGGGAGGGCGGGTCCGATGGTGGCTCGGGGGCTGGCCGGGACACGCACCGGGTGACGTCGGCGATCGCGTTCGGGTTCGCGCGGGCCGGGGCCGACCAGCTCGCCCTGCGGGACGTCCTGCTCGCCTCTCCGGCGCCCGGTGGCGCGCTGCTACGGGACCTGTCCCGGGCGAAGGGCCACGACCACGCCATGCGGTACCTGGACGGGGTGTGGCGGCGTGCTGTTCGTGTGACGGGTGAGTCCGCGCCGATCCGGGAGCGTCGGGACGCGATGGCGGCTCTGGCGGAGCGTCGGATCGCCGTCGAGGTGTTCCCGTGGCGCGGGCAGGCTGGGCAGACGGACCGGGCGAACCTGCTGCACCGGCTGGGGCTGTGCGAGCGGGCTGGCGGGTTCGACCACGAGGTGTCTCAGCGTCAGCTGGCTCTGGGTATCGGGGTGGGGGAGTCGACGGTGAAGCGGTCGGATGCCAGGTTGGTGGCTGCTGGGTGGCTGTGGCGGGCCGAGCGGGGCGGGGCGGGGGCGTCCTCGAAGTGGGTGCTGGGCAGGCCCCGGCGGGGGTCGGCTGACGTGGTGTCGCCGGTTGACCCCAACCGCCAGGTGGGGCACGAGGCCCCCGGGTACCTGGATGGGGTCAACCGGCGACACACCCCCGCCACGACGCCTGCTGCCCCGTCTGATGCCCCCGCCGAGTTGGACTTCCGCCTCCTCTCCGACCTGATGACCCGGGACGCGTTCCGGGCCCGGGGTCTGGGCAAGACGGCCGCGGAGGTGGTGGCGGCTCTCGCGTACCGGGACGGGCAAACCGCGGTGGAGCTCGCGGCCAGCACCCGGCGGCATCGCGCGACTGTCCACGCCCGCCTGGCCCCGCTGATGGAGCACGGCCTGGTCGTGAAGACCGGCGAGCTGTACTACCTGGCCGACGGCCTTCTGGACGCCCCGGCCAAGCGCCCGCACGGCAGCCGCCTGCCGACCTGGAAGCCGGTGGGCCGCTGGGACGATGTCGCTGCTGACCTGGGTGTTTTCGGTGCCTCCTATCGGCAGTGGTGCCTGTACGCCTTCGACCGGATCGCCGCGGACGACGTGTACCGCCGGGTCCGCGAGCACGCGCGTCCGGCCCGACCGGCCACGGAGCTCACCGACCAGGACTGGGCGTTCCTGAACACCTGGACCACCGATCTCGAGGACACCGACCGGGTGGTGAGCGCCTGATGAGCCAGCCCGTCGCGAGCGGAGCCGACCTGGCCCGCACGGCCCTGCGAGCTGCCCGGAAAGCCGCCTCCAGCCGCGGTGACACCCCGGCGAAGCGCCCCGCCGCTACGCTTCGCCGCGCCGACCGGCACGGCCCCGGGCCCCGGGAGCCGCAGCCGATCGCGGAGGTGTTCCTCGCTCTGGTCGCCGCCCACGGCTGGACGCTGGGCACCGCCGGCGGAGGCCTGCGCGACCACTGGCCCACCATCGTCGGGCCGGACGCCGCCGCCCACTGGCACCTCGCCGGCTACGACCCCACCACCCGCCGCCTGCGCGTCACCGCCGACTCCCCGGCCTGGGCCGCCCAGCTGCGCCTCCACCACCGCCGCATCGTCAGCGCCCTCCACCAGCTGCGCCCCGGCACCGTGACCGCCATTGACGTCCGCGTCGGTCCTGCCCCCGCACCGCAGGCCGACCAGGACGTCGACGAGCGGCCCGCTCCCCGCCGCGCACCTGCGCCGCTGGCCCGGCCCCCGCTCGCTGACCACACCGTCTACCAGGAACTGCGCCGCGAACTGCGCGAGCAGGCCCTCGTCCGCCAAGCCGCGCTCGACGAAGCCGCCGCCCGGGCCGAAGCGATCCTGACCCGCCACTACAACCGGCTGCGCGAACCCGACCACCTCCACCGCGCCGCGCTCGAAGACGTCCCGGTCTCCGGCACTGACGAGCACGACCGCCAGCAGCGCGCACGCCACCGCGCCGCCCTCGCCGTCTCCCGCGCCACCCGGGCTGGGGCGGTCCCGCTGTGCCCGACCCGGCCGCCGAAGCCCCTCAGCGGCGCCGCGTGACCCCCGGTTGCCCACGCCACCACCCTGATCGAGAGGACCAGCCGTGACCAGCACCGACATCAACGCCCGGCTCGACTCGCTGCAGGTCGCCGCGACCGGCCTAATCACCGACTACTCCGACCTCGCCACCCGCGGCCGCCTCGCCGAACACCCGGACACCGTCGACCACCGACTCGGCCTGGTCGTCGAGATGCTCGCCGCAGTCCAGGCCGCCGTCGACACCGAGCGTGCCGGCGGCCAGTGGCCCGTCCTCCGGGCCCACCCCGGCGCCGAGCACGACCAGCGCACCGCCGACTACACCCACCATCGCTGCGACTGCCGGCACTGCCTCCACGGCGGACCCGGCGACAGCGACGACCCGATCTGGACGTGACCACCGGCCCGCCAGCCCGGGCCGGTGCCGGTGCCGGTGCCGCGCGACCCTACCGGCTCCACCACCCGCCCACCGACGGACACCAATGCCGGCGACGTCACGGACAAGGAATCACCCCCGCGAGCGCGGGGGTCAGCCAGGCCCGCCAGCAACGTCTCGAACAGCGGGCAGGGTGGCCGCGACACCCCGTCCGCCGGCCCCGCCCGGCCGCACCACCCCAGCAGCGAGGAGAGCGCCCGTGAGCGAGCAGGCCCCGGACGGCGGCCCCGCCTTCGAGGCGCCCCTCGACCTGCGGGCCGAGTAGCTTCTCCTCGGCGCAATGATGCGCTCCCCGGACGCGGTTGCCGACGTCGTCAAGACCGTGAGGACGGCCAGCTTCTACCGCCCGGCCCACGAACTCATCTACAACGCTGTGCTGGAGCTGTACGCGAACGGCGATCCCACCGACCCGATCAGCGACTCTAGGAGAATTGTTCGAATGCTGATTACCGGTGCGTGACGACCTGCCCATCGTCTGCGGTCGGCGACCAATGTCGCTACGGTGGTCCTCCTCACTGGGGCACAAGGGGAGTGCGAAATGGGTAAGCGTCAGCGTCGGCGGACCCGCGAACAGGGGCGTGACAAGGCAGTCGAGAGCAAGCGGCTCCTGTACCCCAGCGCGACAAATCCGCTGGTCGAGATCCATATCACGCCGGAGGCCCCGGAAGAACTGCACGAGATCTGCGCGTCGTACTGGGAGTTCGCGGAGCCCGGGGTATGGGCCCGTCCCGTCTCAGCGATCGGCTCGGGCGCATCCAAGATTGCTAAGGAGAACTCGTTCGCTTCGCTCCTCACGGTGACGTGCCCGGGCTGCCAATCCTCTCTGACCGTCACGACCCGGTCGGAGATGGCCGCAGTAGGTGTCTGGGGAAACGGCCTGTTCCCGACGATGCCAGTCACGGGGAAGTACCACTGCCTGGACTGCGTCAACGCATCCAAGGAAGCCCGGGCCCGCGAAGCCGAGCACGCCCGCGTCGTTGAGAAGGAACGCACCGAGCGACGAGTGAAGAACGCGTCACAGTGGCTGACGGGGGAGGCGGAGGTCGACGCGGCCAGCGACAGCCCGTCGGCGAGGGCTGCGCTCGTACTGCTGGCCGCCATCGGCATCATGCAGTCCGCCGACAAGGAGTCCGTGGGCCCGATGAACAAGGCGAAGTACACCTTCACCGGCACCGGGGACGGCGATGTGGAGGCTCTGAAGGAGCTGCACGGCAAGCGGTGGATGGTGCCGACCTTCCCTGCGACGGTGGGCGACTTCGGCTTCGATGAGAACGACCGTGTGACCGGCGTGTACGTGGCCCAGGCCCCATGGCGGTTGCCGGTCTGGCTTGGCATCGGCGGTGACGCCCAGACAATCGCCCGGGACACGGTGGAATTCATCCTGGAAGAGGAGATTGGGCTTGCCGGGCTGCAGGACCAGGTCCTCGATCTGGAGGCCGACCTCGTTGTCCGATACCTCGGCGGACTCCTCGCCCACAAGTACAACGAAGCCCCCATCCCCGACGACCGACTGCCCGAGGCATTCCAGACCGCCCGGGACGCTCTCGACGCCGGCTTCACCGTCGGGCAGATGGTCGCCGTCGCATGGAGCGCGGTATCCCGCTCGGCGGCGTGGGGTGCTCGGACTCCATGGGTCAAGCCGGGCATGGTCTCCTCCGCCGCCGTAACCAACCTGGCCAAGGGCGTCGGCTACGCGAAGGACCGACCAGTCGTTGAGTACGAGCTGCCCAACTGGATGGCCACGCCGGCCATCCTGCCGATCGGTCGGCATATCCTGCGTCGGATCGAGAAAGCAGAGGCCGACTACTCGGCCCTGCGTGCCCTCCAGCAGCGCATCAAGGAACGCCCGCCGGTCGAGTTCTACGACGAACTCGAAGACGCCTTCCCGAAGAGCGTCTCCGCACCCGTCGACGAAGGCCCAACCGACCTTCTCGACTTCATCGCCCAACGGGAACCGGCCGACGATCACAGCCCGCTTTTGACCTGTGCCCTAGTGTCCGCCGAAGGCGAGATCGAGATCACCACCCTCACCATGAACCGGATGAAGGAGATCGCGGGCGCTCCGTCCGGCGTTGATCGGATCTTCGTAGAGGGCACGCCCACCATCAATGCCTACTGCACCGACCTTGCCGAAAACGGAGTCCACGGCTTCAACGACATCGCTGGCGAGATGCTCAGGCTGATCGGCGGCGACCCCACGCCCCCACGGGGGACGATCGCCTTCTTCCAGGTCCGCCAGGGCTCCCATCAAGCGCTGAGCCTGGACACCGAGCACCAAGAACTGCTCGCCGTTGCTCATAGGGTCGCCACCCGGCACGTCAACGATGAATTCATCAGCCGGGAGGGTCGTTGATGCACAGCTAACTGCCCTGGACGTGCAGCCGGTCGGCTGCGGCACCGGCTGCACGTCCAAGGCAGCAGTGCTGGCGGACAACTCCGCAGGCCAGCCGCGCCCGCCGGCGTGCCAGGGCGGGAACCGCTCAGGTACCCGCACCTGCGCGGCCTGCCAAGCAGCAACTCACCGACCGCCGCACCGCCCGCCGGGCCCTGGTCCGCGAAGCCGTCGCCCAGCTCCCGGCCGGAACCGACCCCGCGCAGCGGTGCGCCGCGGTCGACGCCCACCTGCACCGGCACGCGATGCTGCGCGCCGAGCAGCAGGTGGTCGACCGCCGGCGGGCCGAGCGGAAGGCGCGGGCCGAGGCCGCGGAGGCGGCGCGCCGGGCGCTGCCGTGCGAGGACTGCGGCACCGAGCGGGCGGGTGGGCTGTGCGGGTCGTGCTGGGCCGCCCGCTCAATCCGGACCGTGGTGGGGGAGTGCGTGGACCTGGCCCTCGCCGCCTCCGCCGACCTCGCCGACCACCGCGACGTCAACGCGACCGCCCGCCGCACCGAGGCCGAGCTGCGCGCGGCGATGGCCGCCGCCCGCCCCGTCGGCGCCGACCGCGAGGACGTCCTCGGATCCAACCTAGAGACCGTCCGGGACGCCGTCGCCGCCTACCGCGCCGAAGCGCTCGCCCGGCTGGCCCGCACGCCGCTGGCCGACGCCGAGGCCGACCTCGCCCACGACACCGCGCTGCGCGCCAACCGCCACCGCCCCACCGCCCGGGCCGACGCCGAGGCGGCGGCCGAGCAGGCCCGCGCCACCACCGCCCGGTACCTGCTCCTCGAGCGCCTGGAGACCGTACGGGTGCTGCGCGAGCGCGCCGACCAGCTCCGCTCGACCGCAACCGCAACCGCCGCCGGCCCGGTCCGCGAGGCGGTGAACGCCCGATGACCCCGACCCCGACCACCGGCGCCGATCTCGCCCGCACCGCGCTGCGCGCCGCCCGCCAGACCGCCCGCAACCACGGCAACACCCCCGCCCCGCGAAGCACCCGCGCGGCCCGGCCGGCCAACACCGTACGGCGCGGCCCGCGCGAACCCGAGCCGATCGCCGACGTGTTCCTCGCCCTGGTCGCCGCCCACGGCTGGACCCTCGGCACCGCCGGCGGAGGCCTGCGCGACCACTGGCCCACCATCGTCGGCCCCGATGCCGCCGCCCACTGGCACCTCGCCGGCTACGACCCCACCACCCGCCGCCTGCGCGTGACCGCCGACTCCCCGGCCTGGGCCGCCCAGCTCCGCTACCAGACCCGACACATCCTCACCACCCTCCACCAGCTGCGGCCCGGCACCGTGACCGCCATCGACATCCGCGTCGCCCCCGCCCCCGCTCCCCAGCCGGACCCCGACGTCGACGAGCGGCCCGCTCCTCGCCCCGCACCGGCGCCGCCGGCCCGGCCCCCGCTCGCCGACCACACCGCCTACCAGGAATTGCGCCGCCAGATGCGCGAACAGGCCCTCGCCCGCCAGGCCGCGCTTGACGAAGCCACCGCCCAGCGGGAAGCGATTCTGACCCGGCACTACAACCGGCTGCGGGAACCCGAAGAATCCCACCGAGCCGCGCTCGAATTCCCTGTCAAGTTCTTCTGTTCAACAGCTGAGGGAACGAGCTGACGCTGGCCTCCTGGCCGGGGATCGAGAGCCTGGCCCCGACGACCTGGATCACCTCGCTCGCCCCCCTCCCGCCGCCGAGAAGCCCGCACCATCCTCGCCCTCCTCCTCAACCGCAAGCCCTGACCGTGCCGAAGCCCCAGGGCGGTCCTGACCGCCGGACGCCGCGAAGGCGCTGGCCACCACCTGGTGGTCGACACCTTCGGCCCGGCCCGCCCGAGGGGCTACCCCCCTGCGATCGCGAGGGGATGCCGGGCTGCCCACAGAGTCACGGCACCGCGGCTGCGGGCGGGGAACAGACCGATGGTGAGGCGTCCGTTGCGCGCTCACCAGAGGATCAGGCCGTCTACGGCCTCACCCGCTGTCTCGACCCCGCCACGCCGCGCCAGGTCATGAGCCGGCTGGAGCGCACCCGCGTCGTCGCTCTCGCGCTGCGCTGTGCCGCGCCGGCCCGGCCTGCCCGGCGCGAAGTGCGCCGAAGCCACCGGGGTGCCGTCGGACCGGACCTGCGCCGGACAGGAGTGCGGGTAGGCCTTCTCCCGAGCCGCGGCTCTGGTGGCTCTCCCGGTCCCGGCTCGCAGGCCGCCACCGCGGCGGCGGACGAACCGGAGGGCGCCGCAGTGCCGCCCCGCAGCTGTGTTCGCCTGAAGGCGGCAACGCGGTGCCGCTGTTTCCCGCCAGGTCGGCACGGGCCATGACCCGGGCCTCCGCGCACCGCACCCCAGGGCCCTGGGGGCCGTTGCGCCGTACTCGCCGGCAGTGCGGACGGGGCGGTTCCCTGCGTCTGTGGGCGCGCCGGTGTCAACCCGGGGTCGGGCGGGTTCACGCGCGAGGGTGGCTACACAGCTGGGTCGTATGGGAACGACCATTCCCAGGCCCTGTCAGATCTCCCTGAGAGTCGCCCGGACCGGTTATCGACCACATCGGTTCGCACACCGATTGAACAAGGGGTGGGGTGCGCCGAGTGCCCTCCGCCCCTGTACCGACGCGATGAGAGGAACCCCCTGATGCCCAAGACGTTTCCGATCAAGGAGCCGTTCTCCGGGAGCACGGTCCCGGAGGGCTGGAAGTTCTCCGGGGCCGCCGCCCTCGTCGAGGGGTGGCTGCGGCTGGTGCCGGACAAGACGTTCCAGACCGGAACGGTGCTGCTGGACCGGGCGTTCTCCAGCAAGCTCGGCATCCGGGTGGAGTTCGACCTGGCCGCCTACCACGACACCGGCAGCGAGCCGCCCGGCGACGGGATCTCGTTCTTCCTCATCGACGGTGCGAAGACCACGGGCCCCGGCGGTCCCGGCGGCGCGTTGGGCTACGCGTTCTACGAGAAGGGCACCAAGCCCGGGGTGACGGCCGGGTACCTGGGGATCGGCGTCGACCAGTTCGGGTCGTTCTCCAACCCCGTCGAGGCCGGCACCGGCGGGCCCGGGCAGAAGCCGAACAGCATGGTCGTCCGCGGCTCGGGCGACGGCAACAACGGCTTCGACTACCTGACGGGTGCCGACCTTCCCCACGACCTGTCGCTGACCAGGCAAGCGCCGGCGCGCGTGCACCTGACCATCCTCGACGGGAAGGTGACCGCCGGATTCCGCCCGCCGGGCGGCGTCCAGAAGCTGATCGCGGACTTCCAGATCCCGCACGGCACCGGGCAGGAACCGCTGCCCGACACCCTCAAGCTCGGCCTGTCCGCCGCGACCGGCGGATCCACCAGCAACTACGTGGTCCGCAACCTCGTGATCAGCCTGCCGCTGGCGTCCTCGCAGAAGCTCCGCAGCACCGCCTACCAGGACGGCGGGAAGTACGCCTACCCGTACGAGTTCACACTCACCGCAGGCCAGGCCGACGTCCGGCGCTGGAGCTTCTCCTTCGACGTCCCCCAGGGCGCCACCGTCAAGAAGGACTCCGGCGCCTGGTACACCGTCGTCCAGGACGGCAGCAACGGCGTCGTCGAGATCTCCTCCCCGGACGACGAGTCCCACGTCGTCTTCGCGAACAAGTCCCTGTCCATCGACATCACGGTGGACTACCCGGACAAGAACGACACCCACAACACCGTCGCCAACCTCCTCGCGCAGCAGAACGAGTAACACCCGCAAGCCCGCAGCCAGACGGGCCGACGGCCGGTCCACCGTGAGGTGGAGCGGCCGGCCCCACCCCCAGCACCACCACTCCGCGCAGCCCGGCAAGGCATCGCACAGCCCGACCGGAGCCGCTGCGGCCACAGCGGTACGCGAGGCGTGTCCCCGAAGCCGGTCGCCGGAATCCGGACCGCGGCTGGCCCGCCTGCCGAAGCCGCCGCGCTCCGCAGGCGCCCCCGCCCCGCCCGTCCGCACCACCTGACATATCGACACCCTCATCGGGAAGGACGCAACAGTCCTCATGGTCACCCTGCCCTCCGGGAAGACGCTGCAGCCCGGCTACATCGCCACGTTCGCCGGCACCGGGAAACCCGACGGCGACCTCGGCGACGGCCAGCGCGCCGACCTCGCCAGCCTGTCTTCGCCCACCGCACTGGCGCTGCGCCGTAGCGACGGTGCTCTGTTCATCGCCGACACGGGGCACCGCCGTGTGCGGAAGATCGATGCTTCGGGCAGCATCACCACCGTCGTCGGCACTGGGAAGCCGGGGTCCGACGGTGACGGTCCGGATGCCACCAAGGCCCGCCTGTACGAACCGCGAGGCCTGGCTCTGGGCCCTGACGAGAGTCTGTTCATCGCCGACACCGTGGCGCACGGTGTACGCAGGGTCACGTCGGACGGTGCCATCTCCACCATCGTGGGCACGTTGGGGGATGGGAACAGCGGGGACGGAGGCCCGGCCGGCAAGGCCCGGCTCCGCGAACCGACCGGGCTCGCGGCCGATGCCGCGGGAAACCTGTACATCGCGGACAGCGGAAACCACGTGGTCCGCAGGATCGGTCCCGACGGCAACATCACCAGGTACGCGGGCAACCCCGATTCCACCAAGCCGGTCACCGATGGAGCCCAGGCCCTCGACGTCTCCTTCAAGGGCGTGAAGCTGACCGCGCTGACCTTGGACGACGGCGGGAACCTGTACATCACCGGTAATCAGGGCAACAACAACGCTGGGAGGACATGGCGGGTCGACCTGCGAGGCATCATCACCGAGGTACGCGGCCTCGGCTTCCGACGGACGGTCTGCATCGGCGGCGACGGCGCGTACTATGCTGGCCTCAACGAAGGCCTGTACGTGCTGCCTCCGGGCTGGCAGAAAACGGTACCCGTCGTCGGGTCACGCAGCACCGCAGGGACCGACGCCGACCCCGGGCCTGCTCCCACGGCCCGGATCTGGCTGAGCTTCTTCTCCGGCCTGGTCGTCACGTCCGGCGGGGATCTGTACATGGCCGACACCAAGAATCACCGGGTGCGCGTGCTAGGGCAGGCCAGGGCCGCCGCGACGGCGGTGGTGCGGGTGTCGGATGCCGCGGCCGTTCCCGACGTCGTGCCGGTCGGGGAGAGCCGGCAGGTGGACTTCACTTGGAAGGTCACCCACACCGGGCTCAGGACGCCGGAACGCGAGACCGTCGTTCTGGCGCTGCCCGCGGGCGCCACGGTCAAGAGTTTCGACCCGAAGGCCGCCGGCAATCTGCTGGTGTCGGCGACCACGGACACGGTCACCTGGCAGTACAGCCACGACTGCCCCAAGGAGGCGTCGTACCGGGTCTCGGCTCTGCTGCCCGCCGTCCCCACGGCCGGCAGCACGCTGGCGGCCCAGGTGACCGTCGACAACGACACCCCCGGACCCGACTGGCAGCCGGGCCGCGCCTCCCGTGCCATCACCGTCACCGCGCTCGGCGACGGGGCGCTGAGCGTATCGGGCACGGACGCGCAGCCGCCGGCCGTGCCTGCCGACGGCACCACGCACCAGGCCGTGTTCTCGTGGAACGTCGAACGCGCGGGCAGCGGGTCACTGAACGGCGTGAAGGTGAGCGCCCTGCTGCCGGCCGGAGTGCAGGCGAGTGCCTGCACCCCGCAGCCCGACGACCTGGCGGCGAATCCGCTGACCTGGTCGCTGACGGGCACCGGTGTCTCGCAGCACTTCGCCCTCACCGCCGGTGTCGCCCTGGCGGCCGACGCCGGCGAAGCCCGGGTCCAGGTCACGGCGGCGTCCCCGTCCGGACAGAGCGCGTGGGCGCCCGTCGTGCTGGAGGCCGATCAGCCGGGCGCCCTGACGGTCACGGACCGGCAGGCGCTTCCCGCCTCCGTCGCGGCCGGGGCCACGACGAAGAACGTCCACCTGTCGTGGAGCGTGCGGCGCGCGGGCACCGTGCCGCTGGACGGGGTGAAAGTGAGCGCGCTGCTGCCGGCCGGGGTGCGGGCGAGCGCCTGCACGCCGGCGCCGGACAGCCTGACGGCCAACCCGCTGACCTGGTCCCTGACCGGCACGGACACCTCCCGGGACTTCGACCTCACCGCCGACCTCACCCCCGGCACCGACGCCGACGAGGCCCGGGTGCGGGTGACGGCCACCCCCCGCCGCGGGGACAGCGCGGCGGGCGACGTCGTGGTCAAGGCAGTGGCCTCCGGCGGAGTGGCCCTCACCCAGGCGGGCGTGTCGCCCGCCGCGGTGGAGGGCGGCAAGGCCGACCAGCGCGTGCTGTTCTCCTGGGACGTGGACGCCGCCGCCGGTGCCGCTTCGGTGCAGGGGGTGAAGGTGAGCGCGCAGCTTCCCCTGGGGGTGAAGGCGGTCGCGTGCACACCGGCGCCGGACAGCCTGACGGCCCGCCCGCTGACCTGGACCCTGGGCACCACCGGCGTCTCGCAGCGCTTCGCCCTGGTCGCCGACGTCACCCTCGCGGCCGGATCCTCCGCCACGCTCCAGCTCACCGCGGCCACCCCCTCCGGCAAGACGGCCAACGGGAGCGTCACCGTGTCCGCTTCGCCGGTGTCCACGCCGGTGGCGGGCGCGGTGGATGTGACACGTGCGGCGGTCTCGCCGACCTCGGTGAAAGCGGGATCGACGACCGTCGGGGCGCAGTTCTCCTGGGACGTGCAGCGGGCAGGCGGCGGCTCCCTGCAGGGGGTGACGGTCAGCGCCCAGCTGCCCGTGCAGGCGAAGCGGGTCTCCTTCACCCCGCCCGGGGCCACGGTCGACGGCCAGAGCGTCACGTGGAAGCTGACCGGCACCGATACGGTGCAGCGCTTCACGCTGACCGCCGACGTCACCCCCGGCGACCATGACGAGTCGTGCGCCGTGCAGGTGAACGCCCGGTCCGCCGACGGGGCGACATCGGATGCCACGGACATCGCCCTCGACGTCCTCCCGAAGGAGGCGCCGCCGGCCGGGGCCGTGACGGTGTCCGGAACGGGAACACTTCCACCGTCGGTGGAGGCGGGCTCGACGACCACCGGGGTGCTGTTCTCCTGGGACGTGCAACGGGCCGGCGGCGGGTCGCTCAGGAATGTGACGGTCAGCGCCCAGCTGCCCGTGCAGGCGAAGCGGGTCTCCTTCACCCCGCCCGGGGCCACGGTCGACGGCCAGAGCGTCACGTGGAAGCTGACCGGCACCGACGCGGTGCAGCGCTTCACGCTGACCGCCGACGTCACCCCCGGCGACAACGACACCTCGTGCGCCGTGCGGGTGGAGGTCCGGCCCCCAGGCGGCGGCACCGTCGGCAAGGACATCACGCTGCCGGTCACCGCGAAGGAGAAGCCGCCGGCCGGGGCCGTCACGATTTCCGGGGAAGGGGCAACGCCGTCCCCGGTCCCGGGAGGTGAGACGACCGCGGGGGTGGTGTTCTCCTGGCAGGTGCAGCGTGCCGGCGGCGGGTCGCTCAACGACGTGACGGTCAGCGCCCTGCTGCCGGCGCAGGCGAAGCGGGTCTCGTTCACCCCGCCCGGGGCCACGGTCGACGGCCAGAGCCTCGTCTGGAAGCTGACCGGCACCGACGCGGTGCAGCGCTTCACGCTGACCGCCGACGTCACGCCCGGCGACCATGACGAGTCGTGCGCCGTGCGGGTGGAGGCCCGACCCCCGGCCGGCGGCGGCACCGTCGGCAAGGACGTCACGCTGCCGGTCACGCCCAAGGGCCCGGCGAGGCTGGCGGTGCTGGCGATCCCCTCGTGGAAGGTGTTCCCGGCGCAGGCCGGCAAGGGCGGGCACGTCGCGTTCGCATGGAAGATCACCAACCGGGGGCAGGGGACCGCGCAGGGGGTGAAGGCCACCGTCACCCTGCCCGTGGGGCTGACCCCCGCCGGGGAGTACCTGGACACCGCGGGGGTGTGGGACAAGGACAAGCGCACCCTGACGTCGAACCAGGCGGGCACCCTCAAGCCGGGGGCGTACTGGTGGATCACGGTGGTCGCCCGCGTCGACCAGGACGCGCCGGGCGGGGATCTGGAGGTGCCCGCCGTGGTGTCCGCGACGGGTCTGGCCGCGACGCCGGCCACGACGGCGCGGGTGACGGTCAAGGACAAGGCGCTGGTGTGGACCGTCGCCCCCGACGACATCAAGGCCGCCTTTCTGAGCCTGGGCGCGCTCACCCACCCCGACGACCCCAAGCTCGGCCTGGTCGGCGGCATCGGCGGCGGCCCCGTCGGCGGCATCGTCCCCGGTATCGGCATCACCAGCCTCGTCACGAGCCTGCTGTCCGTGTTCGGGATCGTCTCCGGCCTCTTCGTGTCGATCTTCTCCTTCCTCGGCATCCTCTCGTTCTGGGGCGGTTTCGGCGGCTTCGGATCCGGGCCCGACGGGCCCGACGGACCCGACGGGCCCGAGCCCGACCAGCCGGAGAACGAGGACCCGGACGACGACGAGAAGAAGAACAAGATCACGCATCTGTGGTTCACCAGGACCACCCTGTCGCCGGCCAGGCCCGCCCCCGGGCAGAGCGTCACGCTGACGTGGGAGCTGTCCAACCGCGGAGGAGAGGACGCCACCTCGGTGGCCGTCCAGCTCCGTCTGCCCGACACCCTGGAGCTGACCGACGTCACGGGCGACGGCACCTGGTCGCGCGACGCCGCCTTCGCCTACGGGTCGCTGGGCACCCTCACGAAGGGCGCCAAGGCCACGATCACCGCCAGCGCCAAGGTCCGTGACGGCGCCGCCGACACCAAGAGCGCCACCGCCTGGGCCACCGGCGGCCACGCCACACCGGCCTTCGCCTCGACCCAGGTTCCCGTCCAGGCGTCCAGCGCCCTGCTGCTGTCGCCCGGCCAGACCCACCCCCAGCCCGCCCGGCCCGGACAGGACGTCACCTTCACCTGGCCCCTGCGCGCCGCCCCGGGCCACACCGCCGAGAACACCAAGGTCACCCTCACCCTGCCGGCCTCCGGCCTCGACAACCCCCGGATCACCGTCGACGGCGAGGACGTGCCCGCCACCGCCCCCACCCACACCTTCGACCACGAGCTGACCGACGCCGACGCCCCCGTCCAAATCGTCCTGACCGGGAAGATCCCCGACGGGCACACCCAGGACCTTACGGCGGCCGTCACCGCTACCGCCGACGGGCTGAAGACCCCGGTCACCGACACCGCGAAGGCCGTGATCAAGGCGAAGGGCACCGGCCTGCGCGCCACCGGGACCCTGCTGCCCTCCCCGGTCACCGCCGGCCTCGGCGCCACCTACGCCTGGGCCCTCACCAACGACGGCACCACCGACGTGACGGGCCTGAGCCTCACCGCCCAGCTGCCCGCCACCGCCGTGGCCAACGTCCGCCCGGCCCGCGGCGGCAAGGCCACCGGACCCGGGACCGTCACCTGGGACAAGAGCGCCATCAACAGCGGCGGCACCCTGAAGACCGGCGCCACCTGGATCGCCTCCGTCGACGTCGACATCACACCCGACGCCACTGGCACCCTGCCCGCCGCGACGGCCACAGCCACCGGCGACAACAACGCGAAGGACACCACCAACCCGGTCTCCGCCGCGATCACCACCCTCACCCGCCTCGCCCTGGCCGCCTCCGCTTCCCCCCTGAAGGTCAAGGCCGGCGAAACCGTCACCTTCATCTTCTCCATCACCGCGACCGGCCCCTCCACCCACGGCGGCGCCACCTTGACCATCAAGCCGACCGCCGGCCTGACCCCCACCCAGGTCACCGTCAACGGCGCCCGCCAGGACACCGCCCTCACCGGCGCAACGATCACCGTCCCGCTCCCGGCCACCCCCCGCAATCCCGACACCGCCGTGACCGTGGCCCTCACCGCCACCGCCGCCGCTGGCCCCCAGAGCGCCACCGCCACCCTCACCACCGGCACCCAGCAGGACACCGTGCCCACCGCCAAAGCCGGCGTCCAGGCCGGAGCCGACACCGCCCCGACCTCCCTGACACCCCGCCCGGCCGGCGTTCGGCACATCACCGCCGGCGCCTCCAGCGACCTCACCTGGACCGCCGTCAACGGCACCCAGACCACCGACACCGACGCCACCTTCACCCTGACCACGCCCCGCCAGCTCACCGTGCAGCAGGTGACGGTCAACGGCCACCCCGCCGACCTGAAGCGCAACGGCACCACCGTCACCGCGGCCCTGGGCAAACTGCCCGCCCACACCGATGTCCCCCTCACCGCCACCGTCCACGCCGCCGCCGACGCCACCGGCAGCGGCGACGTCGCCGCCGTCCTCACCGTTCCCCCGGGCGACAGCGCGAAGGCCACCACCGTGGTGCGCTTCACCTCCTCCACCATCCTCAAGGCCCAGGCCCAGCACTGGCCCGACCCGCCCACGCCCGGGCAGGAGGTCTTCTGGCAGTGGACCGTCGCCAACGACGGCACCTCCACCAGCCCCGAACGCTCCCTGACCGCCACCGCCTCCACCGACCTCACCGTCAAGGAAGCCGGCCCCAACGCCACGACCGACGGCCGCACCATCACCTGGCGCTCCCTGCCCGCCCTGCCGCCCGGTTCCGCCTGGACCCTCACCGCGCTCGCCACCCTGGCTGCCGGCGCCACCACTGCCGAACCCGCCATCACCCTCGACCTGTGACCCCGGCCTGCGCCTGCCCGGCCCACGATCCCGCCGGGCAAGCCCACCGCCGCGCGCACCCCGCCCCGCCCGCCCACCGCGCGGACGACCGTTCCCACCTGCCGGCAACCCTGCCGGCCGCCGCCCCGGCCACCCCGCGCCCACACCGAAGGAGACCTCCCGGCCATGACCACCGACCAGGCCGAACGCCCTTCCCCCGGCCTCACCCGGGCCACCCCAGTGCCCCGGCCCCCGCGCGACTCCCCCCGTCAGCGCCGGCGACGCTGGGCCCTCGGCTCCACCGCGACTGTCCTCGCCGCAGCCGCCCTGGCCTACCCCCTCCTCACAGGCCAGCCCGCCATCGCCGTCAAATGGCCCTACCCCTCCGGCGTGCCGTCGGTGCCCTGCGAGTCGTACATCGCGACCAACGCCGACTTCCACGACATCGTCTACGGCTTCGACTACCAGACCGACGACGCAGGCCGCCCCGTACACGCAGTCAACGCGAGCCCCCTGCGCTACGTCGGGAGCAGCTTTGACCGCACCGGTTGCTCCGGGACCGTCGGCAGATTCACCGGAGAACTCGACGGCACGCCCGTCGGCGGCCCGAACCCATCCGAGAGCTGGGACGGCGGCCATCTGGTCGGCGCCGCAGTACAAGGGGTCGACACCCGCTACAACATGGTCCCCCAGCTCCGCAAAACACTGAACCGCAGACCCGGCGTCTGGTTCCAGTTCGAGACCCTCGCACGGACCTGCCTGCAGGACGGCGCCACGATCCCACCCGATGGATACGACATCACCGTGAACTACCCCCCGGCGAACGCCCCCGGCACCACCCAGAACTCGGTCTTCCCCGAGAGCTTCACCGTCCACCTGCGCATCGACCACGCAGGCACCCAGACCGTCCTCGACAAGACCATCCCCTGGTACCCAGACGACAGCGAGAAGGCCGCACTCTACGCGGCGTACAACAAGACGTCCGAGGACGCCAAGTGCACCTACCGCTACGAGCCGAAGAACTGACCCCGGGCAGGGAGAAGCCCAGGCCTCGGGCCGGGAGACAGTCCGCCAGGCAGAGTCTCCACCGCGAGGCGGGTGTCTCCCCGGCCGGCAGAGCCGTCGGCCGGCTTCCGCGCCGCCAACGCGGCAGGTAGCCCGACAGGACGTCCGGCGCCAAGGTCGCCGGCATGCTCGGCAACGTTGCCGACGAACTCGAAGTCTGAGCCACAGCCCGACCACACGGGTGCGGCTGGCCGCGCACAGGGTGCCGACGCCAGCCGCGCTCGTCGCCCTCGGCTGGCGTCGGCGCGGGGTCAGGGTGCTGGAAGGCGGGAGACGTTGTGGGGCAGCCGGTCACTGTTGTCTGCCTCGCGCAGCCGGTCGGCCAGGACCGCGCCGGCGAGGGCGAGATGGGTGGCCCGGTCCTTCAGCGCGGAGTTCTCCTGCGTCAGGTCGTGGATCCGTTCCTTGAGCGTGGTCACCTCGTTGCGCAGCCGGGTCTCGGTCTCGGGGATTTGGGGCGTCTCGGTGCGGACGCGGTCGTAGAACTCGTTCTTCAGGTCGGCGTGCCGTTTGAGCAGGGCCATGCGGTGGACACCGGCTTCGGCGGCGAGGGAGACGACGGTCAGGGCTCCGTCGCTGGTGGTGGCCTGGCCGGTCAGGAGGCGGTCGATCGCGGCGCGGATGCGGGTGCGTTCGTCCTGGTGCTGCTGGTTCATGTCAGGTCCTCGGCGTGCTGGGCAGTGGTGTGGTGGGTGGCGGCGAGGTTGCGCAGGCGTTCGGCGTTGAGGGCCAGGCGTCGGCCGATGGGGCCGGGCGCGCAGGCCGCGAGGGTGACGAGTTCATCCGCCCGCTGGTGCAGGCCGGTGGCGTGGGTGTCGGTGCGCACGGCGTTGCCGCAGCCCGGCTGGCAGGCGAACTGGTTCGGTGTGACGGCGTCCGGTTCGGGGTCGCAGAGCGCGGTGTCGCGTTTGAAGACGCAGATGAGGTGGGCGTCGGGGTTGTCGAACAGGACCAGGCCGTCGCGGGCCAGGAAGGCGGCGGCCTTTTTGGGGTACTTCGCGGTGATGGTGCGTCCCTCGAAGCGGGGCGCGGTCGCTGCCGCGGTCAGGGCGCGGCGGGCGGCGGGGCCGGAGATCTTCTCCCCGGCGGCCATGCGGTCCTTGAGGCGGGCGGCGGTGTCGGCGGCGGCCCGTGCGGTCTCGATGTCCAGGGTGCTGGAACCACTCGACGACGACGGCGCGGTGCGTGCGCCGCGCAGCTGGGGGACGGTGTACGACGCGTCGTTGCTGCGGCGCACCAGCCTGCTGCTGGCGGAGCCGGGCAACGAGGCGATCGCGGTTCCGGGTGACGTGCAGCGCCTGGTGGACGCCGTGTACGCGGACGACTTCGGCGAGGGGCTGGAGGCGGCGGCGCGGCGTGAACTGGAGCGGATGGATGCCGAGCGGATGGCCTCGGCTGCGGCTGAGGGCCAGCTGGCCGAGTGGACAACGGTGTGTGCGCCGTTCGATGTGCGCGGCGACCTGTCCGTGCTCAGTGAGCGCCCGGTGGCCGAGGAACTGCTGACGACGCGCCTGGGCGCGGACAGCGGCCGTGCGGTGTGTGTCTACGTCCATGCGGGCGGGGAGCCGACGCTCGACGCCGACGGCAAGATCCCGCTGCCGGGCCGCGGCGGCGAGGTGCTGCGGCGTGAGGACATCGAGCGGATCGTGCGGCACACGGTGCCGGTTCCGGGCCGGTGGCTGCAGGGGAGAGACGCCGAGCATGAGGTGCCGCGGTCGTGGAGGAAGCGGCCGGTGCTGGCCGACCTGGTGCTGCTGCCGATGCGCCAGGACGGGCAGGGCCGGTGGCGGTGCCGGCTGGGCGGCAGGGAGCTGGAAATATCCGAAGTAGGACTTTCCGAGATCTAGCCACCTCGTGTGCGCACGTGTCGCTAGGTTGGGTGGAGCAGGGGCCCGGGGTCGTCGAACGGCCCTTCGGGGCATGGGTGTTGCCCGATCCTGGAGCCTGGGCAGCCGGCCGAGTACCAGCGGATGCTCCTCGACGGGAACACCCCGGCACCGTAAACCAGTTGAGCCGCGCCGCTGCCGCACGCAAGGACGAGAGGTCTGCGCGCCGAGGCCGCGCGAGAGGCAGGCCCGGCACTCCGTCCACCGCGAGGATGGGAAGGCGCCCGACCCTCGCGTGGGGCGGGGCCGGGCACCGGTTGGCGTCAGGTGCGGTTCAGACGCCGCTCAGGAGCGGCGGTCCCTGCGTCGGGTGCGGCGGAGCGCGGCGGCTCCGGCCCCCAGCGAGAGCGCCCCGGCGAGCAGGAGCGCCGGCGTCATGCTTCCGGTCTCGGCGAGTTGGTCGCCTCCGCCGCCGGGTCGCGGGGTGGGTGCGGGGTGGTGGCTCGGGCCTCCGGTGGGGGAGGGGGCGCCGGTGCCGCCGTGGCTCGCGGTGTGGGTGGGATTGGACGTGGACGTGGCGGTCGTGGTGGTGGCGGCGGTCGGAGATGGGGTCGGTGAGGGGCTGGTGGTGGCGGTCGGGGACGGCGAGGGCGATGGTGAGGGTGAGGGTGAGGGTGAGGGTGAGGGGCTGGTGGTGGCGGTCGGGGAGGGGGAAGGAGTGGCGCAGATGTGCTCCTCGATGCGGACCTCGCCGTCGCCGCTGCGCGCTCCGGTGGTGAAGGCCGCACCGGCGGGACCGAGGCTGGAGCCTCCGCCGCCCCCGCCGGCGTCGAGCGTGCTGCCCGTGGAGGAGCCGCCGGCTCCGCCGCCGTGAGCCCCGCCGCCGCCTCCACCGCCGGTTCCCATGTGGATGTCGCCGACGTTGACGGCCGCGTCGCCGCCGCGGACGCCGGCGGCGGCGCCGCCCGGAGAGCCGTCGTGGTCGGAGCCGGCGGTGGCGGTTCCGCCCGCGCCTCCCGCGCCGCCGTGGCCACCGGACTTGCCGCCCTTGCCGGCCTGGGCCGCCCCGGTGTCCGCGCCGTCGGTCCCGTCCTGTCCGCCGTCACCGCCGCGTCCGGTCCCGTTGTCGCTGAAGCTGCCGGCGCCGCCGCCTGCGCCGCCGGCGATGACCAGGGCGGTTCCGGCGGCCGTCACGGTGGTGGCACCACCGCCCCCGGCGCCGATGGCGCCATTGCCGGGGCGGTGCTCGGCGGTCGCGGACCCTCCTTGCCCGCCACCGCCGTAGCCGCCGTGGGCCACGCTGTCGGGAACGAGGAGGTCACCGCCGCTCCCCGCCTGGCCCACGTCGACGGTGAGGACGTCACCGGCGTGGACCTGGAGCGTCGCCCGGACCTCACCGCCCTTGCCGCCGGGCGAGCCGTAGACGGCGCTTCCGCCCGCGGCTCCGAACGCGTCCACCGCGATCTCGCAGACGCCCGCGGGAACGACGTACTGTTCGGGCGCGCCCGTGTAGGCGAAGGTGCGGGTCCCCGCGGCGGCCGCGGTGTACTGGGGGGAGCCGACGAGCAGGGCCGCCAGCGCGGCGGAGGTCGCGAGGCCGGCCTGTACGTAGTGAGCATTTCTCATACGAACCGTCTATGTGATCCGCGATTTCCGCCACAGGCACCACGCGGCGGCGTCCGGGTGAACCACGGAGCCGGCGCCTGCGGGCACCGGCCCTGCGGTCAGCCGGCCGTCCGCACGCGGGCCAGCCGGGCACCGGCGGCGGTGAGCCAGTGTGCAGCCCGTTCGCGGGCGTCGGCCGGGTCGCCGGACAGCTCCGTGAGGTCAGGGCGCCGGGGCCGGTGGCCTCGCCGGCCACGACCCGGGCGGGGGTACCGGCCCGCTGCGCGTGGGCGAGGACCTCGCCAACCGCCTTGCCGAGCAGGCTGGTGGCGTCGAAGCGACCCGCGCCGGTGATCACCAGGCCGGCCCCGGCGACGGCTTCGTCGAGGTCGGTCAGCTCGGCCACCGCCGCCGCGCCGGGGACCGCCTGGGCGGCCCAGGCGGCCACCAGGCCGTAGGCGGTGCCGCCGGCTGGACCCTCGGCACCGCCGGCGGAGGCCTGCGCGACCACTGGCCCTGGGGCTGGACCGCATTAGCGCCTATGCTCCGTCCGGCCCGTGCGTGCAGGGAGCGGCCTGCTACCTCGGCATCTGCCGCACGCTTCACGTCCGGCCCCGTACCGGGCAGACTGCCCTCTTCGGCGTGGTGAAGCCAACGGTAGCTGCCGTAGGAGGCGGTGGTAGCCGGTGGCGTCCCCGACCAGCGACTCCAGGTGAACGGAGTGCACCACCGCCAGCTCGTCCTCGGTGGGGTCCATGGTGTGCCGCATGGAACCGGACCGGCCGGGCAGGCGGCTGGCCAGGGGACGTACGGGCGGAGCGTCACCGGCAACGTGAGCGCCACCGCGCCGCGCTGGCCGTCGCCTGCGCCACCCGGGCCGGGGCGGTCCCGGTGCGCATCGCTCGCCCGCCGGAGCCTGAACCCGCCCGTGGTGCCGCGTGAGGCCGCCGACCGTCCGTACGTTCCGGAGCGGGTAGCCTCGCATCAGACGAGAGAGGGAGTGACGCCATGAGTCAGCCCGTGCACGACGGAGTCGAGCTGATCCCCCGGCCCGAGCAGAGTCCGGCCGCGCTGAAGGCCGCGCTGGCCGTCGTCGCCGCGGACCGTCTCCCCGAGATGATCGACGGGCAGACGAAGGCGATGGCCGAGGCCATCACGGCCGGGAGCGTCCAGCCGATCCGCTCGTTCGTGGCGCACTGGGCCGCCGTCGTGGAGATCGAGCGGCACCCCACCACCGCCCAGGCCTGGCACCGGGCGAACTACCTCGCCAACCACGCCGGCACCGTCCAGGAGTGCCGCGAGCACGCCACCACCGTCGCCGAGCTCTACCGCGCCGCCTACGCGGCGGTGAACGCGTGACCTGGAGCTGGGAGTACCTCCCCAGCGAGCAGCACGTCACCGCCGGCGCCCCGGCCGACTTCCTCGCCGCCGTCGAACAGCGGGCCGCCGAACTCGTCCGCGCCGCCGAAGCCCTCTACCTGGACGGCACCTCCTACCAGGGCAGCGGCGAGCCGATGCGCTACCTCGACGTCGCCGGCGGCCTGCTCGCCTACTACGTCGTTCCCCGCCTGGAGCTCGTCGTCGTCTGCCAGGTCACGCCCCCGCCCACGACCTGACCCCCTGGTCCAGGCGCCGGATCGTGGCCGCAGTGCGGGAGGAGCTCGCCGCCGTCGGCCAGCTGCCCGGTAGCCTGAGTGTGTCCGCCGTGCTCGGGTGGCCAGCTGCGGCACCGCCTGCGTGCCGAGGGCGGCAGCGCCCTGGTGGCCGACCCGGTCGGCTGGCTGCTCGCCAAAGGCCTGCCGCAGCAGCCGGCTGCAACCACCCGGTGTGCGACGACGGGATCCGCCTGGACATCCGCGCCGCCCGCGTGAACTGCGAGCAGCAACTTGCCGACCGCCGTACCGCCCACCAGGTCCTGGTCCGCGAAGCCGTCCGCCAAAAGCCGACGCCGCCCAGCGGCGTGCCGCAGTCGACGCCCACCTGCACCAGCACGCGATGCTGCGCGCCGAGGGAGTTCGCCGGGCCGAGCGGCGGGCGCGGGCCGAGGCTGCGGAGGCGGCGCGCCGCGCGTTGCCGTGTGAGGACTGCGGCACCGAGCGAGCGGGTGGGCTGTGCGGGTCGTGCAGGGCCCTGCGTTCCGTCCTCCGAGGTCAGTGAAGAGTATGTCCGCGTTCTCGAGGTCAGGGTGGTGCGCCACTCGGGGACGGCGCTGTCGATGATCTCCTGGAGACCGGCGAGCATGAGTTCGGTCATGGGGAGACTCCTTTCCGGCGGTGCACGATCCCGCCCGGAGGCCGGACGGGCACTTCCGGGGGATCGGGCTTCCATTGCACGCCCGCCGTCCCGCCGCCGGTAGCCCGGCGGAGGGTCCGGAACGTTGAACGTCGGCGGGCGTTGCGCTGCCCGACCTGTCCTGTCTGCCCCATCTGTCGCACCGGCCGCATGCGCGCACTGGGCGCCACCCCAGCCACGGCGAGGCTCCCCGGAGGAGCGGTCGGGCTGTCGGACGGTCCGACCGCTTCGCAGGGGAGCCTTGGACGTTCCCCGGAGGTGCCGTCAGGTAAGGGTGATGGGTTCGTACCGTGCCTGGAAGAAGCGCAGGTGGCGCGGCTCGTAGGTGAAGCGCAGGCCGTGGGCGATGGCGCGGCGTTCGCGGTGCAGGCCGATGGCGGCGTCGGCGACGGCGTCGAGGTGGGCGCGGGTGTAGACGCGGCGGGGGACGGCGAGGCGGACGAGTTCCAGGGCGGGGGCGCGGTTCTCGCCGGTCTCGGGGTCGCGTCCGGCGGAGACGATGCCGCGTTCGACGCCGCGGATGCCCGCGTGGAGGTATAGCTCGGCGAGCAGGGTCTGGGCGGGGAAGAGGCGTTGGGGGATGTGGGCGAGGATGGTGGCGGCGTCCAGGCAGACGCAGTGCCCGCCGATGGGGCGGACCACGGGGACTCCGGCGTCGATGAGGCGCTGGCCGAGGTAAGCGACCTGGGCGATGCGGGCGCGGATGCTGTCCTCCTGGACGGATTCGGCGATGCCCTGGGCGATGGCCTCCATGTCGCGGCCGGCCATGCCGCCGTAGGTGTGCATGCCCTCGTAGAGGACGACCAGGCCGCGTGCCTGCTCGGCGAGGTCGGGGTCGCGCAGGCCGAGCCAGCCGCCGATGTTGGCGAAGCTGTCCTTCTTCGCGGACATGGTGGCGCCGTCGGTCAGGTCGCACATCGCGTGCAGGATGTCGGCGATGCTGCGCTGCCCCCACCCGGGTTCCCGCTGTTGGACGAAGTAGGCGTTCTCCACGGCGCGGGCTGCGTCCAGGACGACCATGATGCCGTGGCGAGCGGTGAGTTCGCGGACGCGGGCGAGGCAGTCCATGCTGACGGGCTGGCCGCCGGCCATGTTCACCGGCGCCCCGACGCACACGTACGGGATGGTGTCGGCGCCGACCTCGCCGATCAGCTTCTCCAGCTTGGCCAGGTCGACGTCGCCCTTGAAGGGGCTCTCGTCGGCGGGGTTGTGGGCCTCGTCGACGATGACGTCGTGGAAGGTGCCGCCATTGAGCTCCTGGTGGGCGCGGGTGGTGGTGAAGTACATGTTGCCCGGGATGTGGTGGCCGGGGCGGATGAGGAGGCGGGAGAGGAGGTTCTCCGCGCCGCGGCCCTGGTGGACGGGGATGACGTGCTCGTAGCCGTAGTGGGCGCGCACCGCGTCCCGCAGTCGGTAGAAGCTGGTGGCGCCGCAGTAGGACTCGTCTCCGCGCATCATGGCGGACCACTGCAGGTCGGACATGGCGTTGGTGCCGGAGTCGGTGAACAGGTCGATGTAGACGTCCTCGGCCCGTAGCAGGCACGGGTTGTACCCGGCCGCGCGCAGGGCGCTCTCGCGTTCCTCGCGGGTGGTGGTGCGCAGCGGCTCGACCATCTTGATCCGCCAGGGCTCCGCCGGGTATACGGCCGTCATGGGTACCTCCTGCTGGGGAGTTGGGTCGGGGTCGGCGGTGTGGTGTGCGGTTGGCCGTGGCTACTTGATGGCGGTGACGATGCCGTGCGGCGTCCAGGAGGCAGCGGTGGTGCGGGTGATGGTGGCCGGGTCGAATCCGGCCTCGGCCAGCCACTGCTCGTACTGGCGCCAGGGGTAGATCATGCCGCCGCGGGCGGGCAGGGAGGCGAAGTAGACGCTGTCCAGGGCGGCCATGAGCGGGCCGTCGCCCCGGTCGTCGGAGAAGGAGTTGAAGATGACCACCTGGCCGCCCTCGGGCAGGGCCTTGTGGGCCTGCTGGAGCAGGGCGAGGTTCTCGTGGGGTTCCCAGATGACCAGTTGGTGGGCGAACAGCACGCAGTCCGCCGCCGGGAAGGGCTCCTGGAACATATCGCCCTCGCGTACGGTGATCCGGTCGGCGAGCCCGCTCTCCTCGATTCGCCGGCGTGTAAGGGGCGCGGTGGCGGGGATCTCCAGGATGGTGATCCGCAGGTGGGGGTGGGCGCGGGCGAGCGCGATGGAGTTCACCGCGTCGCCGCCGCCCACGTCGAGCACCGTCTCGGCTTGTGCGAAGCCCTCATGTGCCAGCAGGAGGGGGTTGGACAGTTCCGACCAGGCGCGCATGTAGCGGTAGAAGACGCGTTCGAGCTCCGGGTTCTCGGCGAACCGGTGGTACAGGTCACGGCCGGTACCGCGGATCCGGCGCAGCCCGATGTTGGTGTTGTGTCGCAGCGACTCGGTGAAGTCGGCCTGCGCCTCGTAGACGATGTGCGCCTCGAAGGCCACCACGTTGGCGAAGCGTGGCCACTGGCCGTCGGCGAAGAGCCCCTCGACGGCGGGGGCGTTGCGGTAGCGGCCGTCGTCGTCGCGGACGGTCAGGCCGAGCGCGGTCGTACCGAGCAGCAGGATGTCGGTGGCGCGTGCGGCGAGCGACAGTTCGTGGCCCACGTCCTCCCCGGTGCGGCCCGGGCGGTCGCGCAGCAGGTCGAACAGGCCGAGTTCGCACCCCGCGTTGAGGTACTGGAAGGCGGCGTGCCCGAAGAGCACCGGTGTCAGGTCCTCCAGGGCCATGGCCGGCGCCGGGTTCGTGGTCACGGGTGAGTCCTTCGGGAGTGGCGGCGGACGGTTGGGGCAGGGGTCAGGGCCGGATCCTGCGTGCGACGAGCGCACCGGTGGTGGGCGCCCCGTCCAGGGCGAGCACGCGCTCCGTCACCAGGCCCTGATCCCGTAGCCAGGCGGTGTACTCGCCCGCGGTGTAGTTGCGGCCCCAGGTCTCCACCAGCATGTTCAGGCTCATCAGGGCGGCCGGGACGGGGCCGCGCTTGTCGTCGTCGACGAACGACTCGCAGATGATCAGTTTGCCGTTCTCCGGAAGTGCCTCGGCGCAGGCGGCAAGGATCTTCCGGGCGTCCGTCTCGCCCCAGTCGTGCAGGATGTTCGAGAGCAGCACGGCGTCGTGACCCTTCGGGAGGGGTGTGGTGAAGAAGTCGCCGCCGACGAGGTCGATCTGCTTCTCCAGGCCGGCCGCGGCGATGCGGGGGCGGGTGAGTTCGCAGACGAATGGCAGGTCGAAGACGGTGACCCGCAGGCTGGGGTGGTGGCGGCACAGTTCGACGGCGAAGGCGCCCCCGCCGCCGCCCACGTCCAGAACGCGCCGGATGGCGGTGAAGTCCTGGGACTCGGCGAGCCGGCGGGCGGTGAACGCGGACAGGGCGTGCATGCCCTCCCAGAAGTGCTCCAGCATCACCGGGTCGTCCGGCGCGAACAGCGATTCCTGGCGCACCGGGTCCCAGCTGACGGGGTGGTTGCCGCGCAGGGAGTCCGCCAGCTTGAGGTAGGCGGGGTACTCGTGCCGGTCCACGACCGTCACCCAGCCCCCGAAGTAGTACGGCTTGCCGCGCACCAGGAACTCCTCGGACATCTCCGAGTTGCGGTATGTTCCCGCGTCGTCGCGCCGCAGCAGTCCGAGTGCGGTGCAGGCGGTGAGCAGCAGCTCGGCGGGCCGTTCGTCGATGCCGTGCCGTGCGGCGAAGCGCGCCACGGTGGTCGTGGTGCCGGACAGTTCGGTGAACAGACCCAGCTCGGTGGCCAGGGCGAGCGCTTTGAACGCGTGCACCCCGAACGTGAGGTTCAGCAGGGGCAGTGGCACGGCCTGGGTACTCATGGGGGTCCTCCGGAGAGCGTCGGACACCGCACGTACGCGGGCGGAGGTGTCCGCACCGGCCTTCTCAATGTACTGCGCGGTGGCCTGCGTCGCGCGACCGCGCGAACACAGGGCGCAGGCGTCCGCGCCCTTGCCCGCCGGGACCGGCAAGGCCAGGATGGGCGGGCAGACGGCGTGCGCGGGCCTTCGGGATGGCGCGGTGGGGCGGCGGCTGCGGAGTTTTGGCGAGGCAGTGACCATGACCGGAAGCCGCCCACCCAACCACCGGCTGCGGGCCCTGCTCGACGAAGCGGCGCTGAGCGGGGAGGGCCTGGCCCGGGCCGTGAACCGGGCGGGCGTGGAATGCGGCCTCGTCCTGCGCTATGACCGGACCTCGGTGAGCCACTGGCTCGCCGGCTCCCTCCCCATGGAACCGGTGCCCGGGCTGCTCTGTGAGGTGCTCTCCCGGTGGCTGGGCCGCCCGGTGGCCCCCGAGCACGCCGGCCTTGCCCGGCCCGCCGCCCCGGTCCCGGAGGGCGGTGACCGCCCGGCCGCGGCCGACGTCCTGGCCTTCCTCGGCCGAGCGGAACCCCGTCGGCCCGTGCCGCCCTACACGCTGACGGGCCTGGTTCCGCTGCATCCTATGGCGGGGGACGCCGAGCCGCCCCGGGAACCGGCCTGATCCACGGCGGGCTGGGGAAGGACCAGCTGCAGACCGCCGACCACCTGTCGACGGCGTTCCACAGCGCGGAGGAGTCCTCCGGCGGACAGCTCGTCAGCACCGCGTTGACCTGCGTGCTCGGCACGGTGGTGACGACTGGCTGCGGCTGCCCGCCGCCCCGCGGCTACGCCGGCAGCTACTGGTCTCGGTCGCCCGGCTCAGCTGCCTGGCGGGCTTCACCGAGTTCGACGCCGGTTCCCACGGACGTGCCCAGGCCTACTACCGGACGGCCGGGGAGCTCGCCGACGAGGCCGCCGACCCGGCCCTGCGGGCGAGGGCCCTGCGCGCCCTGAGCGTTCAGGCCTTCTACCTCGGCCACCACAACCACGCGCGGGACCTGGCCGAGGCGGCCGGCCGCCATGCCCGGGGACTGCCGGCCCGGGAGGCCGCCTATCTCAAGGGCCAGCAGGCCGTGGCCGTCGCCGGGGCCGGCGAGCACCGCCATGCGATGTCCCACCTCGCCCGGACCCGCCGTCTGCTCGACCACGCGGAGCCCCCGCCGGCGAGGAGCGCTCTCGACGCCGGAATGGTGAGCGCCCAGCCCGTGCACGGTCACCACGACGGCCGCCAGCCCATCCCGCGCACCCAGGACGGCGTCGCCGAAGCCGTGCCCCCCGTGCAGCGGATGGAGTTCTACCGGGAGATGGGGGAGGCCGACGACACGACGATCGGCGGGGTGTTGAAGCGCTGGTGGCTTCGCGCCGAGCTGTACCGCGACCCGGAGGGCGACCGCATCCACGCCGTCGTCCAGGCCGGCACCTCCGCGTCCGCGGTCCTTCGCCGTCCCGGGGCCCAGTGAGCGACGGCAACGAATTCCCGGACGACGAAGACCCCGTTTCCTCCTGAGCCCGCTGGTTGCAGGGTGGCCTTCGAGCCGGGTCGTGCTGTGGGGAGGTGGCGTGTCAGAGGGGGATGACGCGGGTGAGGCGAACGACGTGGTTGTGGGGGTCGATGACGTATTCGACCAGGCCGCGTCCGTGGGGGATCGGAAGCCGGCGCCAATCGCCGGCGCTGTCGCGGGCAGTGCTCTCCGGCAGCCACGGGTTCTCGGCGATCGCGACAGTGAGGGCGACGATCACGGAGAACAGGTCGACGGGCAGGCTGGGGTCGGACAGGGTGTCCTGGACGGCTTCGGACGGCAGGACCGGCCACAGGTCGTCCGGTTCTCCGTTACTCACCCGGCAGGTCCCCGCCCCGTTCGCGGCGCAGCCGTAGGACGTCGGCCATGGTGGTGGTGGGCAGGGTGCCGTTGCGGGCGGCGGCGATGGTGCGGTCCTGGGCGGGGTCGGTGTCCATCTCCGCTTCGCACCACCAGCGGTTCAGAACCTGTTCGGCCTGGTCGATGGGTGCTTGGCCGAGTTCGCGGTAGAACTCCATGCGGCGGCCGCCCTGCAGCGCGGCGGCGATGCCGTCGGGGGTGCGGGGCACACGGGGCTGCGGGGGCTGGTACACGGGTTGGACACTCATCGGGTTCCTCCTGCCTCTGCCTCTGCCTCTGGGACCACGGTATCCGGTGCCGGCCGGCCATTGGGCCGCGCCCGCGATGGCCATCCCCGGATCGGCTCCTCGCCGTAGCGGGTCCGCACCCTGCTGGGGTGCGGACCCGCGGCGTGTTCAGGAGCCGTCGCCCCGTACCAGCCGCAGCGCCGGCCGCGCGTTCTCCTGCGGCTGTTCGTCCGCAGGTCCGCGATGACCCGCCGGATCATGGCGCGCAGCTGCGCCTTGCGTTCGGCGTCGGCTTCCTCGTCGCCCTCGTAGGCGATCACGAAGCGGGCGCCGGTGGCTTCGTCTTCCCCGCTGTAAGTGCGGTACTGCGGCGTGAGGTCTGCTCTGTCCGGCACGGGGGCCTCCGGTGTTCGGGGGACCTCACCGTAGACGACCGGTCAGCGGTGGGGAAGGGCCGTGACGTCGGCGGGAAACGGGGGCCGCTGCTGCCGGACGGCCGCGTCCCGCCGACTGTCCGGGGTCAGAGGCGGAGGTGTGTGCGGCGGGCGGTGACGAGGGTGCGCCAGCGGTCGCGGACCTGGTCGGGGCCGTCGTACCAGCGGGCGGGGGAGGGGAACTGGAGCTCCTGGCCGGCCATGAAGGTCGCGATGTCGGTGTAGTAGGCGTAGTCGCGGCCGCGGGTCAGGTGGTCGAGGTCGCGGATCGCGATCGCGAGGGCGCTCTGGTTGTCGGGGTCGTCGAGGACGGCGTGGTGGAAGCAGATCGCGAGGGCGAGCGCGGCCTCGGCGGCGCGGACGCCGGAGGCGCGGACCTCCGCGCCGAGGACGTCGGCGCGCTCGGGGACGGTGTCGCCGGGGGTGCCGGCGTCGCGGACAAGGGCGGCGATGCGGGTGGTGAGGGTGGTGGCGCGCAGGTCGAGGCCGGCCAGGAGCTGTTCGGCGAGGTGGAGGTCGTCGTCGGCGGCCTGGGGGTCGGTGAAGGCGCGGACGAAGGCGAGCTGGGCCTGGGAGGTGGCTGCCTCGCCGGCGACACCGTGGTGTTCGGCGTCGGTGCGGGCGGCTTCGTAGGCGGCGGCGGCCTGGTCCATCTCGGCGTGGACCCACCACAGGTCGCCCAGGACGCGGTGCTGGCGGCCGGCCCAGCCGAGGTTCTGCGCGGCGGCGAGGGCGGTGGGGAAGTCGCCGTCGAGGCGGGCGAGGTGGGCCAGGCCCCGGCGGGCGGCGGGGGCGAGGCGGGTGGTGCCGGCGGCGACCTGCCGCATGCCCTGGCGGGAGGCGTCGGTGCGGCCGAGGTCGCGGTGGGCCTTGGCCCGGTAGTAGAGGGCGAGGTCGGTCAGGTCCGCGGGAAGCAGCCGGCTGTCGATGACGCGGGTGAGGCGGTCAGCGGTGTGGGTGCGGTGTTCGCGCTGGCGGGCGGCGAGCGTGCGCAGGGCCTCGACCAGGGCGTCGGCCGGAGTCTGCAGGACCGCGGTGCCGGCCGGCCCGTGCCCGGAGGCCTGCCCGGCGCCGGTGAAGGCGGCGGGTGCGGGTGGGGCGATCGGTTCCCACACGGAGTCGGAGATGTAGGCCCAGGCGGCATCGGCGAGCCAGCCGAGGCCGAGGCGGTGGTCGCGGGCGAGGACGAGGCCCTGGCGCAGGCAGCCGGTCAGCAGGGCCCGGCCGCCGGCGTCCCGCCCGGCGGTCCACTGGCCGCCGAGCGCGTCGAGGGCGCGGGCGGCGGCGTGCTGCCAGTCCTCCAGGGACCAGCGGTCGTCGGTGTGGTCGTCGGCGCGGCGGATCGTCGAGCGCACGACGGCGTGCAGGTGGTAGGGCCACAGCGCGGCCTCGTGCTCGCGGACGAAGGGCCGCTCGATCAGGCGCAGTGCGGCGGCCTGGCGGTCCAGGCCGGCGGCGGCCGTGGCGAGGGGGACGTCGAAGGCGTCCAGGAGGCTCGCGGCGCGCAGGACGTGGCGTTCGTCGGGGGTGAGGTCCTGGAGGGTGCGGGCGAGCAGGGCGGGGAAGTCGTGCTCGAAGTCGGCGGGTTCGGGGGTGCGGGTGCGGCGGATCTCCAGGAAGCGCAGCACGGCGAGGTCCAGGTAGAGGGGCAGGCCGTGGGAGCGGGCGGTGATGATCCGGCGCAGTTGGTCGTCGATGAGGGGCCGGCCGTCGGCGGTGAGGCGGCGGGTGAGGTAGTCCTCGCAGTCCTCGGGGCTGAAGTCGCCGATCAGGATCTGCCGGCTGACGGCCGTCCTGGCCTGGTTGCCCGGGCCGGCGGGTTCGGCTGTACCGGTGCCCGTCGGGTCGGCCGTCCCGGCGCGGTCGGCGCGGGCGGTGGGGATGTGGGCGGCGAGCTGTGGCCAGGCGGCGGGCCCGGTGAAGTCGAGCTGGCCCTGCAGTGCGGGATCGGCCCATTGGAGGCGGGAGCGGCCGGTGACGACGAACAGGGCGTTCGGCATCAGCCACACCACGCGCTGGATCAGGCGTTCCAGGTCGCGGTTGGTGCGGTCGCCGGTGTCCTCGAAGGTGTCGAGCAGCACGATGGGCACGACGGCCTTCTTCGCGGGAAGCCGGTCGATCTCGTAGGCGAGCAGGTGCGGGTAGTAGGAGAGCGCCTCCAGGTCCGGCTCGGCCTCCAGGAGGTCGGCCAGGCGGGGGCAGCCGGCCAGGGCGCGGGCGGTGGCGCGGCGCTCGCGCACCGCCCGGACGGCGGCGGTGGTGATCTGGCCGGCGGCGGATCCGATCGCGCCGGGCAGGCCCAGCTGCTGGGCGGCTTCCCCGAGGGCGGCCTGCAGCTGGCCGGGCAGGGCTCGTCCGGCGCGGCCGGCCAGGCCTGCGCGGCGCAGGTAGTCCTCCAGCGGCTCGCCGGGGTGGTTGTGCTCCCAGTAGCGGCCGAGCGCGAGGTCGAACGCGGGCAGCGGGCGGTCCAGGCCGGCCAGCGCTGTGCGCAGGGCGAGGACCAGGTGCTCGAAGTCGGTGCCGGCGGAGCGGGCGAGGTCGATGCGGATCGGCAGCAGCCGCGGTGCGGCTGGCCAGGTCGGCTCGCCCCACTGCGCGGGCCGGTCCTCGGAGGCGGCGAGCGCGGCCTCCAGCTTCCGCGACAGGGTGGTCTTGCCGATCCCGCCGACGCCGTGGAAGACCAGCACGTTGTGCCGGGGAGCCTCCAGGTCCTGGATGTCGAAGTCCGGGGCGCCGATCCGGGCCAGGTGCTCGGCGAGCGCGTCCGTCACCGTGCGCCACTGGGCCTCGCGGTTGGTGAACGCCTCGTCGGCGCCTACCCGCTCGTTCGAGCCGAACAGCGCCCGCAGGTTTCGCGCCACGTGTGCCCTCTCCCCCTGTGCCTGACCGGCCATCAACCTACGCCCTCGCCCGCCGACGGCGGTACCGGCCGCCCGGCCAGCCCAGCCGCCAGGGCGTTCTACCCGCCGGGCGGCCGGGCCGCTGGGCGCCCGGCCGCCCGGACGACCGGGCGCGGCACATGCGGCGGGCCCGGCGTGTGAGACTGGCGGCGACCGTGACGATCCGATCCGAGGTGGTGCCACCGTGCCCGACCCCCGTCCTGAGGACGGCCCCGCCGAGAACACCGGCCTGCCGGCCGGCTCCGGCCCGCAGGGGCCTGCTGGCGAGTGGGACCGGGCGGTGCGGGTCATCACCGCGGTGGTGGCCTGGTACAGCTCAGGCATCCGCGACCTGCGCCGCGCGGCGAGGGAAGGCGCCGACCCGGCGGCCCTGGACGTTCTGCTGGAGGCCCGGCAGCAGGCCATTGGCGATCTCCAGCGGCTGAAGGACGGCGTGGACGCCGGGGAGGCCGCCCGCCTGGCCGCCCACTACACCGCGGTCCTGGGGGAGCTGACCGGTGGGAGCTGACCGGCGCTCAGGCGGCGGGCACGGCGGGCAGCGGACCTGCGGGCGGCACGTCCAGCGGCAGGGGCCGCAGCCGCTCCGGCAGGAGCGGGCGGGCGAGCGCCGCGATCTCCTCCACCTCCCGGCGGTGCTGCGGCAGCGCCCGGCGCACCTGCGCCTGGACCGCGAGGAAGCGTCGTGCCTCCGCCTCGGTGTAGGGGCGGTTCCGCTCGACGTGCAGCGCCCAGCCCGGCGTGCCGCCGGACCGGCGGGAGCACAGTGCGCGCCCGTCGCGGCCCATCACCACCAGGTCGTCCACCATGTCGGAGGAGGCGGCCTGGTCGACGGCGGCGGCCACCGCCTCGAAGCACCGGTCGTGCCCGGCCGCCGTGGTGAACCGCGCCGGAGTTCCGTGGAGTTGCGCGTCCGCGTAGCGGGCGGCGGTGCCCTGGCGGCTGTCGGCGGCGCGCACCGCCAGGGCCAGGATCTGGACGCGGTAGCCAGCGCGGTGGAACGCTTCGGCGTCGGCCAGGACTGCGTGGGCGCTGCCGGGGGCGGTCTCGATCACGATGTCGCCGCGCCGCTCGCGCACGTACGCCTGGGCCATGGCGAACCAGGCCTTGTAGTCCGCGCGGATCGCGGCCCCTGCCTCGCGCGCCTCGCAGCGCAGCAGGTCGTAGTAGTCGGGGTGCAGCATCTTGAGGTCGTCGCCGGAGAGGTGGACCGTGCCGGGGCGCATCGCGCGCTTGGCCATGAGCGCGATGCTGGTCTTGCCCGCGCCGGGCTGGCCCACCACGAACACCGCCACCGGCCGCTCCTGGGCGACGGTGCTGCCCAGGAGCATCGGTGCGATGTCGAGGTCGAAGATCTCGCGGTGCTCGGCCGCGGAGAGCCGGTGGAAGTCGACGCCGGGCGGCCGGCGCAGGGCCTGCGCGATCCGGCGCACCGGTTCGGACAGCGCGGCGGCCCGGCGCGCGTCGCGGACAACCGCCAGCACGCGGTCGGCCGCAACCCGGTCCTCGGCCAGCGTCAGCGCCCGCTCGGTGCGGGCCAGTTCCCGCTGGAAGCCCGCGCTCTCCACGGCGTCCCACCACCGGGCCCGCTCCGAGGCCACCGCCCGCGCCGCGCCCGGCGCCTTCGCCCAGGCGCCGCCGACCAGGTCGTTGCCGTACAGGGGCACCAGACCCCGCCGCACCACGGTGACGCGGTCGGCCAGCATCTCCTCCTCGACCACCCGCAGGGTCGTCACCAGCGCGGCCGCGCACGCGTCGTGGTTCTCCCAGGACACGTACCGGCCCGCCCCGGTCGCAAGAGCCTGCTCGGTGTAGCGGGCGAGGACGCCGAGCTGGCTCCACGCCTCGGCGCAGGCCAGCGCCACCACCTCGATCCGGTACCCGGCCGCCCGGTAGGCCGCGGCCTGCGCGCGCACCTCGCCGGCGTCGGCGAGCGCGGTCTCCACCAGCGCGTCGAAGCGGCCCGCGCGCACCCGCTCCTCCACCGCGGCCTGCCATCGGCGGGTGTCCGCCCGCACGCCGGCCCCCGCGGTGCGCACGTCCTCCTCCAGCAGCACCGGGTAGTGCCGGTGCGCGGCCTTGTACAGGTCGGCGCCGATCCGCACCGCTCCGCCCCGCGCGTCGAGGACGGCGTGCAGCAGGTCCCCGAGGGTGGACTTGCCGCTGCCGGGCTGCCCCGCCACGAGCACCACCACCGGCTGCTCCTGGGCCACCGCCCCGGCGGTGGCCGCCGGAAGGACCACCCCCTCCAGCACCGCGCGGCTCTCCGCTTCCGAAAGCCTCACGTGCTCCCCCTTCATCGCTCTCCCCGCTCTGACGGCCTTGTCCGCTCTTGCCTGCCGCCCGTGCTCAGGACTGGCCGGCGAGCCGCTCGCGGAGCTCGGCGAGCGTGGCGCCGCTGGGAACGTGGACGTACTGCGCCCAGCCGGACACGTCGTAGCCGACCTGGGCCTTGAGCGCGGGGGAGGGCAGCCGGAACGTCCGCCCGTCGGGGATGTCGATCCAGCCGTCGGCGGTGACGGTGGCAGTGTAGGTGAACTTCAGTCGGCTCTGGGTGTGCCGCAGCTGGTCGCCGGGCCGTACGAGCCCGGCCTCGATCAGCGGCATCAGCGCGCCGGTGGGGCGCGCACCCGCAGGATCGGACGCCGGCCGCTCGCCGTCGAGCAGCAGCCGCCGCAGGACATCGTTCGGCGTGTCCACCAGGGGCTCGCTGTGCCGCTGGAGATAGGCGAAGACCTCGTCGTCGATCTGGATCGTGCGGCTGGGCTGCGCCACGAGTCCCCCTCAAGATCAATCTTGTATCTCTGAACACCAGAGAACAACAGATGTGGTGTCCAGTGTATTCCGTCGGCGTTGCCGAAACCGCGGCCGCCACCCGCAAGCCGCCACGTCGTTCAACAGCACCCCCGGGAATCGACCAACTGCAGCCAGTGTTCAATGGCACCGCCATCACCCAAGACGGGAAGGACACCCAGCACGTGGGACGCAGAAAGCCGGGCAAGCCGCGCCGCGAACGCGGACCGGTCGAGTACACCCTGCAGCAGCTCCAGCCGCCCGGCTACGACGAGTGGCTCTCCCCCGCCCCCGGCTTCGACCCCCAACGGGCCGCAGCCGACCCCAGGCTCAGCCCCCAGGCCGTCGACCTCATGCGGCGCCTGGGCCGGCTGCGCCCCGCCTACGGTCCGAAGATCCCGCTGCAGGCCGCGTGGCTGGACATGGCCCTGGACCGTGGCGTCCTGCGGCTGCGCCGTCCGGACGGCAGCATCGGCGACCTGCCCGCCGGCGAAATCGCGGGCATGCTCGGCGGCAGGGCCGAGGTGGCGGACGTGCGGGACGCGGTGCACGAGCTCCACGCCGCCGGCATGCTCCTGGTCGAGCCGGACAGCGAGGACGCCGTCCTGCGCGTCGTCGGCAAGCCCGTGAAGCCCGGCGATCCGTGGCTGTTCGGCGGCGACATCGCCAGCGACCTGGTGCCCAAGACCTGCATCCCGGGAGGCCCGCAGACCCTGGGCGACGAGGAGTTCGCCGCACTCGTCTACCTCTGCTCCCACCTCTCGGAGGGCACCGTCGGCACCGCGGAGGAGTACGCCACGTTCGAGGGCGTCGGATCCGTTGAGCGTGCCCAGGAGCTGTTCGACGCCGTCGCGGACCTGGTCGACGTCCGCGGCTGCCCGGCCTGCCCGACCGCCCACCTCTGCACGCGCGACCCCGGCGCCGACCAAGCGGCGTGAAGCCTGGCGCTGTCGACGCTTGCTGAACCTGAGGTGGCGATCGACGGTCTGCCGGACTCCGTGGCCGAGTCGACAGCTCCCGCTTCGCTCGGCGATTCACCTACACCTTCGCCCCCGCGCGTTCTGCGGCCAGGAGCCTCTATGCCCAGCGCAAGGTAAGAATTTCTGACCTCCCGGCATGTTCTTGAGTGAAAGATCGCTGTTCGCGGGCCTGTCTGCTGAGCCGAAAGAGCAGTCGGGGCCGTCGGCCGTCTCGGCAGTCGGCGCGCTCCTGGCCCGAATGTTTGCGTACTCGGACGGATGCGCAGCGTATGGTGGTGTCCGATTCGGTGTGGCGGGGTGCCGTACCGGATGTGGCTCTGGGGGGAGTTGAGTTGGCGGACGTCAACGTCGTTCCGCAGGAACTGCACGCGTCGGCGCAGGTGGCGAAGGGGCTCGCGGAGGAGCTCGGTGCGCCGGTGCAGGCCGCGCTGACCTCGGCCACGACGGTGAGCGGTCAGCTTGCCGGCTGGTCCGTCGCCGGAGGGCTGGGGCATCTGGGCAGCAGTTGGAGTGCGCCGCTGGCGGCGCTTCAGCAGCGGATCGTTGCGACGGGGACCAATCTCGATGCGAACGCCGCTGCCCACGGTCACACCGAGCAGGTGACGGCCGGCGTCTGGAAGCAGCAGGGGGCGAAGCAGTGAACGGCCTCTACGAGCTGTTGGTGAAGTTCGATCCGGAAGGGCTGCGCGGGGTCGCGAGGAACTGGAAGGCCTTGGCGCACACGGCGGAGACTGTGAGCTCACGTCATCGCAGTCAGGTGAACGGGCCCCTGCACCGACGATGGGAGGGGGCCGATGCCCAGGCGGCGTTCCCGTTCATGGCGCGCACCGAGCAGCAGCTGGACGTCGTTCGGGTGGAGGCGGAGGCGGTCGCGCTGACGCTGAACACGGTCGCCGACCGGATCTACCAGGCGCAGACGAACCTGATGAACGCGGTGCGTCGGGCGCAGGACTCCGGTCTGACGGTCTCGGCCGAGGGGAGGGTGGGTCTTGCGCCGGAGTCGCCGGGGGACCGCAATGATCCGGACGCGCAGAGCGCCCGCCGCACCCTCATGGGCCTCGGGGCCGGCTACCAGGCCCGGATCGACCAGGCGCTGAAGGACGCCGAGGCGGCGAGCAACCAGGGCAACATCGCCCTCGGCCGCTTGGGCGGGGAAGTTCTCGATGGCCGGCGGGCGAACGGGGCCGTCGCCGAGACGCGTGGTGATGTCGCGGCGGTGATGAATAACCTGGGTCTGGCCGAGTCCTTCATCCCGGACGGTACGGACCCGCGGAGGAACGCCGAGTGGTGGCAGGGGCTGACGCCCGGCCAGCAGGAGACGTACCTCGCCTTGAACGCGGCCAGGATCGGGAACCTGGACGGTCTGCCGGCGACCGCGCGGGACGAGGCCAACCGGCTTGTGCTCGACCAGAAGCTCGACGCCTTGCAGGCCGGGACCCCGGCATCGTTCGGCCTGGACCAGGCGGCGTACGACAAGCGCAAGGCGGCACTGGCCGAGATCAAGAAGAAGCTGGAGGAGAAAGCCGACGCGAGGGACGAGTCGCACCAGCTGTTCCTCCTCGGCATCGACCCCGAGGCCTACGGCGGGGACGGACGCGCCATCGTCGCCACCGGCAACCCGGACAAGGCCACCCACACCTCCGTCTTCGTTCCCGGGACCAACACCGAACTACCGGGCGTCCCCGGGCAGATCGACCACATCCGCAAGCTCCAGAATCAGGCCGGCTGGTATACGAAGGAAGGCGAGACCGTCGCCGTGGTCTCCTACCTCGGCTACGACACGCCGGAGAGCATCCCGAAGGCGGCGAATCCGATGCGCGGCCTCGATGCCGCCGACGACATGCGCCGCTTCTCCGACGGACTCAGGATCGCGCACGGCGAGCCGAAGACCCATCTCAGCTACATCGCCCACAGCTACGGCAGCTTCGCCGTCGGCGTCGCCGACAGCGAGAAGGGCGGCCTCCAGGCCGACGACATCGTGACCCTCGGCAGCCCGGGCATGGGCGTCCTGACCGCGGACCAGCTGACGGTTAACCCGGACCACCTCTGGATCGGGGAGGCCGCCGATGATGCCACCCGTCTGGTCGGCGGATTCTCCCTGGGTCCCAGCCCCCACATCGCGGGATTCGGAGGACACAACATCAACATCGACACCTCCGGGCACGGCGGCTACTGGGACGACAATTCAGAGAGCTTGATGAACCAGGGCAAGATCATCGCTGGTCAGAAGCCCACCACAGGCCCCAAGGAAGACCCGCTCTGGGGATCGATCCCCCACTGAGCCGACCCGGAGAAACCCATGGCCCGCCCGCCTTCCCGCCCGTCCGCCATCGCCCTGAAGTATTTCGCGGCGGCGGCCCTGACGGTCTCGACCCTTGGAGCCTGCATGGCGAACGACAGCACAGCCAAGGACGCTCCGCTCCCGGTCAAGTCCCGTGACGACGCACTCGCCTGGGCGCGGCAGATCACCGAGCACCTGGCCCAGAGCGCCGGGATCCAGATCAACGCCGAGCCGGTCGAGCCGTTCTTCAGCCCCTGCACCGGCAGGAACGGGGAATCCGCGCCCGACGACCGTTTCACCCTCGCCTACGCGGTCCACAGCTATGTCCCCAACGCCCAGCACAACGACGTCGTACGCAAAGTCAGGGACGTCCTCACGGCCGAAGGGCTCAAGATCTCCGAGTACCAGGAGACGCCCGCCACCCAACCGAACTCGACGGTCACCGCACGCCACCCCGAGAGCCGGTACGTCGTCGACGTCTCCAGCACCGCCGGCGACAACCGCATGATCTTGGGCATCACCACTCCCTGCCTGAAGCCTCCGACCACACCGACCGCATCCACCCCGTAGCTCCGTCACCGTTCACGCCACGAGCCGACCTGAACAGCTGGCTGAGCTGCGGGACCGGCATCAACCCGCCACGGTCGACCGCTGTACCGCAGGCGACGATCGGTGGGTGACGCGGACCCGAGTACGGGCTCGATCAGCGTTTGGGTCCGTGCTTCGCCGACCAGAGCGGCGTGCTCCTAGTCCGCGTTCGCACCGCCCATTCCCGTGGTCGACCGGGCCGCCAGGCAGGGTAGCTGCTCTCCCGGCGTTGCTCGCCTCTCACCGGCGGGTCCTGCGGAACTGCCCTTGCTTCCTCGGGATCGGCCGGACTGCTCCTCCAGCGGTTCGGCCTGAAGCGTCTCCTACGGGCGGGCGGGAGCGGGCAGACTACTGTCGAGCCGTCATCGACCGGAGAGGCCGCGCCCGTGTGGGATCCCGATACCGAGCTCCAGGAGCACGCCGAGCGGTACGCCGTCAGCCATGACCGGCACCCGTTCACGGACGCCTGGCCGTGGGCGGAGGCGGTCGTCGCCTGGTACCGCCGACGGCCGGAGCGGCTGACCTCCCGCGCAGAGGTCGTGATGGGCGAAGACGACTGGGCCCTGGTCGTCGCCGGCGTCGCCGAGTCGCTGCGGCTGCGGATGCGTACCGGCGAGATCGGCGACATCCGTGTGGACCTCCTGGCCGACGAGCTGCTGCTCTGGGCACAGGTCGGGCACGAGTTCCCGCAGCCCGGAGAGGCCGGATGGCCGGCCCCGGACGGGCCGTACGCGGACCGGTGGGACGCGCTGGCCGATGTGCTGATCGCGGGCGGTGAGCGCGGCCGGAGCGTGGTCAGGGCCGTGACCACCGTGCTCAAGGAACTGGAGGTCCTCGCGCGCTCCCGGCCGTACCTGCGCGCGTACTCCACCCTGATGGAGTACCGGTTCGCCGCGCAGGGCTGCGACACGGTGACGCTCGCCGAAGTGGCCCCGGCACTCGGGGTCGGCCCCGTCCCGGTCCAGAACGTCGCCTGGTACGCCGGGGTCGCCGGCCTGGAGGAATCGCTGGTGACCTGACCCGTTCCCGTGGCGGCGCCCGTGCAGGTGAAATCCGGCGTGGCCTCCCGCTCGCCCCAGGCCCCGGCGGACCACTCTGGAGGGCACACGGATTCAGCGACGAAGGGGCTGCGGGTGGCCGGCCGCGAGGCGGAACACGTCGAGCAGTTGAGCGCCGCCCTCGCCGTGCTCGGCGCCGATTGGCAGCCCGACCCGGTCGCCGACGATGCCACCCGCGCCGTCATGCTGGCCACCGCCCTGCTGGGCGCGGCCGAGGCGCACCTGGTCGGCGCCGAGATGGACGCCGAGCAGGCCGGCGCGGACATCGAGGCGCTGCGCACCGCGTACGGGCCGGTCCGGGGCGAGGTCGTGGCGGCCGCGATGCCCACCGCGGCCGACGCCGAGCGGCTGCTGGTGGTGCTGCGGATTGGCCTGCTTGTCGGGGACCTGAGCCGGGCGGCCGGGCCGGACGAGCAGGCCCCGGACATCGAGGCCCTGGCCGCCGCGCGCGATCTGGTCAGCGCCGCGGCCGCGATGGTCACCTATCACTACGCCCCGTCGTTCGACGACGGCTCGGGTGTTCCGCCGGTCGACGAGTCCCTGACGCTGGCGTTCGCGATGGCCGTCCAGGCCACCCGCCGCCTCGCCCGGATCGCGGGACTGCCGCCGGACGCCGACGACGCGCAGGGTGAGGAGTGACCGGGTAGAGGCGCGCCGCGTGGTCGGCGGTACCCCGAGCGGGCGCGCGGTCCAGCGCGGTTCCGGCCGGGGTGCCCCTCGCGCTCCGACACGAGGGGCCTCGGCCAGCGCGGCGTCGAGCGGGGCCGCCGAGCTTACGGCTGGTCGGCCGCCGGCTCGCGCTCCTGGCCCTGCTCCGCTTCTTCGACCGCTGTCGCAGCGCCTTCTTCGGCGGGCAGCAGGTCGGCGGCGAGGAGGGGGAGGCCGAGCCGGTGGGCGGCGGCCGCGCACAGCGCGTCCGGCATCGTCAGGTCGACGCCGGCGGCCGCGGCCTGGGCGGTGAGTTCCAGGGCGAGCGCGGTGTCGCCGGCCAGGGTGGCGCGGTGCTTGGCCGGGCCCGGCTGGCGCACTCCGACGACGGCGAGCTCCGCCAGTACGGCCTCGGCCCGGTCGTGGGCGCCCGCGCGGGCGAGGACGGTGACCAGTTCGGCGACGGCGGGCTCGGGCAGGACGGCCTGGCCGAGCCAGGAGGCCTCCCGGGAGCCGGGCCCGCCGCCGATCCACGCGAGGACGGCGCGGGCGGTGAACACCACCCGCTGATCGCCGCCGTGGGGTGAGATCCGGGTGCTGTCCGGAAGGGGACGCAGCGCGGCTGGCAGCGGGCCGGGGTTCTCGTCCTCGGGCAGGTGGCCGCCGGTGAGCATGCGGGCGGGGCCGGTCGGTAGGTGGCCGGTGAGGAGCGGTTCGACGGTGGTGCGGAGCCGGTCCCGTACGGCCCAGAGCGGTTCGATGGTGATGGTGCCGTCGTCGGCGGTCCGGATGGCGACCAGGGCGCCCTCGGTGATGCGTGCGGCGCGCTGGATCTGGGTGGGCAGGATGAGCCGGCCGCGCTGTCCGACCTTGGCCGTGGCGATGACGGGCCCTGTGGTGGTGGTCATGGGCGCACCGTAGCCCGCAGGACTCGCCCGTGTGGGCGCTATATGGATCTGCTCACCCGAAAGCGTTGCGGGACCTAGTTGCAGGACTGGCCCACATTCAGAGCTTCGGTGCACTGATCTCGCATCGGCCCACATATCCGGATCGGGGGTGGCCTTCGGGTCGACGGCCGCCACGATCGATCGGCACCTACCCCGACCGTCCCGCCCCCGCCCACCGACGACCAGTACGTCCGCACGACCCGCCAAGGGCCCGTCACCCCCACCGATCAGGGGGTGACGGGCCCTTCCGCATGCCCGCGCCGAAGGAGACCGATGCCGACGCTGCACTACACCCCCGCCGCCGCCCGGACCCTCGCCCGCCTGGAGAAGGGGCGCCGCGCGGACCCGCGCCGGCTGCGCCGGGTCCGCCAGGCGCTGGAGCACCTGGCCGCCGACCCGCATCACCCGGGCCTGCGCAGCCACCGCTACGCGCTCCTGCCCGGCCACCGCGGCACGGCGGCGTGGACGTCCTACATCGACCAGGGGCCGGGCGCCTGGCGGATCCACTGGGCCTGGGGCCGCGACGGCGGCGCGGTCACCGTGCTGCGGGTGGGCCCGCACCTGTAGGCGGAGCGTCGGAGGACGGGCCGACCGGGGTGGGACGGGGGCTGTCCAAGCCCTGTCCCACCCCGTGTCTCAGGTGTCCGATTCCACCCGTTTCGCTAGGACAGTCCCAGCCGTTTTCCCTGGTAGTGGCGCTCCGCGCTCGAGCTGGGACAGGGGCTGGGACACCCGGTTCGGCGGGCGGCTACCGGCCCGGGGCAGCGCCGTCGATCGCGGCGAGCAGCCGGGCGTGGACGGCTGCCGCCGCCTCCCGGGTCGCCGCGTCCTCACTCTTCAGCTGAGGGGCGATCAGTTCGGCGGCCGCGGCGAGGACCGGCACCGGCACGGTCGCTTCGCGCAGGTGGAGGAGCTGGGAGGCGGCGCGCTCGCCGGCGGAGGCCTGGGCGCGGGTGTTGGGGATCAGGGAGTTGAGGCCCCGGGGCAGGGGCTGGCTGCTGGTCACCCGGCCCATTCTTCCGTGCCCCGGGCACGGGTGATCACCACGGCCGGTCGTTGGGCTCCTCGTCCGGCAGGGGCCCGTGGTGGTGGCGGGCGATGGCCTCCAGCAGCGCCTGACGGGCCCGGCGCCGACGGACGTCCTCGGAGCGGCCGGCGTCGGCGGCCCACTCGGGCAGCGGCCGGTCCTGCGCGGCCGCGATGAGCGCGCGGCCCAGCTCGCCGATCGCCTCCTGCCAAGCGGCGAGCTGCCGGCCGAGCTCACCCACGAGGTCGTCGACGGCCGCCGCCGGATCGGCACCGAACGCCCGGGCCTCGGCGGCGGCCTCCGCCAGCACGTCCTCGTCCAGGCCGTCGAAGGCGTCCCGCCACCCCGCCGTCTCGGCTACCGCCTCGAACCGCCCCAGCACGCCGTGCAGCGCGGCGTCGACAGCCTCCGGCGACCAGAGCGGCGGGGTGCGCGGCGAGCGGACGGTGTCGGCGAGCACCCGGACAGCGCCAGGACCGAGCGCCCGCCGCGCCCGGCCGGGCCGGACCGCGCTCACCGGCCGAGGGCGACGGCGCGGCGCGGGGCCGGCGGCCGGGACAGCAGAGAAGTCGTCACACAGCAGCAACCGCCCCAGCGCCCCGGCGGTCACGGGCAGCAGCGGGTGCAGCAAGGGCACCCTTGCTGCACCCGGGGCGTGCTGCTCCCTTCCATGTAGCAAGGGAGGCCTTGCTACACGGCGGGACAGCGCTGCGCAGCACGCCGGTCCGTGCTGCGCGCCGCCCGCTGCGCATGCGCGGCGCGGGACAACCTGCTGCGCAGCGGGGACAGCATGCGGGACAACGTGCTGGCCGTGGGCGTGCGGGTGCGGGACAACGTGGCTGCGGGCTGGCCGGTGCGGGAATCCGGAGCGGTGTGAAATTTCCCGGCCCCGGCCGCCGGCGGGATCGGAGAGAATAGCGCCCCGGGGCGGAATTCGGGTGCCGCGCTCGGGCTACGATCACGCTATGGAAAACGAACCGGTGCGAAATAGCGGCGAGGTGGCGCTGTTCGAGCTGGACGGCGACCGGGCCGAGGGCTCGCGCTGCGAGGGGCCGGACTGCGAGAACACGCTGCCGGCGCGCACCGGCCGGGGCCGACGCGCGGCCTACTGCTCGCAGGCCTGCAAGAGCCGTGCCGACCGGGCCCGCGCCAAGGCCCGGACCGTCGCCCTGCCCGTCCAGGCCGCCCCGGACGGCGAGGCCATCGAGCCCGCAGGCTGGCCGCTCCCGCAGCAGCGGCAGCAGCTGCTCGACGTCGCCGACGCCGTCCGCCGGCACGTCGACACCTTCCTGGCCGCCGTGGATGACGACCCGAACGCCGCCTACGCCGATCTGGCCCGCGAGATCCCCGCGCTGGCCTCCCGGCTGCTCGCCCAGGCACAGGACGTGCGGGACGCGCTCCACCCGGGCGACGCCCCGGCCGCCGGAATTGCGCACCGGGGCGATTTCCCGGCACCTTCCGGGGACGTGGCCGGTACCGGTGAATCGCCCCGGGGCGAAAGTCCGGCAGACACGGTCCCCCACCCGGCGGCCGGTAATACGCCCCGGGGCGAATACACCACCGGCGGGACGGGGACGGCCGGCTCCCTCACCGCCGCCGACGCGAACGCGCCGCTGCGCAATGCGGTCGTCGACCCGTACGCCCGCTTCGGCGGGCCCGACCGGCTGGACGACCTGGCGGTGACCTTCGGCCCCGGCTGGGAGCTGGCGACCTGGACCGCACCCGGAGTGGAGCTGCTGCTGCACGACGGCACGGCGAAGGGCTGGACCTGCCGCCTGCCGGACGGCCCCTGGGGCCTGGGCGGCTGGATCGCCGTCCAGCACCAGGGCGACGGCCGCCCCGGCCAGTTCATCGCCGACCGCTTCAGCCGCCCCCGCACCTACCGCAGCGCCGACCTCGCCCTCGACGTCTTCCACCGCGCCGCAACCCCGGCCACCCCACCCTCCGGACCCGCACCGGCACCGGCGCCGGCCGCGCCCGACGGGATACCGGTGCCGGACCTGGCACTCGCGGCCGCCGCCGGCCGCACGCCGCCGACCCTGCGCGGCCTGGGCGACCCGCACCGCGACTACGCCCTCGGCGACGGCCTGGTCCACCTCACCTGGCCCGGCCACCCCGACGCCCAGGCCCTCGAACAGCGCGGCCGCCTGGCGGGATGGACCGAGGTCTACGACGACGCGGGCAACTGGATCGCCCTCATCTCCGGCCGCCCGGTCGCCGACGCCACCGACGGCATCCCGCTCCTGTCCGCGAACCCGAACGACGCCCTCACCCTGCTGCGCCTGGCGCTCGATCAGGGCCTCGCCGCCGCCGGTCCGGCCCGGCCGCTTCCTCCCGTCCACGGGTGATCCCGGTCACGGACAAACCGGGAGGACAAGGCCCTTGACCAGGGCAAACCGGACAGGACAAGGGGGCTGGTCAAGGGGTGCGGTCAGACCGCGGACAAGGGGGCGCTGTGCAGGGTCGGCGGCACCCGGGTCCTCGCCCGGGTGCCGGGGCCGGCCACCGCGCCGGTCCCGGCCGACCGTTGACGGAAGGCCACCTCGATGACCACCACCCCGCTTGCCCAACCCGACCCCCACGACGACGACGGCGGAGGCCAGGCCGCCGGCCACCACCGGCCGCGGCTCCCGGGCAAGGCCTCGCCCGACCAGGACAAGGGGCCCGCAGACACCTCCACGGGCACCTCCGCCCGCACCTCCACGCCCCTCCCGCCCGAATCCGGCGTTTCCGCAGGTCAGGCGCCAAGGACAAGGGGCTCGGGTGGTGGCGACAACCCCTCTGCTCTTGCTGTCGAAGACAGCAAGAGCACGCCCTGGAGGCGAGGGTCGACGGCCCCGGTGCGCGGCCGGGTGCTGATGGCGCTCGCGCTGTTCCAGCGGGCGACCGCCCGGGAGCTGTGGCCGCTGGTGGTACCGAACCAGCGCGGCGACCGCTCCGTGCGCGACGCGCTCGGTGACCTGGAGGAGGCGGGGAAGGTCCGCAAGGAGCTCACGCTGCGGGACGGCCGGCGCCTGTGGTGCCTGACTCCGTCCGGCCGCCGGGACGCCACCGCGCTGCTCCCGGCCGGGTCGAAGCTCGCCGCGGCCCGCCCGCGGCGCGAGAAGCCGTCGGCCGCGTACTCCGAGCACGCCCTGGACGTCGTCGCCGTCGCCGGGCACCTCGCCAAGGCCGGCTTCGGCCACTTCGCCGCGTACGCGACCGAGGTCGAGCACAAGCTGCCCGGCCGCCGCTCGCTGTTCGCCGACCTGGTCCTCACCGACCCCGGCGCGGACGTCCCGGTGCTCCTGGTGGAAGTCGACCGCGACAACGAGGGCAACGGCACCCTGGTCGCCAAGCTCGCCACCTACCGCACCTGGTGCCGACTCCCCGCCAGGGGCACCACCAAGCGCGCCTTCGAGGCCTCGCTGCACCGCGCAGGGGCCCGCACCCACGACCTGCGCCAGTGGACCGCCACCTACCCGCCCACCGGCCGCGAAGGCCTGCCCCCGGTCGCCCTGGTCCTCGGGGCCGGCCGCAAGCGCAACCGCCGACCCGGCACCCCACCGCTCACCGAGGAGCAGAAGAAGGCCAAAGCGAAAGCCGACCACGAACGCCTGCTGCGCCGCATCCGCGAGGTCGAGGCCGCCTCCGAACCGACCTGGCACGCACCCGCCTACCGCAGCGAGGAAACCACCGCCCGCGACTACCACCGCGCCCTGCCGGTGGTGGCCACCACCATGCCGCTGCTGCGCCGCTTCGGCGCCGACGGGCCGATCTGGTGGCGCTTCGGCGGCCGGCGCTGGGCCACCCTCACCGAGGCGCTCAACAACGAGGACGGCGACCAGCTGCTGGAGCAGCAGCAGGAGGACGCCCGCCGGATACGGCAGGAGGCGGAGGCCGAGCGCCGGCGGGCCGAGCGGGAGCGCCGCCGTCCGGCCTGCACCCGCTGCCGGGCGAAGTTCTCGGACGAGCGGTGGGTCGAGCAGGAGCGGGCCGACACCTGGGACGACGACGGGCTGTGCGCCGGCTGCCGCCAGGCCGACGTCGACGAGCGGGCCCGGCAGGAGGCCGAGCACGAGCAGGCCGCGCTCGACGCCGCGGCCGCCGAGGAGAAACGCGCCCGCTCCTGGTGGCGGCGCTCCTGACCCGCCTGCTCCTCGCCGCAGGGCTGCTGACCTGCGGCGGTGAGTTTGGGCACCTCCGTTGACCTGCGGTGGTGAGTTTCGCCGACCGGCCGGTGAGTTTCCCTCCCGGGCCCGGTGAGATTGCCAGGCCTGGCTCGACAACGAGAGCGGCCCGTTCGCCGCCGGCTGGCCGACCTGGGCACCGGATCCGTCCTGGCCGCTGCCCGTCCTGCCCGACGACGCCGACGACCCGGCCACTGGCCGGTGACCGCGCCGGCCCGGGTACGGGTGTGCGCGGTGCTCCTCCACGACGGTCGCCTGGCGCTGATCCGGCGAGAGCGCCCCGACGGCGTGCAGCACACCCTGCCCGGCGGCCTGGTCGAAGAAGGCGAAGACCCGGCCACCGCGCTGCGCCGCGAGCTGCTGGAGGAGCTCGCCCTGGACTTCGCCGGCTTGCCCGAGCCGCCGGTGCTGCGCTTCGTTCAGGAGCAGGAGACCGAGCGGCCCGGCGAAACCGTGGTCTTCCGCCGCCGGCACCTGGTCTTCACCGCCTACCTGCCCGACCGGCTCCACCACACAGTCGCCGTCGCCGAGCAGGACGACCCCGATCGGGCGCCGGTGGTCTGGATGCCGGTGGCCGACGCGGCCGGCCTCCACCTCTACCCGGCCATCGGCCCGGTCCTCGACCAGGCCACCCTGGCCGCCACCACAGGTGGTCCGCTGTCGCTCCCGCCGATGACCGGCGGCTCCTACCGGTGGCGCTGACCGTCGGGCTCGGCTCGGCCGAGCAGGCCGGCGGCTACGCGGCTTCGCCCTCTGCCGGCTCTCCGGTGTGCTGGAGCCAGCTGCGGGCGGCCACCCGGTCCTCGCCCGACAGCTTGGCCCAGAACTCGTCGGCCCACACCGCGTGGGCGGCTTGGCGCTCGGCCTCCTCCAGGCGCGCCGACTCCGCCAGCACCTCCTCGGCGAGGCCTTCGCGGGCCGCTTCCAGGTCACCGCTGAAGGCCGGCAGCGCGGCCAGGTGCGCGCGGCGCTCGGCCTGCACGGCCACCAGCGCCCGCTGTGCCTCGATCAGGCGGTCGGGGTACTCGAATGAGGTCTTCTGCTTGCCCACGGCCGGAATCGTACGCGCGACCGGATCCGTCGTCTGGCTGCGCCCCGCCGACACACCTTGACGGCCGTCCCGTCCACCTTGATGCCCGCCCCAGACCCCGGTGGGACTCCTTGATGGTCACCATCGAGCCGGCGTGGGTGTCAGCGTCGGCGAGCGGGCCGCGGCGGTTCCCGAGGCCGCGCCGGCGCGCTGGCAGCGGCAATCGGCACTGCGATCGGCCTGGCGCGCCAGGGGGCGGGGGAGGCCTCCACCTGCGGACGAGGGCCGCACCCGGTGGACTGGTGTGCGTCTGTGGCGCTCGTTCGGACGGTTCGGCCGTGGTGCGTGGTTGCCCCCGTGCCGGTCGGGCTACAGGTAGACGAGCGCGGCCCCGCGCTCCTCGTCCGCACCTGACTACGGAGCAGCCATGCAGAACCCCTTCTCTTCGAGCAGGATCCCGTCCACCTACTTCGTCACCACTGGCGTCGGCGATTCCAACGAGGGGGAGGCGGTGCTCAACGTCCAGAACGTCTCCGGACACGACATCACCATCCGGGCGGGCGAGTCGTTCCAGGTCCCCATGTACAACGAACAGCCGGAGGAGTAGCCCCTCTTGCCGGGGCCGCGTACAGGGCCCCATCCCGGCATGTTCCCCGGCACCGGCCTGGCTCCGCTCATCCCGCCCCGGTGCCCGGATCGGCGATTCTCGATTCACCTTGACCGCCGCCCCGGGCCACCTCGCCGATACCTTGGTGTTCGGCAAAGGCGCGGTAATTTCGCAGGTCAGAGCATTGGTGGGGCCGGGTGTGGATACCTTGATGCCCGCCCCGGGAGGTCCTGGGGCGGGCATCAAGATGGCGTGGTTGTCAGCGCTGGTCGGGCTTGGTGCCGGTGAGTTCCCACCAGGGCACGGGGCCGCTGTCGAGGTCGGTGAGCGGCCACCAGTTGTCGGCGCCCGGGCCGTCGGCCTCCAGGTCCTCCAGACTGGCGACCCCGGCCGGGACGCTCTGCAGCATCCGGGCGACCTGGTGGCTGCGGGCGGTGAGCTCCAGCTGCCGGCAGCGGTTGCCGAAGCCGGTGTCGCCGGTGCCGGTGAGGACGAACAGCAGCCGCGGGAAGGCCATGTAGCGGCGCTCCCACAGCGGCCGGCGCCCGCCCTGCACGGCCTCGATGGTGCCCGCCCGCATCCCGGCCGGCAGCGGCGCGGTCGACCAGTAGCGGGCGTAGGCGTGCAGCTTCGCCGCCAGCCGCACCCCGCCCATCGTGCCGCGGTCCAGCTCGACGAACGCCGTGTTGTTGACCAGTCCGTTGGTGGTGTGGCGGGTGTAGTGGACCAGGCCGTCCGGGCGCACCGTGCCCTCCTTGCCCTCGGCGAAGCGGTGGGTGACCTCCGGTACGAAGTCGAACGGCCCGTAGGCGTCCCCGCGCTCGCGGGCGTCGGTGAGGAACGCGAGGTGGGTGCGCACGACGGCGAGCTGGTGCCACACCGTGTACTTGAACGCGGTCTCGTCCCCGGGGGTGCGCGGGGCGGGGATGTCCGCCAGCTCGGGGAAGGCGCCGGCGATCCGAGCGCCGTGTTCGGTCAGGAACCAGCCCCTGGTCCGCCCGGACTGCGGCAGCACCAGCTCCGCGGCCAGGCCCTCCGCCCGCAGTCGGCGCAGCCGCGCCCGCATCTTCTCGACCCCCGCGTCCGGCGCGGTCAGCCGGCGCAGCTGCTCGGCGGTGGCGATGCGGAACTGGAACAGCGCGGCGAGCACCGCCCAGGTGATCTCCACCTCCCGCGTCTCGCTGTCCGGCTCCGCCCCGCTCCTCGCCCTCGTCCTGGACGAAGTCATCGCGATGTGCTCCTTTCGGCTCGGCGCGCAGCCCGGTGCCGCGCGCGGTCGCCGTAGGGAACCCCGCGTTCCTTGGTGGATACCTTGGTGAACAGCTCCTTTGGCCGCAACGATCACGTAACGGCCGGTCGTCAAGGAATCCGCCAAGGTTGGTGGATTCCCTTGACGACCGCTTCGGACACCTTGATGGAGCGGCCGCATACCTTGATGGCGGGGCCGGGAACCCGGAGAACCGCGCGCCCTACAGCTCCCAGGCCCCGCACCGGGGCCGTGTGTGGTCGGCGAGCGAATGCCACACGGCGGCGCCCGGGCCGTGTTCCTCGAGGTCGTCCAGCCGGGCCGCGCCGGCCTTCACGCCCGTCAGCATCCGGGCGACGAGAGGGTGGCCGGCGGCGATGGCCTGGAGGTCGCGGATGCGTTGCCGGGCGGCGCGCTCGCCGGTGTCGGCGAGGACGAACAGCAGCCGCGGGAAGACGGTGTAGTGCTGCTGCCAGGCCGGCAGGATGCTCAGGGCGTGCGAGGTGCGCCTCAGGTGCGGCGGGATCGGGCGGTGGTCGTGGAAGCGGGCGTAGCCGATCAGCTTGGCGGCGAGCTTCTCGCTGGCCATGGTGCCGCGGTCGACCTCGACGAAGGCCCGGTGCAGCGCCCGGTTCGGTCCGCCGGTCGTGTAGTGCAGCAGGCCGTCGGGGATGACGGCGCCGCCCGGGCCCTCGCCGTAGCGGTGGTAGACCTCTGGCAGGAAGTCCAGCGGCCGGCACTCGTCGCCGACCGTGCGGGCGCCGGCGACGAAGGCGGCCTGGGTGCGGGTGACGGCCAGGATGTGCCCGACCCGCAGCCGCGCCTCGGTCTTGTCCTCCGGCAGCGGCGGCGAGGCCACGCCTTCCAGCTCCGGGAAGCGGGCGGCGATCCGCGCGCCCCGCCCGGTCAGGTACCAGGCCCGCAGCTTCCCGGCCTGCGGGAGAACGACGTCCTCGACCAGGCCCTCCTCCTTCAGCCGGCGAAGGCGCCGACGCATCAGCTCCGGCCCGCTGCCGGGGGTGTGCAGGACGCGCAGCTGCTCGGCCGTGGCCATCCGGAACTGGAACAGCGCGGCGACCACGGCGTGGTCGATCTCGGGCGGCACAGCCATCACGGGGCTCCTCGAATGCCGGCGCCCGCCGCCCGGGTGGCGGCGGAACACCCGCAGGAAAGCCCACGCTTCTCACCGGATTTCTCACCGCCAAGGGCCCCAGCGATCACGATCCGACAACGGGCGCACCAACCGGCCCGACAACAGGTGGTGAGAACCGGTGCGCCAACCCGAGGCCGACCCACCCGCCCGCTGCGCCCCGCATTCGATAGAAGTCGCAGGTCAGGGGTGGTGGTGAGGGGGCGTCAAGGTGAAGCTCACCACCCCGACAACCCTCTCTTCTTCTTCTTTTGGTCTTGGTAGTTGGCAGTTGTCGTTGTCGTTCGGGTTCGGCGCCTGCGGCGGGCTCTTTCTTCTTCGGCGTCCGGCTGGTGCCGGCCGCGCGTGGGTGGGGCGGCGCGGGGCGCGGGCAGCCCTGGAAGGGCGCGGAGGAGGCGGAGACGGCTCTGCCCGAGGCCAAGAAGGAGACACCGAGCGATCCCTGGTGGCAGATCCGCCTGATCCACGCCCAGAAGTACCCGAAGCGACGCTGACCGGGAAGGCCGGCTCGGACCGGCTGGAGTGCCCGCAGTGCGTCAGCGGCCGGGTGGAGAAGCAGCTGCGGCCGCGGTGCTGCCCGCGCCGACCCAGCGGGAGCTGCTGGTCGCCCACCACCTCTCGGCCCGGCTGGCGGTGGTGGGCGGTACCTCGGGCGGGCCCGGGTCGTTGGGCAGGGACATGGAATGGACATCTCACCTCAAGGCGCTGAACGAAGCCGTCGAAGCCCGGAACCAGGCGATCACGGCGGTGCGCCTGACCGACGCCCATGTGGTGGAGCTGACCGCCCAGGCCGCCGCTGCAGGGGTGCCGGGCGCGTCCCTGGCCCGGGTGCTGGCAGGGCTCCAGCCCCTGCTTGCCCAGGAGCGTCCCCACGTCTGCGGCCCGAGTCCGGTCGTCCCACCGGTCCGGCCCGCTCCGGAACCTCCCGGTGAGCAGGGCTGGCCGGACGGCCTCGAGAGGTACACCCTCCAGCAGGCGTGGAATCAGGGTCTGCTGCCCTGGAAGGCGAGCACCACCAGGACATACCGTTCCCGCTCGCACCGGCGGGGCATCCCCTTCCCCGAGGGCGTGCAGGACAAGACGGGAACGCACCACTACACCAAAGAGGAACTCCGCGCTTGGCTCGCGGCGTGGACCGCGCAGGCCGGACCCGACAACCTGTCCCTACCCCAGCAACAGTCCGCGCCGGAGCCCGCCTCCGCCGACTGACCGCGGACTCGCACCCCCAGCCTCCACGGGCCCGCAGCCGCCCCGTGGGCTGTCGGCTGATGCAACACAGGGGTGCAACACGAGATTTCGCGTTGCACCCCTGACCTGGCTCTTCGCCCCGCCGGACGGCGACCCGCCCCGTGTTGCAGCGTGCGCGTTGCACCCCCGAACGGTCCGGCCTACTCCCAGCGCATCCCCAGCTCGGTCAGCCGGGCGGCCCGCTCGGCCGGGATGGTGGCCCGCCGCAGGCGGCTGTTGGCCACGAAGAGCCCCAGGGCCACGACGATCTCCGTCGACGTGCCGTCCTCACCGCCGGCCAGGAGCAGCGTCTCCTTGTGCTTGCGCGGCACGTTCAGGTGCCCCTCCCGCTCCCGGAACTGCGCGGCGGCCGCGAGGTTGCGCTGCTCCTTCTCCGTGTGGCTCACCTTCGGGGCCGGCTTCTCCTCCGGCGCGAGGGGCTCGAGTCCGAGGACGTGCTCCAGCGCCCACTGCTGCGCCGGGACGAGCTTGTCCCAGGCGGCCTGCTGGGCGTGGGCCCATCCGGCGAGGTCTTCGCCCTGGACGACGATGCTGCCCGGCTCGGCCCCGGCGAGTGTTCCGCCGGCCTGGAGGTGGCGCCGGGCGAGGATGAAGCACCGCCGCCAGTCCACCGGCCAGGACGGGCACCACCCGGGGTCGATCTCGTCGAGTGCGGCCTTCCGCTCGGCGGACAGCGCGCCGGTCCAGTCCAGTCCGGTCTCGCCGGCCTCCGCTCGGCGTTCCAGCGCCTCGGTGCGGCGTTGGGCGGTGCGCAGGTTCTTCATGATGGTCCCGACCGGGCGCCCGCCCCACACGGCGTCCGCGGGCGGGCAGGCGTGGCCGTGCTCGGCGGCGTAGCCGGCGACCGCGACCAGGTTGTCGGTGAAGGCGGAGTCGAACGCCGACCACACCATGCCGAGCCTGTCTAGTTCCTTCACGCGCTCGGCGTCCAGAACGCCGGCGGCCTTGTAGCGGCGCTGGTCGGCCACCCACGAGCCCAGCCGGTGCCCGGACGGCGCGGTGTAGGCGTAGGGCACCTTCACGTCCCCGAACGCCGTCTTGTAGGCGAGCAGCTCCTCCAGCCCGCGCCGGAACTCTTCCCGCTCGGGCTCCAGGACCCGGGTGCGGACGAACGCGGCGATGACCGCAGGGTCGCGCTGGGTGGAGAACTGGAGCAACTGCTCCCCGGCCTGGACGGAGCGCCGCTCGCCGGGGTCGCCGGCGTGCCGGGGCTCCCTGGGGGGCCGGGTCTCGGACTGGGGCAGGGCCAGGCGCTCGACGGCGGCCGCGTCGTGCGAGCGCAGGGCCATCAGCAGCTTCGCCAGCCCGTCGAACGCCCGCGACGACAGCAGCTGCTCCCCGCTCTCCCCGGGCCCCAGGATGACCGGGACGACGATGGTGGCCACCTTCCCGCTGCCCGGCTTCATGCGCAGGGCCCGGCCGACGGCCTGGACCAGGTCGACCATGGAACCGCGCACGTCGGCGAAGAACACCGAGTCGCAGTCGAAGGTGTCCACCCCCTCGCTCAAGACCTTGACCGAGGAGAGCACGTAGCGCAGCAGCCGCAGCCCGTCCTCGGCGAGCAGCGAGGAGAAATCGCCGAGGGTCTTCCGGCGCTCGGCGACGGTGTGCTCGGACTCCAGCCAGCTCGTGCCGATCAGCTCCGGCGCCGGGTGCAAAGCAGGATCCTGCTCCCACAGCACCTTCGCCACCTCGGGCAGGCCAGTGCTGAGCGCCCGCGCCTCCGCCACCATGTGGTGGAACGACAAGACCCGCGCGAGGTCCCACTCGGCTGCGGCGGTCAGCAGAGCCGTCTGCAGGGCCGCCAGACGGGCGCCCCGGTACTCCACCGACATCTCGCTCGCACCACGCTGCTCCAGGCCCTGGAGGGCGGGGTCGGAGACGTCGACGCAGACGATCCGGTACGGGGCGATCACCCCGTCCGAGATCGCCTGCCCGAGCGGGTAGTCGTGAGCGATCGGCCCGAAGCCGGACAGGCTCTCGTCGTCCATGCTCGCGATCAGCTCGGCCGACTCCATCCCGGCCGCCGCCACCCGCTCCCGGTCCCGCTCCTTGACCGCCCACAACCGGGGAGTGGCCGTCATGAACAGCCGACGGTCACAGCCGATCCGGGCGTTGTCCAGAATCGCCGCCCACGGCTTCCCAGCCTGACCACTGACCCGGTGGGCCTCATCGACCACCGCGAGCGAGAACGGCTCCAAGCCCGCCTGCTGCGCCTTCTCCAGGTGCCCCAGTCCCAGGCTCGCGTAGGTGGCGAACACGGTGACCCGCTCGGGGCCGGCCGTCCAGCGGATCAGCTCCGCCGGATCGGTGGTGCACGGGATGCCGGGCTGCTCGCTGCCCTTGAGGGAGCAGAGCCCCACCATCCGCCCGCCGTGTCCCTCGCGCTTCCAGACCCCCACCGTCTGCTCCAGCAGCGGCAGCGACGGCACCAGCACCAGCGTCCGCTCCGAGCGCAGCCGCCCGGCGACGTGCACGGCCGTGAGCGACTTCCCCGAGCCCGTCGCCGCCCGGATCTGGCACCGCAGCCCCTCCGGCGGCAGCAGACCCGACGCCGGAGGCGTCAGAAGTCGTACTGAAGCATCGCACGCCTCTTCCTGATTCAGGCGCATTTTCTTCGCCATTACTACTGTCTCCATTTCCGGAATTCATGCGATGCGGCAGGAAAGTCGCCACGGCCTTTTCGGGAAGGCCATCACCGGGAATCAGCCTGTTTCCCGTGGTGGCAGCTCAGCCTTCGGGCGTCCAGGGGCCCCGGCCGTCATGCAGGTCGTCGGCCAGCTTGTCGTGCAGGACATGGACGCAGGAAGTCACCCACTGGCTGAGCTCGGAGAGCCGCTCGTACTGGGCGATCAGCAGGGGCCCGGCGACGGCGAAGCTGTGCGGCTCCTGCTCCATGTCGTCGGCGATGCCCGGGAACATCCGCAGCACCCGCCACAGATCGACCGGCGCCGCCTTTTCGGGGGCCGGCAGCTCAATACCGTCAGCGTCTCGCACGATCACAGCATTCACCATCCATTCTGGAGTCACAGCCGGAGCCTTTTAGCGAGGCGCAGAACCCGGCCGATCCTGCAAGGTCGAGGGCAACGGTGCCTGTCCAACAATCCAGAGTCTAGCGGGCTACTGTCTTTGATTCACTGGAACGGGCGAAGCCCGCCCCCGCACCACCCCAACGAGTGACCCCGCCACCTGGCCACCCCCCTCCCAAGGCGCGAAGCGCCCAGCCCGCCGCTCCAGTCGGCCCGGGCGAAGCCCGAACCCCACGGCACCCCGCCAAGGGCCGAAGGGCCCACCCTGACATCCGCCCAACTCCGCAGCGAAGCACGGAGTTGACCCACAACCACCCACGCGCACGCTGCGCCCGCCACCCCCGCCGATCGGGCTGCGCCCGATCGGCGGGGG